>JANTHP010000338.1 GCA_024762395.1 Anaerolineae bacterium | reverse complement strand
GAGCGCGTAAGTTTTGCAGGATATTGAGCTGATCGCTAAACAATTCCAGGTAAGCTGGAACGCCGCCAGTGATCGTGTAGACGGCGACGCGCTGTTCGGCATTGTAGTTGGGGTGAGTCTTTGCCAGAGCGCCGAAGGAGAGCGGGCGCAACTTCAAACGGGCCGTCGCCCGACCATACAAAGGAGAATGGTAATCCAGAGCGGTACGTTGGATGATACCGGCCAGGGAGCCGAGCAAGATGAGGAAAATATTGGACGATTTCAGTTGATGATCCCACGCCCTTTGAATGAGGCTGGGGACTTCTGTGTCCGTCTGCATCACATATGTGAATTCATCCAAAACAACAACCAGTTGTCTATCTGCCGCCGCTCGACTAAGTTCGGCGAAGGCGGCCTCCCAGGAGATATAGCTGAAAGTAGGATCAATAGCTATGCCGGGATTGAGAAATTGGAATAGCGTTTGTGAGAATTGTCGTAGTTGGTTGGTGGCGGATGTTTGCGAGGCCATCCAGTACAAATAGGGTTCGTCCAGCCCCCCACCCCACTGGGTGAGAAGCCGGGTTTTACCAATGCGCCGTCGCCCGTACATGATGAGAAACTGTGCGCCAGGCCGACGGTACAAATCATCGAGTAAACCAAGCTCCATTTCGCGGCCAATAAATTCCATCTCGTTCCTCGTTGGTGTTAACAGGTTGCCGAAGTATAATACTTCGTCTACTCCCTATTGACAAACAGGCGCAAAACGACTTGTTTGGGATTGTTGAGGTATGATGGTTCGTTCCATGCACGCATTGGGAGAAAGGGATTTGTCCCAATGCGTGGATACAAGCTGCATGATGGCCTTAAAACGGCCGTTCCGTCTCCCCGCTAAGCGTCTTGCGCCCTAATTCCGCATCATCCATCTCCAGAATGCGGTTAATCGTGCCTTTTCGCAGCTCCGCCAACAACGCCAAAATCTGTTCCGTTTTCTTTTGCAGCGTGGGCAGCTTACCCTTCAAATCTTCAACCTGATACCGCTGCGCGTCACTCAAATCCTCCGCCAGCCACCATCGGGACACATATTTCTGAAATTCTGGGATAATTAATTCTGAAACTGGGACAAATAGCGTTCAAACTGGGACACACAATTTAGAAATTGACACGAAGCGGAAGGGATTCTCGCTAATTCCTTCCGTAAAAATCTGCAAACTTTCTGGAAAATAATGGCTTTAAAAAGCTGCTGTTTGGTCTTGTTTCCTGCGTTTAGGGTCTGACCCAATCGCGTAAATCAGCGTCAACTTGATTCAGATCCAGTAATCTCATTTCTACTATCTGCCAATTATCCCCTGCTGTCGCCTCCACAAGAATTTCATTCGCGTACTTCTGCGCCGCTTCCGTCCACCCGTCACGGGCGAAACCAAGATAGCAAACTTGGGGATCTGCAAAGAACCCCGTAAACGAGTTTAAGCTTCTTGCCCCAACCGTTCCATTACCCACATTCTGATCATTGTTTGGTAACCAATACCTTTACCGACAGCTAATGACTTTAGCTGGTCAATTACGGAAGGATCTAATCGTAAAGATATTTGTTTCATGGACGGTCGGGCATCGACAAAAGTCACATTTATGGCTTCGGTCTCATCGAGAAAATCTGTAGAATCGTGTGAATCCCAGAAATCGGCTTCTTCTTGTTCTGTCTTGAATTGAGGAATTTTATCAACCATATTACACCTCACTTTCGACTAAAATGCCGCTTTTCGGACGGCGTCATATCACGGGCAGAAATTACCTTGATGCGTTTTCCTTTCCAGGCGAAAACGATAAATAAGTAGCGACCATCATATGAACGGCCGTATAGAAGATACTTGTCTCCCTTTGTCCGCCTAACTTTATACGGTGGATTGAAGAATGTTTCTTCGACTTCATCTGGAGCAACGCCATGTTTCCAATCCAGTTTGTCAACAACCCAATCTGCTCAGATAAATCCTTCGATCCGCCGCATCAATCGCCCCGTTTAAATATGTATTGTGTATACATTACATACTTATTGTAAATGCTCTAGCGGAAATTGTCAATCCGGGTAGCGAACATCATTTTCGCATCACGCCTTAGCCTCACTGATGAAAGGTAATTTCATTGAATGCACAGAGAGAAACTTTGTGTTAATGAGGCCGGAAATTTTCCGCCGCATACGACACAGACCCCAAGTTGCTGTTTGGCTTTGTTTCCTGCGTTTAAGGTCTGACCCAATCACGTAAATCAGCGTCAACCTGATTCAAATCTAGCAACCTCATTTCTACTATCTGCCAATTATCCCCTGCTGACGCCTCCGCAAGAATCCCATTCGCGTATTCTTGCGCCGCTTCCGTCCATCCATTGCGGGCAAAGCCGAGATAGCAAACCCGCCACTGACCCTGTTTAGGCACAATCTCACTTGTCTTAGCAACTAGTTGGCGCAAAACCGAACGACTGACCAGCCTATCCTGCCATTTGCACTCGCCCAGGAAAATCGTTTTTTCCATCGAGTTGATCCCCACCACATCTACCTGCGCCTGCTTCGTCCAGGCGCTGCCTACTTGATCGGCCGCAAAAGGCAAGACACCCCGCACACCAGCGCGCAGCGTCCACTCCCGGCACAATTCTTCCCAGGTATGGGCGCCGATGAAATCCAGCAAATGGCGTTTAATTTCCGCCAACGCCAAGTCAGGTTCATTCATAGCCAACTGCGCCTGACGCGCAAACAAAAAGCGATAATAGAAACGCAAATACGGGTCAATGACATGGTAACGGCCGAGTCGGGAGCTTTCTGTAGCTGTTATGGGGATGCGCCGTTCGATAAAGCCGGCATCGCGCAAAACACTCAGGTATTTGGAGACATGACCCTGAGCCAATCCGGCGCGCCTGCTAATTTCCTTCTGCGTGCGCGCCCCACCGGCAACCGCCCCCAAAATACTCACATAGTTATGGATGTCTTGGACGAAATCTTGTAAGAGCAAGCGCGGTTCAGTTTGCATTCGGTTATTAGGCGTGAGCAGTTGACGGCGAATGTTATCGGAAATGGACAAGGTAGGCGTGATCCGTTCCCAGTATTCGGGAATCCCGCCAAAAATGGCATAAATAGCAACCCGTTCATCTGGCTGATAATTGGGGAAGAAATCCTGTGTGTAACCAAAAGGTAAGGGCTGTAAGTGCAGTTGACCGGTGGCACGGCCGTAAAGCGGCGCCTGATAAGACAACATATGTCGCTGCATCATGCCTGGATGAGAGCCGGAAATAACCAAAAAGAGATTCGTTCTATTCAGGGTGTGATCCCAGGCTTTCTGCAATACGCCGGCAATGCTGGGCATGACGGACAGGACGTAGGTGAACTCATCTACAAAAAGCGCGAAGCGCTCCCGCTGTGCCAGAATGGCTACTTGTTGCCACGCTTGTTCCCAAGTTGCATAGCTAAAATCCAATGGAGCTGGCGCATTGGGGTTGGCAAAGTTGTAACGCGATTGGGAGAATGAACGCAGTTGATCGGCTGCGGAAGCGGGTTCGGCCATCCAGTAAAGCGCACGCACCTGGCTTTGTTTAATCCACTGCTCTAGTAATCGCGTCTTCCCCACCCGGCGACGGCCGTACAAAACCAGCAGTGCCGCATCTGTGTCATCCCACAACTCATCCAGAAGGTTTAGCTCGCTACCCGGCCTTTGAACTCTTTGAATCTAGGCATGTTATATACCTCCAAAGTATCATACTGCTAACGTATATTGTATCATTACTTTCAATGAGACAAGATTAGTGACATTGCATTGGTCGATCGCTATTTTCCACCTTCTATGCAAAAATGATTGTTATGGCAATGATAGTTTCGGCAATAAAATAGCAGGGCAAAAGACGATTGTTAGTTTCAGGGATATGTGGCAGTAAAGTTAGATATGGGCATCTGATTTTTGGTTGCAATTCCAGCGAAAAACATGTGACCCATTTTCACCTGTATTACGTGTTTTCCCCAAAATCTCTTTTTGTCGTCAAATTAGAACTAATGTGCTATAATTCAACTTAATCCCATCGCTAAAAGGATCCGTCAAGAATGGCTGAATTAACCCGACAAGATGTTATCAAACTCGTTGCCGCCGGCCGCCGTTCTATCTGTTTGCGGGGCGTGGATCTCTCCGGTTTAGACCTTTCCTATCTGAATTTATCCGATGTCGATTTGTCGCATGCTAATCTTGAAAAGGCTAATTTAGTTCATGCCTGGCTGCATCAAGCCGCTTTGTTCAACGCGAATCTGGCCGACGCCAATTTGACGGGTGTTGTTTTGCGGTATGCTGAGTTGGTTAACGCTAATTTGACAAACGCAGACCTCAGTCAAGCGGATTTAGACAAGGCTACGCTATGTGGGGCAATACTTTTAGGCGCTAACTTAACGGGGATTGAGAGCGATGGCGCCAATTTCGATGGCGTACGGGCCAACGCGGCGACCATCTGGCCTGACGCTTTCGACCAACGCCAATTCGACCTTGTTATCGAATCTGGCTGATCCCAAAAGCGAAACCATGACCGAAACAGCATTCACCCTCCCTTTTCTGGGACGTTATCAGGAACTGAAATCATTGACCGAGTTCTATGATCGAGGTTGGCATCATGGGGCCGGGTTTTTGGTTATGTACGGCCGTAAAGGCGTCGGCAAAACGCGCTTATGGCGGCAATTCCTGCAAGAACAGTCCATCGCCGACTATTTCCACTGGCAAGCGCCGCCGGGCGATGCGGCGGCGCAGTTACGCGATTTTTCCCAGGCGTTGCTGCGTTACGATCCTGAGCGAGACGATTCGCCCTCCCCCGACTTTTCCTTTTACGATTGGCGCGAGGCGTTGGATCATCTGGCCCAAATCACCGAACGCAGCAATGCGACGAAGCTGTTTATCCTGGAAGGGTTCACGGAGCTTTGCCATCAATCAATGGGCTTGAGCAGTTACTTCCAACATACCTGGGACCATCGGTTGCAAAGAATCCCTAATTTGCGGCTGATCATCGTCGGTTCGCATGTCAGTACGATGATACGGGAGGTATTTGCCTATTCCGCTCCGCTTTATTGTCGCGCCAATGCCAACCTGTATCTTCGTCCCTTGCGGTATACTGACTTGCTTGACCTGTTTCCTCACCGCA
>JANTHP010000337.1 GCA_024762395.1 Anaerolineae bacterium | reverse complement strand
AGCGGTGCATAGTACTGAAAAGCTATTTGGTTTAGGCAATTATAACCAAACCCGAACATTCCCTGCCGTTCTCTTTGCTATAATGTAAATGAAAAGTGTAACTATACAGCTACCGGAGGTGACAGTCACTTATCAACATCATGGCTTCGGCTAATACCTCTGGAAGAAGTGACTGTCACCTGAATAGTTACAGGCGCAGTTTTATGACACACACCCAGGAAAACAGGTCCATCACCCATATTTCCCGCCGAGAACAGGTGATTGTCTTGCTGTTGGCCTTGTTGACGGCCTCCTTTTTGCTGCTGCCCTACATACTCGGCCACGTTTTGACGCCGGAGGACACGGTTTTTACCGGCTTGTTGATCAATGTGGAAGATGGCAGCTATCTCTCGGCCATTGAGCAGGGGCGGGCCGGTTCCTGGACGTATCGCAACTTATTTACGACGGAGGCGCACCGGCCGGTTTTTATTCAGGGCTTTTATCTGGCATTAGGTCATATGGCGCGCTGGTTGGGGGTAACGGCCGTCACCATGTGGCATCTTGCTTTGTGGCTGGCCGATGCGGCCTTCTTCTTGCTGCTTTACCGCTATATTGCGCGATTCATCTCGTCCCCAGCCGCCCGTTACACCGCCTACGCCTTGGCGCTTTTCGGTTCCGGCTTCGATTGGTGGCGGTTTCCCCTGGCTTTTGAGCGCGCCAATACGCTGGAAGCCATTCCACTTGATTTATACACGCCTGAAGCGCACATTTTCTTTAGCGCGCTCACCTACCCCCATTTCATCGCGGGCATTTTACTCATAATGCTCATTTTCTGGTGGACGGCTCAAGCGCTGACAGCGCCCATGAGCCGGCGGCGGCAGTGGGGATTGGTTGTGTTGGCCGGATTGGGCAATACGGCATTGGGCGTCGTCTATCCTTTTCTGATTTTGTTGATTGGGGCAGCGTTGGGTTTGTTTTATCTTTACCTGGTATGGCGGGCGCAGCGCATTTTGTGGCAAGAACTCAGCATGTTGGCCGTCATGTTCATGATTCCCGTGCCGCTGTTTTTGTATTATGTATGGGCTATCAGCACGGTGGACGTGTTCAAACTGTGGAATGACCAGGCGGTGACGTTGACACCCAATCCGCTGCATTTGCTGCTGGCTTATGGGCCGTATTTATTTATAGGCGGTTTATCGCTTAGACGGTGGCGGGATTGGACTGTGGAACGGCGCACGGCCGTTACCATCCTCTATTGCTGGGTTTTAGCCGTGGCGATTTTGTTGTACGTTCCCATCAATCCGCAGCGCCGTTTTGTAGAAGGTTTGCAAATCCCGTTGGCGATTTTAGCCGCTATCGGCTTGTTTGAGGTCGCTTTGCCCTGGCTGCTAAACAGCCGGGCCGCTAGATTGTTATTGCAGCGTCCTAGATACAGCCGTGTTGGTTTACAGCGATTGTTGGCAGCTTTGATGGTGTTGTTTGTCAGTTTGATGAACGTGTATATTTATGTGGGAACGGCCGTTACCCTAACTGTCATGCAGCCCTATCCCCTATTCCGCCCGCAAACGCAGATAGCGGCGATGGACTGGCTGGGCGAAAACACCGACCCTGCCGATGTTGTATTGAGTTCTTACTGGAGCGGTAGTTACATTCCGTACCGGGCCGGTAATGTTGTTTTTGTAGGGCAGCGGTTCGAGACGGTGCAATTCGATGAAAAACGTAAGCTGGCCGACCGGTTTTTTACCGATGGCGCATCAGAATCTGACCGGATTCAACTGCTTGAAGCATATGAGATTGCCTATATTTTTTACGGCCGTACCGAGCGCAAACCAGGCAGTCCGGCGTTGATGGAACGGCCGTATCTAAAACAAGTGTACGACAATGGCGAAACGGCCGTTTACCAAGTCTTGCATGAGGAAATACCATGAAACTCTCCATCATCATCCCCGTTTACAACGAAGAGATGACCATTGGCGAACTGTTAGACCGCGTTATTCGCGTAGACCTCGGCGACATCGAGCGTGAAATCATCGTTGCCGACGACGGTTCCACCGACACCAGCGCCGCCGTTGCCGAAACCCGCCGCCGCCAATGGCCCAACCTCATCCACATCCACACCAACCCCATCAACCTGGGCAAAGGAGCGGCCGTTCGTTTAGGTTTACACCATGCCACCGGCGACATCATGCTCATTCAGGATGCCGATTTGGAGCTTAATCCAGAAGAATATGGCAGCCTGCTGCAGCCCATTTTTGATGGCGAGACCAACGTCGTTTACGGTTCCCGTTTTCTCAATGCCAAAAAAGAAGATATTTCTTTGCGTACCCGGTTGGCAAACCGCTTCCTCACCATACTCACCAACATCCTCTACGGCGCGCGTCTCAGCGATATGGAAACGGCCTACAAAGTGTTCCGCCGCGAAGCGCTGGATGGCATTCGTTTGCGCTGTGTCCAGTTTGATTTTGAGCCGGAAATTACCGCCCGTTTGTGCCGCGCCGGGCAAAAAATCGTTGAAGTTCCCATCAGTTACAATCCCCGTCGAGCCGATGAAGGCAAAAAAATCTCCTGGATTGACGGCGTGGAAGCGATTTACACCCTGCTGCGTATCCGATTTTTTGGATAGATGGGGCAGCGTAGGCAAAACGGCCGTTTCCAGACTTGTCATTTAACCCACATCCCCTAAAATCTGGTAAAGATTGGCTGCTAGCGGCTGGTTGCCAACAACCATCTGCCAGAAACTAACTACCGGCAGCCAATAACAGGAGACACCATGAAAGGACTCATCCTTAGCGGGGGAACCGGTTCGCGCCTTTACCCCCTTACCTATTCCAATGCCAAACAGCTCATCCCCGTCGCCAACAAGCCGGTTTTATTCCGCGTCATCGAATCCATCCGCGATGCCGGGATTACCGAAATTGGCATCGTCGTCGGCAGCACGGCCGATAAAATCAAAGAAGCTGTGGGGCGCGGCGGCCGTTGGGGGGTGAAAATCACCTACATCCAGCAAGACCAGCCGTTGGGATTGGCCCACGCCGTCAAAGTGTCACAGGATTTTCTGGGCGACGACCGTTTTGTCATGTTCCTGGGCGATAATGTGATTGAAGGAGGCATCAGCCCGCTGATTGCTCAATTTGCGGAAAGCGAATGGAACAGCCAGATTGTACTGACGCGCATCGAACATCCCGAACAGTATGGCGTGGCCGAGTTGGGGGACGACGGCCGTATCATCCGCCTCATCGAAAAACCCAAAAACCCGCCCAGCGATTTGGCCCTGGTTGGCATCTACATGTTCGACGCCAACGTTTTTAAGGCAGTTGACGGCATCAAACCCTCCTGGCGCGGCGAATTGGAAATTACCGACGCCATTCAATGGCTGGTAGACCACGATTACCGCGTCCATCCCTACATCCATCGCGGTTGGTGGATTGATACCGGCCGCCCCGGCGATATGCTGGATGCGAACGATTTAGTGTTGGAAGAAATTGAATACAAAATTGAAGGGTACGTGGATCGAGAAAGCCAGGTAGGGCGGCGCGTGATGGTGGAGCGGGGCGCAGAAATCATCAACAGCGTCGTGCGCGGCCCGGCCATCATCGGCGAGAATGCCCGCATTGTCAACAGCTATATCGGCCCCTTCACCAGCATCGCCAACGATGTGACGGTTGAGGACAGCGAGATTGAGCATTCGATGGTGTTGAACCACAGCCGTATCAAAGATATTGGCACGCGCATTCAGGATAGTTTGATTGGCAGTCATGTTGTCATCAGCCGTTCGCCCATCAAACCGAAAGCGCTTAAACTCACCCTCGCCGACCACAGCCAGGTGGGGATTCTTTAGGGACGAGGGATGAGGGATGAGCGTCTCATCCCTCATCCCTTTTTATTATGAGAGCTTTATTACAACGAGTTAGTTCCGCCCGTGTGACGGTGGACGGCCGTATCACCGGCCAAATTGAACAAGGGTACGTCATCCTGCTGGGCGTCACCCACGACGACAGCCGCGCCGAAGCCGATTGGCTGGCAAACAAAATCGCCGGGCTGCGCTTGTTTGAGGACCGCGAAGGTAAAATGAACCTTTCCTTATTCGATGTAGAGGGCAGCGTTTTGGTTGTATCTCAGTTTACCTTGTACGGCGATGCGCGGAAGGGAAGACGGCCGTCCTTCACCCACGCCGCCCGTCCCGAACACGCCGAACCGCTGGTAGATTATTTTTGCGATAAACTGCGTCGGCGTGGTCTCCCCGTTGCTACCGGCATCTTCGGCGCCATGATGCAAGTGGAAATCCACAACGATGGCCCGGTGACGTTGATGATTGAAAAGTAGTTCGGAGTCGGGGCCAGGGAGGCCCCTCTGCGGGCGAAAATTGTAGAAGGGCCTCCCAGGCCCTGGCTCAGGATAAAACAATAAACATGAAAGACGAAACATCTCTTGTCATTGAAAAAATTGACGCGCTGCTTCATTTTTTACCCGGCTTTGAAGACCCTAATCGCCAATCTTTTACAAAATGGGAATCATATTATCCGGTTTATGACGCCGATGTGGTCGAATTTTTCAAGCTGGCCGGACATCCCTGGTGGATGGATCGCAATTATCAAATCAATCAGGCGGGCGAAATGTTACAGGATGATGCCGTTGTACAAGCCGCCAGCCTGGACGATATCAAAACAATGTTGACTTTTTGTGTGCGTGGGGAGCGGTTTTCGGATGGGCATCGGGAAAATTTGCTAAAAAACGGCCGTGTCCAACTTCTTTTACGCCGTTTGCAGGTTTTACGAACTGAAATAGAAAGGGGATTATGATGAAGATTTGGCGTTTTGTCAGTTTGTTTGTCGTTGTTTCATTTATGGCGGCCTGCCGAGGAACGGTCTCGGCGCCTGCTGCTGTCACCCCCACGCTTACGGCCGTCGCCGCAGTCCAACCAACTAATCAACCGCCAACGAACACGGCCGTTCCCCCCACCGAAGCGCCTACCCAGCCGCCCCCCGCCACCGTGACCGCTGAACCCACCGATGAAACGGCTGCCGATACGCCAGAGCCGGCCGACACAACGACGCCATCCCCGGTACCGCCCACAGAAGAACCGCAAGAGGCAGCGGAAACGGCCGTGCCCGACCCCACCAACCCCCCGGCGCCACCCCCGTCTGGCAGCCTCGAACAGCCT
>JANTHP010000336.1 GCA_024762395.1 Anaerolineae bacterium | reverse complement strand
TTAAAGTTCAGATAAGGGCGGGTTATTTCCCGCTGCCTTTTTTTGCTTCAAACCCCATCTTATTTTGGGTCTTGACAATTACCGGATTCTCTATAAAAAAACCGCAGATTACACCGATTACACAGATTAAATCTGCGCTATCTGCGCAATCTGTGGATTTTCATTCATTCGTGGTGGGCTGTGCCCATGTTGTCTCTTGTAAAAACGCGCCCACTTTTTCCCAAAATTGGGGATGGGTATCACAGTCGCTGTGTCCTTTGCCGGGGACAACCCATAAGCGGGTTCTGGCGGGATTGCCTGCCTGGGCAAGCGCCTCTCCCTGGCGCAGCGGGATGGTTTCGTCCTCCTCGCCGTGAATTAGAAGAATGTCCGCTTTGACGTTGGGTATGTTGTTGACGGGAGCGATTTTGTCAAAATCAAGCCCATAGCGCAGCCGCATATAACCAAAAAGCAGCCAGGGAATGAAATTGGGGACGTTCCTTTTTTGAAATTCCAGGTTCATCACCTCAACCGGGTGCGATAGCGCGCCTATGGTAATGACGGATTGTATACGGCCGTTCCGACTGGCGGCGTTGATAGCGGCCCCACCGCCAATGGAAAGACCCACCACACCGATTTTGGGCGCAGAAACCCAATCGGACTTGGCGATAAAATCTACTGCTGCGAGAGCGTCCTCAGAAAAGGTGTGTACGGTGGGGCGTTTTGTGGGCGAACTACGGCCGTGATTACGCGCATCAAACGCCAGCAAGTTGTAGCCCAGCGGATGTAACTGGCGGATATAAGGCATCATCCGGGCCAGGTTACGCCCCCAGCCATGCACCAAAATCAGAGTCGGCGCTTCCGGCGCGGCGGGCATCCACCAGCCGTAAAGCTGCGCCCCCTTAACGCCTGGAATCTGTACCTCATCGAAGGGAATCTGGTATTTTTCAGGCGTCACGCGGTTCGTTTTTGCCTCGTACCGGTACAGCCGCTCGATGAGTTGGTCAAGCGCGAAGATAAACAGAACGACAGCGACGATAACCCAAAAGAAAATCATCGTTTATCCTTCATTTCCCTGGCGAGCATTGGGTACAAGTTGAATTTTGTCAGGTTTGTTGGGAACCAGGCAAAGGAACTCGAAGGGTTCATCGCCGATGTTGGTATACCAATGCGGGGCTTCTGCGGGGATAAATACCACATCGCCCCGTTGCACTTCATAGATTTCGTCGCCAATACCGATGCGGGCACGGCCGTTCAGCACAAACTGCTCATGTTCAACCAAATTCGTATGATTGGGCATCCCGCCGCCAGGCTGCATCACAAAGCGGCGCATCGCAAAATTAGGCCCTTCCTCTGCCGAGATCAGAACCTGCATCGTCGTGCCGTCCCCGGCCTCAACCACTTTTTCTTCAACTTCAATCGCGTGTTTTACAGACATTAATCACCTCTCCCAATATGGGCCCCTTAGATTTGTCAAATTTGGCCCGGCAAACACCTGGTCATCCTAAAAAATTTGACAAATCTTCTCGGAATTTACTGCCGCTAATTGTACGCTATCCGAGTCGCTTCATCAGCCATCGTGGGCGCAATAAGCTCAGCCCACGAATCATCTTCCCAGGTTCCCAGCCGGGTGTGCATATCCAGATATTTTTGCGGGATGGGATGCGTGCCCACGACCACTTTCACGTCATGGCGCGCTTCAAGGAAATCTTTGAAGGTATGAATGTACGGGCAAGGCGGATAACCGACCACGAGTCCCGTCGCCAGATGAATCACCTCGGCGCCATTCTTCACCATTTCATCACCGGCGTATTCAACATTGCCGCCGGGGCAGCCATCGCAGGTCGTATACCCGACCAGTTCCACTTCTTTACCTGCGTAAGCGCTAAAAGCCCCTTCCCTGTTTTTTAGCGCGCGGAAGCATTTTCCGCCGGCGCAGCGGCGGTAACGATCGCAAATAATGATGCCGATTTTTGTTTTCGATCTCATTTTTTCTCCTTTATCGCTCCGCATCGTCAAACACCTGGCGCTGGCGATGCGGGCAATTGCGTGTGGACGCTGAATCGTTTCATCCATTCATCAAAATCGGTTTGACACGCTTGACAAAGCGACAGATGATGGCTGGCGGCAGAACGGATTTCCTCAAGCGGCACGCCATTTTTTAACAATTCGGCGTCAAATTCCAGCAGCGCGAAACATTCAGCACAGTTCAATTCAACCGGTTTATCCGCGCTGCGTGTCAACAAAAGCAACTGCCACAATGGACGGGACATTTATGCCGCGCTCCCAACGGCCTCCCTTTGTTCTTCGCTTTCCACAAAAGCGCGGAAAATATCCCGCTCAGTAATAATGCCGACCAACCGGCCGTCGTCAAGAACCGGCAGCGCGCTGATCTTATTGGCCAGCATTAAACGAGCGGCTTCAATTAAAGAGGCGGTTGGCGCAATGGTTTTGGGATTTTTAGTCATCAAGCGGCGCACCGGAAGCCGGGCAAGCATGTTGCTGATGTGGATGACATCAAATCCAGCCACTTTGACCGGGTCCATGCGGCGCAAATCTTCGAGCGTGATGATACCCACCAATGCACCGTCATCCACAACCGGCAGGCGGCGCACATCGTTTTCGATCATCAACCAATAGGCGTCTGGCAAGGCGCTGCTTCCGGACACGGTGATAACGTGTGCATTCATCCAATCTTTAACTTGTTTCGTGACCATCAGATTCTCCTTTCGCTATCGAATGGGCATGTGGTTTGTTCGACTCTTCTGATTCAGAACGTTCTGTGATGGATTCCAGAAAAAGTTTATTTTTCATCAAATCCACCTGGCGAATCACGGCCGGAACCACGCGCGGCGGCTCGAACAGCTTGACCAGACGCACGCCGTCGGGGACAGGCTCCACCAGCATAACGCTGTCCATGATTTTCTTTTCATCGAGATAAACGGCGACTTGACACATATTTTGTCTCCTGGTAGGTCAAGTTTGCAAACTTGACTACCGTTTACAGTTTGGAAACGAGCGGAATGACGCGCTTACGGCTGTGGTCGGCAATTTCTTTGACGCCGGTCAGCAGATTGGCCGAAAAAGGCACTTTGATTTCTTCGGTCAGGAAAGGCGCGTCTTTGATGCGTTCAATTTGCATATAAAGTTGGAATGGTTTCTTTGTGCTGTGGGTCATAATCAGGTTATCTACAACAGCTTCCAGTTTAGCGATTTCTTCCGCTTTGGCGGTGGTGCTGGCGGAGAAAAGATAGGTGTACGGCCGTCCGCTTTGCGTTGTCGCTTTCATTTTCTCCAAAATAGCCGCGCCGTATGTAGGGGAGAAAAGCAGTAGATTAAGCGCAGAAACGAAGATGAGGATGCCGGGGCCTTCGTTGGGAACCAGACCGCAGGCGCGTTCCAGAGCGGCATCCCACACATCGGGCTTAACGACATTGGCCTTAAAGCGATTGTCCTCCGGTTCAGTCATTGTATCCAGCGTTGCATCCAGTTCGATAAAAGCGACGCGATCTTGATATTCGGCTAGATTCAATTGGGCGATTTTCTTTAAGCCAGCCGCGATAAAGCTGTGATCGGGATATTGCAGCGACATGAAAACCACGCTGCCACCCTGCCGCAGCCAGGCGGAAACGATGACGTTGCCGATGAGCGGTTTGCCGGAGCCGCCGGGGCCGCTTAACAGTGTGACGCTGGGAATGGGTAAGCCTTCGGGCAGCAGCCGGTCAAACCAATCTTGTTTTGTGTGCAAATTGTTCATGAATTATTTTCTCCGATGGTGTTGTTTGCTCAAAAAATGCGTTTTCGACGTAACCAATGGCGTGAAAGCAAATAGGATCAGTCATAATCTGATCTTCTATGCTGCAATGGCAAATGTATGCTCGTCGTGACGGCTGGACGGCTGTTGAACAGTCAAGGCGGGATCAATGGTATGCGCCATGCTTTGCAACAGCGTGTGCAGGGCATGATGCGCCATTTCCACTTCTGGAACACCAATCCGTTCGGCGGCGGCGCAGAGAGGGCAATGGTCGAGTTGGTATTGCTTGCCTCCGTTTAGTTCTTTTACGCGCCAGGTTGTATTGAGCGAGCGGAGGATACATTGCAGAGATAAGTCGGCAATCGTGTTGACCGTTTCGCCAGGCATCCGCTTGATGATATGGTTGGCTACGGCCGTACCGAAATGCGTAGCAAAGATTTTTCCCATCCGCTCACTTTCATTCAAATGGCCGGGAACCTCGCATGTTAAAGCATCTTCCAGCAGGATTTCATCCAGACCAATGGGCGGGGCGTTTTCAATATCCACAAGCTGCCCCCAGATACGAAAGCCATTCTGGGCGTCGCCGCCGATAAAAACGTTCCGTTTTTCTTCTTCACTGTAATACATATCGCCGCTGCCAAGGGCGTAGCTGCAAAGTTTGACGGCATCATCGGCTATTGTTTGGTTTTTCATCATCAGGCTCCTTTGTAAAGCAGGACAAGTTTGCAAACTTGTCCTACGGTCTAACGACGCCGCTTTTGGCCCGGCGCAGCGGCGAGGCTGTGCGCTTCGTCGGGGTAGCGGGAGGGGGCGGCGCTCCAAAAGCGCGCCCCGTACCGCTCCACGACCTGGGCTTGCCCGCTGGCGGCCAAATCGGCTAATGTTTGGCGCACCTGGCCCGGTGTCCAACGGCTCAGGGCGCGTTCCAGTTCTTCCTGACGCATGGGGTGGCGGGTGATGATGGCGATGATGGCATCTACGGCCGTATCAAACCCGCTCAAATCAAATTCCCCCACAGCCGGGTGGACGATGGTGGCGATGTCGCCCAAAATCGCTCTGGCCCGCAGCAGCCCTTCCTCCTCCGGTTCCCGCACCCAGGTTTCGGCCGGCGGGCGGGTGGGTAAATTGATGTGTACCTCATCGGGCTGAATGAGATATAAGACAGCGGCGATGTCGCGCAAGGCAGCTTCGGTGTCATTGAGACCCCGCACCAGCATGACCTCGACCCAAATTTGGCCGCTGTATTCTTCTCGAAAGGCGATCATACCGTCTACCAGGCGGTTAAAAGTCACTTCCGGGTGGGGGCGGTTGATCTGGCGGTAGAGAACGGCCGTACCCGCATCCAACGAAGGCAAAACCGCATCCGCCGGGGCTAACGCCCGGCGTACCTCCGGCAGATAAAGCAGCGAGCCGTTGGTAATGACGGCAACAGGCAGGTCGGTCAGCGCTTTCACG
>JANTHP010000335.1 GCA_024762395.1 Anaerolineae bacterium | reverse complement strand
GCGGCGGCGGCGCCGTCTTGGGGCGTGAGGATGAGGACTTCGATGCCCTGGGTGATCAGTTGTTCGACGTTGGACAGTTCGATGGCTGAATCGCCCTGGCTGAAGAGAATCTCAACTTCGTAGCCTTGCGCTTCCAGCGCGTCGCGGAAGCGGGTTTCGTCCTGAATCCAGCGGGGTTCGTCGCGGGTGGGCAGGACGATGCCGACTTTGCCGGTGACTTCGGCGGCGGGCGCCTCGGCGGCCGGTTCTTCGGCGGCCGGTTGTTCGGCGGCCGGTTGTTCGGCAGCCGGTTGTTCACCGCCGCCGCAAGCTGTGAGTACAAAAGCCGACAAAACGACGAGTAAAGTCAGCATGATGAGTGTACGTAAATGTTTGAATCTCATTTTCTTCTCCTTGATAGAAATTATGTGGCGCAAAGGCCATCATTATGGGGAATACTTTATTAACAAACTAGTTTCTGTGATGTAAGACGCCTTCATTAATTACCAAATTCTTTTGTTTTGTTTTTACCTCCTTCACCTGATGGTGTCTCTAAAGCGTCGTTTTGTTAGAATTGACCATATTTTGTGAATTTTATATATTAAACATCAACAAGTAACGGCCGTACACCCCTCAAGTTGTAAGGAATTCCCCTTAATCCGTTAGGGGATTCCCCCTAATTTAATGGAATGAGGCGGGAAACGGCACAATCATGCCTGACCGGCATACTGGAATCGTTGAATAATGGACAAAGCGCGGGTTCTTTTGGCTGATGATCATGCGGTTGTCAGGGCGGGTATTCGGAATGCGCTTGAGGGTTTGCTTGACCTGGAAGTTGTGGGTGAAGTGGGCGATGGTGTGGCGTTGATGGAGGCTTTGGCAGAGACGCAGCCCAATTGTTTGTTGATTGATGTGACGATGCCGGATTTTGAGCCGATTACGGCCGTTCGCCAGATTCGCGCCTTGTACCCCCACCTGCGAATTTTAGTTGTCAGCGCTTATGACGACGATGTCTATGTGCAGGGCTTGTTAAGCGCCGGCGTCAACGGTTACCACTTGAAAGACCAATCTCTGAGCGATTTGCGGCTGGCGGTAACGCGCGTGTTAGCCGGTAAACGGTGGATTTCCAGCCCCCTGTTGGATAAATTGCTGCAGCCATCGCATCCGCCGACCCATGTTCCGGCCCTATCTGGACGTCAGCAGGATATTTTAGGGTTGTTGCTTAAGGGATTGGATAACCGGGCGATTGCTTTGCAATTGGGGCTGAGCGTTAAGACGATTGAGAATCATCTGACGCGCCTGTACCGCCAGCTTAATGTGCAAAGCCGGTTGGAAGCGGCTAATTATGTGCGTGAGCATCCCGATGTGATGGCTTACCGGGGGCAGGCGGTACAGCCGGAAACCCGGCCGATTGAACTGCCGCGAATGGAGCAAACGGCCGTTCTCCTGGTAGACGACAATAAACGGTATCGCAGCCAACTGCGCCGCATGATTGGCAAGGTTTGCCCGCAGGCGATGATTTATGAGGCCGGCAATACAGCCGAGGCCTTGCATTTAGCCCGGCAGGTTGCGCCCCAAATCACATTTGTTGATGTCGTCCTGGCCGATGAGGACGGGATTGCCTGCACGCGCCGAATTAAGGCGCAGGCGCCAGCAGCGCGAATTATTTTGATGAGCGCCTACCCGGATCGGGAATTTCGCCAATTGGGTTTGAAGGCGGGCGCAATCGCTTTTTTGGATAAGAAGGACCTGGATACGAACACGGTGCGGCAGATTGTTGAGGATGTGGTTGGGTGAAAGAGGGTCACAGAGCAGCGCAGAGGAGACACAGAGATACACAGAGAGGGTGGAGAGGAAAATTAATCAAAAAAATGGGCATGGTTCGTATTAACTTGACACTTCCTATGTTGTCATTCCCGCGAAGGCGGGAATCCACTCGACTAAAACATGGATTCCTGCCTTCGCAGGAATGACAATTATCAAGGCAAATTGATGGTTTTTTGAACCATGCCGAAAAATGTTATTCTTTTTATCTCTCTGTGAACCTCCGTGCGTTCTCAGTGCTACTCTGTGTTCCTATCATTGGATTGGCTAAATGACTTTATTGTCAGCGAAAGGGTTATCAAAGCAGTTTGGCAGTTTAACGGCCGTGCAGGATGTGGGCCTGACGATTGAAGCTGGCGAAGTGGTGGGGTTGGCGGGCCGCAGCGGGGCGGGGAAGTCGGCGTTGATTAAGATTTTGGCCGGATTGGTGACGCCTGACGCGGGGGAGATGCAGTTTGACGGCCGTTCACTGCAATGGCCGTTTCATGCGTATGGGCTGGGAATCGGCGCAGTTTACCAGGAACCGGCATTGGTTGAGCGGCTGGATGTAACGAGCAATATCTTTCTGGGCCATGAGCGGATACGGCCGTTCTTGGGTAAGTGGCTGCGGCTGCCCGACCAACGCAAAATGGATGAGGAAGCGGAGCGGCTGCTGGCGTCGCTCGATGTGCATTTGCCTTCACTGCATGAAGCCGCTGCCAATCTTTCCAGCGAGCAGCGGCAGTTGGTGGCGATTGCCCAGGCTATGTCGCGCCCGCTTAAACTGGGCATTGTAGACGACCCCAGCGCCTTGCTTAGCTACCCCTACCAGGAAAAATTGCTGGATGTGATTCGTTCCTGGCAAAAACGGGGGACGGCCGTTTTGTTCAGCAGCCAAAATTTAGACCATCTCTTTGCCGTCTCTGATCGCATCGTCGTCATGCGCCAGGGGCGGATGGTCGGCAGTTTCCAAACAGATAAAGCCAATCGAGAACGCATCGTCGCCGCTCTTGTGGGCACGGCCAATCGCCAGCAGCGCACGCCGGTCATTTGGGCGTTGGATAGCTACTACCGGGCGCGCAAACAGGCGGAAACGCTGCGGCACAATCAAATGCTTTTGCAGCGCGATTTGGCGGCGTCAGATTCGCTAAATCGCCAGTTGGTGACGCAGTTGGCCGACCAGGTGAAGGCGTTGGACAGCGCCAACCTGGCTTTGCAAGACGCCCAGCGCCGCCTGCTGACAGAACGGGAAGAGGAGCGCAAGCATCTGGCGCGGGAGCTGCATGACCAGATGATTCAGGATTTATTGAGCCTGAATTATGAGTTGGAAGAGGTGGCGGGCAAAGCGCCGGAGGCGTTGGCGGCGGATGTGGCCGAAGTGCGGCAAAATATCCGCACGCTGGTGACGGATTTGCGCCGGATTTGCGGCAATTTGCGCCCGCCAACGATTGACAGCCTGGGATTGGGGGCCGCTTTGCAATCATTCATTCATGATTGGAGCAGCCGGACGGGAATTGAGGTGACGTTGAAGGTGGATAAGCGATACGGCCGTCTCCCTGAAACGCTGGAACTTTCCATTTTTCGCATCGTGCAGGAAGGATTGAACAATATCTGGAAGCACGCTAATGCCAGTTCGGCGACCGTCTCGCTGGAGCACACATCGCCGCGTATGCTTCTGGTTTCGATTGCGGATAATGGAATTGGCTTGCAGGAAGGAACCGATTTGGCGGCGCTCGGTCAGGACGGGCATTTTGGATTGTTAGGCATCAGCGAGCGGGTGGCGTTGATGGGCGGACGGCTGCATTTTCAGAATCAGAATGGCGGCGGGCTGCTCATTCAGGCCGAAATTCCTCACCCGCGCGCGGCGGAGAAAGCGTTTTAGCTTGTCAGCCGGACCGCTGAAACGCTGTTGCGCTGTTACGCCACCCAGCCCCAGACGAAGAATTGGGCGCTGAAGTAAAGGTAGAGGATGAGGGAGGGGTAGAGGATGAGACGGTTGATGAACGGCCGTTTCCCAGCCATCCCCAGCAGCATAAACGCCGGAAAGAACGCCAACGCATAACGGGAAAATGAATACAACGGCTTGTAATTTGCGGAAGCCGGCAGCAGCATGAACAGCAGCAGCAGGGCGGAATACAAGCCATACGTCGCGCCCAGGCGGCGGAATGTCCAGATGGTCATCCCCAGCAGGAAGAAAACGGTGAGAAAATCAATGACGAGGGTGAATTCCCCGGCTCTGGCAGCGCCGCCAAAGAAAAAAGTGTTGACGGCCGTACCCAAATCCTGTCCCGGGAAGCCCGTTGTCTGGTACCAATACTGCTTGTAAATGGCGGAGAGCGGCGGTAAACCGGCCCACCACCGCCAAAGCATGAAAACGGCCGTGCCCAAGCCGGGGAGCAGTGTGGCGAGTGGCGCGTGGCGCGTGGCGAGTAGTGATTTCGCAGTGGAGAGCCTATGTTGTTTCCAGTATTCGTAGGCCAAGGGAACGACCAGAATCCAACCCGTCAGCCGGGTGAGGGAAGCTAAAAACCCTAATGAACCGGCAAGGAGGAAACGGCCGTTGCGCCCCGCCCAAATCGTTCCTAGCGCCAATAAAATGAACAACGATTCCGTGTATGGAGCCAACAAAAAGAAGCTGGTGGGGAACAAAGCCAGATAAACCAAACTTCGTGTAGCCGCTTCGTTGTCAAGCTCGGATGCGGTGACGCGGTGCAATAAAATGAGTAGTCCCAGGTAAGCCAGATTGGAGATAAAAATGGCGGCTGTCAGATTTGCGACGGGGCCACCGCCAAACAAGCTGCCTAAAGCGCGGGCTGCCAGCGGATACAGCGGCGGGAAAACAGAATCGGCTTCGTTAGCGTAGCCTTGTCGGGCGATGCGAAGGTAGTGTTGGCTGTCAAAGCGCTGCCAGGGGCCAAGCAGCAGCCCGGCTGGACCATCAGTTAGAATGGGTTCGCCGAGATACGGCCGTAACGCCTCGTCTGGCTCTGCCGGTAAGGGAATAACGCTTAATGCTGCGATTGCCCATAACGACAAAAAAATGCGAGTGACGAGAAAAATAATGAGCGCCGGTTTAATGGATGCTTTATCAAACAATATCTTTATCTTTTCCCTTCTTCGCCCTTTCTCCGCGCATCTCCGCCTCTCCGGGCAGCTTCGCGTCCTGAGTAGTTACCAAAATAAAAAATAACAAGCCGCCTGCTAAAATTAAGCTGAGCAAAACAAACCAGAGGATAGCATATGGCGAGATTCTTTCCAACAACACGCCGAAAAACCAGGGCAGGATGGCTCCGCCCAGGCTGGCTCCTGCGAAAAGCCAGCCCGTGATTTGCCCGGTAATTGTTATGCGTCGTTCGGTCAGGGCAAGCGTGGTAGGAAAAATGGAGGCAAAGGAGAATCCTAAACTAATTGTGCCCAGCCAAAGCACGCTGATTGACCTGTTCCAAGTGAGTAT
>JANTHP010000334.1 GCA_024762395.1 Anaerolineae bacterium | reverse complement strand
TCTGCAAAAGTATCACAAACTGAATGGCTTTGCCAGTGTAAACAAAAGCGACAATCACCATATTGGCGATTGTCGCTTTTCTACGTAGGGCGATTTGGTAAATCGCCCCGCTTCTTGCTCCTACGGTTTGAGGATGGCCGGCAGGAACAGGTGATTAGTCCAAATATCCGTTTGGTAGACGACTAACGCCGTATCATCCAGATAGAAACCCGTTGGCCCGTCCAGCCCATCATTGTACACGCCAAAATGGAGAACGACGGTTTGCCCGGCGTAGCCGGATAAGTCGAAGCTGCCTGATTGCCAGGTTTGGTCGTTGCTCAGTTCCCAGAAGATGGTGTCGAGGATGTCGCCTGTGTCGGGGTCGAGGATGAGGCCGTATTGGGCGTCGCCGGAAGCAGGGGCGCGAGCTGGGAAGACGGCCGTTTGCGTGGCCGTAACGGTTTCGCTGGAGACGAGGTAGGTGTGGTAGGTGAGGGTGGCGGTGACGACATTGGCCGGTAGGGTGACAGTTTGCCGCACGGAGGAGTAAGCGTATTTGTCGCTGTCGTTGATGATGCCGATTTGGGCGGATTGACGGCCGTTAAACATCACATCGCCGCTAAAACCGGCCTGGTAGCGCGTTACCGGTAGTTCCCAGCCGCCGTCATGCTCAAAGCCGCCGTTGATAAGGATGTCTTGCGCCGGTGTGTTGTACTGCCAGACGCCGCTGTCCGAAGCGACAAAGACGTCTCCTTGCCAGTTGACGACAACATCATGGAATGACGGCCGTTCCGGCGCCTCTCCAACCAACGTCCAACCCATCCCGCCGTCCCGCGAGCGATACAGTTCCCCCGCCGCCGTCGTCGCATATGCCGTTTGGTTAATGGCAAAAAGAGGCGAAAAGGCTACATCCTCCAAAGTTGTGTTGGGCAGGCCGATGCTGGCTTCTTCCCAATTCACACCGCCATCGGTGGAGCGGTACATTTTGTGCCAGCCTTCATACGTGATGGGGTCAACCCAATAAGCTGCGGCCAGCAGCGTCTGGTCGGCAGCGTAGGCGGGGGAGATGGCGACGGCCGTTACATAATGATTTTCCCCAATCCCCGACGCCGCCGCTTCCCACATCGTTGCTCCCGGCGGCAGCCGCCAGAATCCTTTGCTGCCTCCCGCCAAAATCGTGCTGTCCGTCGGATAGTTGGGCGGCAAAACGACGTGTAACGCCGCGCCTCGCTTATAAACCGGCCAATCGCCGACGGCCGTCCACGTATCCCCGCCGTCATCAGAACGCTCCAGCGCCCGTTCATAGCTGGCGACAAAAACAGTCTGGTCGCTGGCGTACTGCGGCGAGAGGACGACGCTGCCAATGTTATCTGTGCTGTACACATAATCCCAACTCTGGCCGCCATCCGTCGTGCGGTAAAGGCTGGAACCGATGCTGATCATGCTGGTTTGGGCGGCAAAAATCGTCTGATCGTTAGCATAATCGGGCGAAACGGCCGTATCCACAGTCAAGTAATAGCCGCTGCCCTGTTTGCCCAGCGGCTGCCACGTTTGCCCTGCATCCTGGCTGCCGTAGAGGCCGTGATACATGGTTCCGGCCAATAGCAGTTGCTCGTTGGCGGAAAGGGTTAACGATTCGACGGTGAGCGGCGCGAATCCCTGCGTGAACTGCTTGCCGCCGGGCGGATTACTGGCCGCCAGTCGGTAAACGCCCGCCGATGTTCCTATCAGCAGGGTGGGGTCAGCCGGCCAGTTGGGGGAGATGGCGAGGGAGAGAATAGCCGTTTCCCCAAATCCATCCACCAACGCCCACGAAAGCCCGCCATCTGCCGACCAATACAAACCGGAATTGGCCCCGGCGAAAATTATGCCGTCCGCGCCAAACTGGGGTGAGACGGCCAACGCCTGGATGTAACTGACCTCCGCTGCCACCGTGCGCGTAATCCAACTGCTGCCGCCATCGGTTGAAAGGTAAAAATCACCCCAGCCGCCCGCCATGAGCGTGTTGTCGGCGGCAAAATCGGGCGAAACGGCCAGCGACCGAATTGCGCCGGTCAGGATTTCCGTCCAGGTCAGGCCGGCGTTGTCTGTTTTGAACAGGCCGTATCCGGCGGTGAAGGCCGTCTGATCCACGGCGAAGTTGGGCGAGTAGGCGATGTCGCTCGATGCGCTGGGGGTATCGTCGCGCGTCCAGGTCTGGCCGCCGTCCACGCTCAGGTAAAGGGCGTCGCTGTAGTAGCTGGCCCCGGCCATGATGTGGCCGCTGCTGGGAAAATCGGGGGCGACGGCAATGGGGCCGAGGAACCAGCCCAAGCCGTCCCAATCGCCCAACCAGCGCCAGCTTTCGCCGCCGTCGTCGGTGCGGAAGCCGCCGCCGCCGGTTGTGGCAAACCCGATCCCGTCGCTGGCAAAATCGGGGGAGAGGGCGTAATCGTGAACGGCCGTGCCGTTGTATGGCGCTTCGTCAGGGTCGGGCTTCAGTGCCCACGTCTGCCCGCCATCGCTGGATTTGATGAAGCCCAGCCCCGATTGGGAACCCTGGTAATCGGCCCGCCATTCCCCGGCAAAGACGATGCCGTCGTTGGTAAAATCGGGGGAGACGACGAGGGCGTTGGCCGAGCCGCCGCGCGGCCCACTGCTGGCCCAGGTTCCCGGTTCGGCCGGCTGGCCTTGTTCGATTTCGATTTGGCGCAGGCCGCCATTCACGCCGGCGTAGATGTTGAGGGAGTTGGCAGGGGTGGAGAGGAGGGTGTGAACGGCCGTGTCTGCCAATCCATCGCCCACTTCCGCCCACGTCGCGCCGCCATCCACCGAACGATAAACCGCGCCATTCAAATCGCCATAGCGCACGCCGACCAACATTGAGCCGTCCACCGCATACGCCAGGCTGGCAATTGTCGCATTCTCTCCGTCTTGCGCTGGCGGAATGCCTGTATCCAACAGCTCCCAGGCTGCGCCGCCGTCCGTCGAGCGGTAGACGGCCCCCGGTTCGCCTACGCCGGTTTGCGCGCCAACCAGCAGCGTCTGGCTGGCCCCGTAAGCGGGCGAAACCGCCAGCGCCGTGATGACTGGCGGCGTCGCTTGTGCCGTCCAACTCATGCCGCCGTCTTCTGATTTTAGCAGTCCGGCGTCCCCGGTTCCGGCAAACAGCGTTTGGTCTACCGCAAAATTGGGCGACGGGGCCATCGTCACGACAGCCAGGTCGGGGGAAAGGAGTGACCAGGTTGTTCCCCCGTCCTGCGAGCGATAAATGCCCAGATTGTCGGTGTAGTTGGAAACGGCCGTCCAAACTGTGCTGTCATTGGCAAAGTCGGGCGAAACGGCCAGCGCTGTACAAACCAAATCGCTCAAGACCTCTTCCCAACTGTCCAGACCGTCGGTGGAGCGGTACACGCCGCCATCGGCGTAGCCATGCTGTCCAATCATCCCGGCGGCGGCAAAGGCGGTCTCATCGTTGGCAAAATCGGGGGAAAAGGCGACGGCCGTTATCCGATCCAGCCGTCCGGTAACAGTTTTCCAATTTGCGCCGCCGTTGTAAGAGTATTGCAAGCTGCCGTCGTATTCGCCCGGCTCGCCGCTGTCGAAGCGCATATTTTCGTGGAAACTGGTCCCGGCCAACAGCAGATCCGGGCTGCCGGGCGCGGCGGCGATGGCTCGCGTTGTCAGCGTCGCTAATCCGTTGTTGCGCTGATACCAGCCATTGCCGGAGTAGGGGGAACGGGCTGTGCCGATGCTGGTGGCGGCGTAAACTGTGCCGCTCCAATCCTGGTTGGGCGCGACCGCCAAATCGAAAATTGTGCCGCCGAGGATGCCGTCATCGTACCAACCGGCTTCGGCCCAGGTCAGACCGCCATCTTCTGAGCGGTAAGGGCCGGGATCAACTGAACTGGCCGCTAAAATGACCTGATCGGTGGCAAAGGTGGGCGAAAAACGGAGCGTGTGCTGTCCGCCAACGCCTAAAATTAGCGGCGGCGTTGTCCAGGTAGCGCCGCCATCGTCGGAGCGATGCAGTTGGCCGGTGGTGTCGGTGGCGATGAGGGTTTGGTCGGTGGCGAAGTCGGGTGAGACGGCCAGTGCGGTGTAGCTGCCGGTTAGATTGGTCAGTGTCCAGACCGTGCCGCCGTCTTGGGATTGGTACAGTCCGTCAAACGGAACCAGGGCGAACATGGTTTGGTCGGTGGCGAAATCGGGCGAGAAGGCGAGGGCGTTGACGCCGTGTGTATCGAACCAGCCGCCGGCCGGAACGAAAGTCGCGCCGCCGTCGGTGGAGAGGTAGGTGGGGGCGCCGCTGCTGGCGTACAGGTAGATGGTTTGGTCGTTGGCAAAGTCGGGGGAGATGGCGAGTCCCAGGGCGTCGGAGATGGTGGCGGGAACGGCCGTTTCCCAATTGTCGCCCCGGTCGGTTGAACGATGTACCGAGTAGCCTGTCGTCCACAAGCCGGTGAGGGCAAAGATGGTTTGATCGGCGGCATAGTCGGGCGAGATGGCTAAGTCAACCACATGCCAATCGGGGCTGACGGACTGCCAGTCGGCGGTGTCGCCAATGGCGCGGTAGACGCCTTGTCCGCGCAATCCGGCGAAGAGGGTGAAGTCGGCAGGGTAATCGGGCGAGATGGCGAGGGCGGCGACGCTGCCGCCGGTTGGTCCGGCGAGGGGCTGCCACAGGTCGGTAACGGCCGTTGTGGGCGGCGCAGCCAAAAATAAACTCAGGACGAGAAAAAACCAGAACAGGATTTTTTGTTTCATCGTACAGTCTGCAACCTTTCAAATTTGAGGGTGGCGTCCCATTATTTGAACCATTCTGGCGGCTCTGCGCCAACGCGCCACCGCAGGGCCGCACGTTGAACCATAGGTTCATGATAGCATGTTTTGGGAGATGGGATTTTGATTATTTATGGGTTTTTCACGTTTCACGCCCACCGCCCTGACGTTTTACGTTTTAGCTAATGGGATTATACTTGGGCGGCATACGAAAGCTGTAGCGCAATTTGGTAAAGGGTATGTTTCAAATGAGTTGAGCCAAAGTGACTGTCACGGGGCGAATGGACTTGGGTAACTTAAGATTATGCGCCCCGTGACAGTCACTTCAACTGAAATGAAATGTACCCTTTGGTAAATTGCGCACGTTTACAGAGGGGTGATGTGATGGCAAAACAAGAGACTCGATTGACGTGGCAGCCGATTACGCTGCAGTTGAAGAACCCGTTTGGGGTGTCGTATGGGGTAAGCCAGACGCGGCAGGCGGTGTGGCTGCGGTTGGCGGACGATG
>JANTHP010000333.1 GCA_024762395.1 Anaerolineae bacterium | reverse complement strand
ATTCCCGAAACGTTGAACCAAGCGCGTAACTAACCGGATTTGAGAGTTTTCTTTATAATGACACGTATAGAAAAACGTGGGTCTCTAGGATTTCACGGGGTTGACATGAGTGGCGGGTGGCGGGTAGCGAGTAAGCTCTCTGGACACGGCACCCGCTACTCGCCACTCGCAACCTAAAACCCCGCGAATTCCCAAAGAACCAGAGTAACTATACAGCGCTGCCGAGAAGATTTGTCAAATTTTTTAGCATGACCAGGCGTTTACCAGACTAAATTTGACAAATCTGAGGTACACCTGAATAGTTACGAACCAAAAACGTAAGATATGCCGCAGCCCGATTTGGCAAGTCGGGCGAACGATTTACCAAATCGTTCTACGTTTATAAAGGAGCACATATGCTGCGCAAAGTTGTCTATGGTTTACTGATCATCTTTTTCATCGCCGCTTCTGCGGCTGCTTATGCCATCGTTTCAACCGTCAATAAAGCCGATGAAGCCGTCGTCCAACCCATCGGCGATTTGGTGCGCCAGCTTGTTTTGCCGGCTACCCCGGTTATTCTACCCAGCCCCAGCATCATTTTGCGTAACATGGAGGATGAAGCCCGCCTAATCACAGTATCTTCTGAATTTGAGAAGGTGGTCACAGCCGAACGCAATCAGGATGTGTTGTGGGGCGCATTGGGCGAGACGATGGTCTTTGTCGCTAATGGGACGGTCGTTGCCGGGATTGATTTACGCGATATGAACACAGAGGACATTCAAGTTTGGTCGCCAGAAAAGGTTGTTGTCCATTTACCTGAAGCCCAGATTTTTGACGATCTACCCGTGTTAAACAATGACAAATCTTATGTCGTTGATCGGGATACAGGGTTATTGACACGCGCCGACCCCGACTTAGAGACCCAGGTGCGCCAAATTGCAGAACAACAGTTGTTGGAAGATGCGCAAAATAGCCAGCTTTTGAGCATAGCCAATGAGAATGCCAGGGAAGAAATTGCCCGACTGCTGGAAGGATTGGGTTTTCCCAGAGAGGGGATTGAATTTGTAGATGAAACCCCGCCGCCAGCCCCGCCTTATGAGCAAGAAGTTCCTAAAGGGTATGCCGTAACTCCGGCTCCGTAAAACGTGACACGTAAGTAAACCTTAACTTGCGGCTCGTTTTTCATGAATGGGCAAGAGGAACAGCGGCGATTCTGTGTGGTGGACGACCCGCTCCGCCACGCTGCCCACAAAAACGCGATCTAAACCGCCACGGCCGTGTGTAGCCATCATGATCAAATCTGCTTCTTCCTCTTTGCTTATTTGGGTGATGGTTTCGGCCGGTCTGGAGCCGGTGACGATGGCGTGAACGGACAGCCCTTCTTCTTGGAGCGCCGCCGCCACATTGCTTAAGTAGGTCTTGGCTTGTTCTTCTGCCTCCAGGCGCAAATCTTCGATCGCATCGGCTACGACGCCATAGGTAGCCGCTTCTGGTATCTCAGGTACGGCTAGAAGGATGATGGTACTGTTGAAGGAGGGGTCAATAGCGCGAACGTAAGGCAGCACCCGCTCGGCAAATTCCGAGCCATCTAAAGGAACCAGCAGACGATTGAATTCGGGCGGCGGCATATCGCCGTTGGTTGTGGGGCGGATGAGTAGGAGGGGGGTGGCGCTTAATTGGATGATTTTGCTGGCGATGCCGCCTAAGATCCATTTTGAGACTCCGGAACGGCCGTGTGTACTCAATAAAATCATATCCGCATCCAATTCATGGGACAGCGAATTCACCGTTTCAGCCACCGGGCCAATGCCAATCGCAAAATCAATCGGAATGCCGTTGTCACTCAGTTTTTCAATAACGCTTTGTAAATACGCCTCTTTTTCCAGCCTCCCGGCTTCGATTTGCGCCTGCGTGGACGGCTTGATTTGTAATGAGCGGCGCGTGCGTAAAATAGAAACCAGTGTTAACTGCGCCTCATACGTCTGGCAAAGCGCTTTGGCAATCGGCAGTACCTTCTCCGCAAATTCCGAGCCATCTAATGTGACCAACAAGCGGCGCGGCGTAGCGACTTTACCGCGCCAGCCCGTGTTCAGAGCGGGGATGGGGCGTAAATCGGTCAATTTAGGGGTGATGGCGATAGGTTGGGCCAGCGCGGCGGACGGTTGACCACTGCCTTCGCCCACACCCCACATCGCCTCTTCCAAAATACCTAGCTGTTCCTTGAGCGGCGACGGTTCGCCCAATGTGTTACGGAAGTAGGTGAAGATGGCGTACAGAATGGGAATGAACATGAAATATGTCCAGGCGCCATCAAAAAAGCGTTCCCGGAAGATGATGATCGTTGCCCCGCTGGTGATGAGTGCGGCAAAAATTGTGCCGAAAATGAGCGCTGTCTTGGCCGCATCGAAATTTTCGCGCACTTCGCGTACCAATCGTTTGGTAACTGCCCAGCCTGTCATGCTGAGCAAAATAAACACCCCGGCGGCATAAATTGCCAGATATGTTTCCTCGCTCGTGCCAAAAAACAGGAAGATGAGGCAGCTTAATCCCACTTCAATCCAAACCGGCTTGTCGGCCACATCAAAGTTGTTGCGCTGACCGATGAAGGCGGGGACGTAATGCCGGTCGGTGAGGCCCAAAGCCAGATTTTGTAAGCCCTGGGCGCTGGCGGCGGCGGCTGACATCAACACGGCTATGCCCACGAGCGTGCCTAAGAGTGGCAGCGGCGCAGGTAAAAGGTGGTCCATCGTTTGGGTGAAGACGGAAACATGTTCATTGGTGGGATCGGCTAATTTGTAAATGGCGGGGCCGACGATGAGCATGGTGGCGGCGGTTGATCCCATGATGATGAGCAAACTGCCAAATGCTTTTTTGCTTTTTTGTCCCGGTTCCCCGTCGTAGGCGGCGACGAGATTAGCGAAAACTTCGATGCCGGTCATGACGGCCAACATGCGGGCAAAGCCGCCCAGTGTTAAATGCAGGTATTCGCCGGTGAAGGCTGTAAAATTGAAGTCGGGTAGTTGCAGGCCGTGCTGCCAGATGGTGGCGATAATCATTATCCAGAGCAGCCCTAAAACGCCGGCTGTGGCCGGCCCGAAGGCGCGAGCGGCCGTTTTGGGGCCGCGATTGACCAGCCAGCCGGTCAAAATGCTCAATAAAATGGCAACGAAGGTGCGGTACTGGATGCCGATGATGCTTTTATTGAGGATGGGAAGCCGATCGGCAATGAATGTGACCATGGCCGCCATGCTGACCAGGAAGGTGAGGGTGTATTCGACGAAGGTGATGGCGGCATTGATTTTGACGGCCCAACTGCCAAATTCTTCTTCGCTAAGGCCGCTGCCGCCGCTGCCATCGGTGACCCAGCTCATGACGAGCCGGTACATGGCGGAAACCATGGCGATGGTGGCGATGACAAGCCAGACGGAAGCGCCGAAGGTGATTTGCGCTACCCCGGCGACGATAATCAATTTGAGAAAGGGGCCGAAAACGTACAGCGGAGAAGTCGCCGGATCGCCGCCGCCGGCGAGGGCGCCTTCAAAGGAGTTGTTGAGTTTGTGGGAAACGTGTGCCATACGAATTATCCTGTAACGTGATGCGTGACGTGTAAAACGTATATGTCTGATGTAAATGTAGGGGTTGTTTATGCGCTGAACCGACATCAATTATAATAGGAAAAGGCGGGCGGCGCATGTGATTTGTGATATATATCACATGTGTAGTTTGTCATTTTTGGAGGAGACTTCACCGGCTGCGCCGACCACTATGAATGAAAATGGCGTGCCGTCGTAAGTCAAGTTTGCAAACTTGACCTACATTTTTGGAGGAGGCTTCGCGCGGCTTTGGTACACCGCGAATGAATGAAAATCCACAGATGGCGCAGATGGCGCAGATTTAATCTGTGTAATCTAATCTGCAGTTTATTTACAAGGGATGGGTTTGGATGATGAGGCAGGGTATGGATGAATGTAGATGATGGCGGGTTGTTGCGGTTGAGAAGGGGATTGACGGTAGTGTTGGGTGTGTACACGGCCGTTTGGATGAGTCTGGAAGGCCGGTTGTGGCAGGTTGTGGCGATGGGGGTGGGGTGGACGGCCGTTCTCCTCCTTTATCTCATCCAAAAACAGTTGGGGGGACGACTGGCAGCCGGACGACTGACGGCCGTTTGGCAGTGGGCTGTAGCCGGACTGTTGATGGGAGTGGGCAGCGGCGTCCTTACGCTTGTTTTCATGGTCGTCAAAACCGGCCTCCACGCGCATGGCCCCGAATTCAGTCAAGCTGAAATCGTTTGGGTCTTGCAGCGAACGCCGCTGTGGGCTTTATCCGGGCTGTTGGCGGGGTTGGGGCTGGGGCTGTTGAGATTGGCCCAATCTTAAAGATTGGACCAATCTAAAAAACTTCAAACTTTAATCTTCGCCTCCAACGACTTTAGCGCCTGTTCTAACTCCGTCTGGCGTAAACTGGTGGTCACATCGCCGCGTGTGCGTTCCAGGACGGAGCGCACGATGTCGGTTTTGCGGCGCAGGCCGCCGGTGATTTTGTCGTTGAAGTCGAATGTGACCAGGACGCTGTAGATGGCGTCCATGTCGTCCAGCAGTCGTTCGGCTTCTTCGTTGTGGTTGTGCCGGATGATGTCGAGGATGCGGCGGCGCAGTTCGGTGGCGGCTTCGGCTAATCCGCCCAGCCAGGTGTTGGATTCGGCGCCGAGGTCTTGCGGGGTGGGTAACGGCCGTTGCCTCACCAGCGCATAAGTCAAATTGGCCTCCACAAATTCTTTCACTGCATCCTGTGTGTAGCCAGCGTAAAACAGGGCCGGATAATCACGTACTCCGGCTACCATTGTGTCGTTGGCTTCTTTGGCTTCGGCGATGAGGGATTCGGCCGTTTCCCATTCTTCGCGGTGGATAGCGCGGATAGAGCGGGCGCACAAGCTAATTAATTTGCGCGAACGCTGATATGCCAGATCGCGGGCGGCGCTCATTTGTTCAAATTCTTCTCGAATAGTCTCAGCCAGGGTGTTGAGTTGGTCCACAATTTACTCCGTTTGTAAATGATGGTAAGGGTTCGTTCGTTTTTAACTTTTTGATTTTAGATGACATGTTTCGGGAATTGGAATTCCCGAAACACCAAAGTTATTTATGGTTGAACCCTAAATGATGAATGCGAAATGGCAAATTCATCATTCTTTCTTGTCGTTGTCCGGGTCTTGCTGCGGGAAGCGGAAAAATTGGTCGGCGATGGTGGTGGGCATTTTGATGGGGCCGAACTGCCGTTCATAATTGGCGATGTTTTGGCC
>JANTHP010000332.1 GCA_024762395.1 Anaerolineae bacterium | reverse complement strand
TTTAGTGAGGATGGGGGTAGACGGAACGCCAAACAAGGAGGCAAAATGGCGCCTTACACGATTCGCAAAATGATGAACACCTATGCTGATTATCAGACCCTGTCCGATATAGAGCGGTTGATGGATCCTGACGATTACAGTACTGTCGAGTCATGGCGCGACGAGTACGAAGGATATGATCCCAATTATCTCAACGAGACTTATTTTATCGAGCAGAACGGCCGTGCCACCGCCTCATTTCAATTTCATGAAACCCCTGCCATGCATGTTCCGGGCAAAGTACGCATCTGGCTAATGGTACCGCAAGGCGCTTCGGTCGAATTGTGTGAAACGTTGGTCATGGCAATGGAAGCGCGGATGGCCGCACATCCTATCAATCGCGCCGTCGGGCCAGTTAGTGAGGCGTATGCTGCCTTGATGACAACGCTCAAAAAACATGGCTATCGCAGTGTCTTGGAACAGATTGACACAACGCTCGACGTGCCCGCATTTGACGCCACCCCTTATGCAGACGAGGCGCAGCGGCTGGCAGAGGCAGGCATCCGCATCAAATCGTTGGCCGATTTGATGGACTCTGATCCTGATTGGGAGCGGAAATTGTATGAGCTGCAATCAGTCGCACGCCGTGATATTCCACGCAAACCGGGTATCAAGGCCACCGATGTCGCCATCGAACAATGGCGCAAATATACATTTACGAGCGACTTGAGAACAACGTTATGGATGGTAGCGGTTACAGATGCTGGCGAATATGTAGGAACCGGCAATCTCTGGATACGCGATCCGGCAGGCAAGGTTGGCGACAATGGGTTTTTGGGTGTGTTACGGCCGTATCGTCGTCGCGGTATCGCCAGGATTCTTAAGGTTACTCTGATTAGCGCCGCACAGAAGGAAGGCGTCAGCGTCATCAACACAGGTAACAAGACAGACAACCCGATGTTACAACTCAATTTGCAATTGGGGTTCGTAGTGCGTCCTGGTTGGAACTGGCATCAGATGGATAAGCGTTTTGATCAATGATTTCGGCTAGAATCTGCATCATTTAGCTCATGGAAACGGCCGTTAATTCCATACAATAAAGGCTGGATAATCAAATAAAATGAACATACTATCAATTGCCATCATCATATTCATCTTATTGGAAAGTCTAAACGTCTTGACGCTCTATTTTAATCCTGGGTCGCAGATAGGAAATGGGATCGGCGTCTTTAATGCCTGGGAAAAGTCCAAAGCTGATCCGGAAATGCACCAATTCGTCCGCTATTTGGTGAATTGGGTAGCGGGCACAAAACTGATTTTTATCGCCTTACTTTTGGTCATTCTGTTCACGGCGGGAGAAGCGACCCAACTATTGACGGTTGTGGCCATGATTGCCTCTATCTCATCCTTCTTCTGGCGGCTCAATCCGATTATGAAGTCATTAGATGCTGCGGGGCATATCACACCGTCGGGCTATTCAAAGACGTTAACGATGATGATTGCCGGGTTTATGGGGATATTCGCCATCGCTTTGGTATGGTCGCTCGTGACAGGGTGATTTTACAAATCGTAAGCTTCCCATTTCCATCACAAAAGAATTTCTAAAACGCCTGAAAGCTCAACGGCCGTATACACCAACAACAATGACAACCCCGCATTCAACGCTTGCTTCACGCGCGGGCGATCCAGGTATGTCCGAATGGCTGCCCCAAACAGCGTCCAGGTTGACGTCGCCCAAAATGCAACCCCGGCAAAAGCCACTGCCGAAAGAGCCAAATAAAAGGGATTAGCCACCACCTCACCCAGGAACGTGGAGTAAAGTGTCAATCCGTAAACAATCACCTTGGGATTCAGCAATTGCAAAAAGAACCCGTTGGAAAAACCAATCATCACCTGTTCGTCTTCGTTGAAACTATAACTGGCTCTGAATGTGTGATAGGCCAACCAAAGGATGTAGAGCGCTCCAACGATGCGCAGAACCGCCTCAAACGCCGGAAATAACTGTCGCAGTGTTGCCGAAATCCAGCCGCAAAGCAGCATCACCAGAAAAAAACCAGTCACAATGCCGCTCAAATAGCGTAACGTGTTTTTGTACCCAAACAAAATGCCCATCGAGGCGCTGGAGATATTGTTAGGGCCGGGGGTGAATGTCGTGATGATCACGAACGAGGCTAGAGCAATAAATTCTGAATCCATAACCAGGTTCCTTGTTTGCCGTGCTGTCAAATGGTACACTATAACAATCGAATGATTGCTAAATTGTACATATTGTGCGTCAAAGCGTCAATAAGGATGTTATATGAATCAACCGGATGCTCATCTGGCCAACAATTTGAAAGCGATTCGGGAAGACCGCAATTTGAGTTTGGATAAACTTTCTGAGTTGACGGGTGTGAGCAAAAGTATGCTGCGTCAGATTGAGATCGGTCAATCCAACCCCACCATTGCCACGATTTGGAAAATCGCCAATGGGTTACGCATTCCCTTTACAGCTTTGCTGCGGGAGCGGTCGCCAAATGTGACGGTACGGCCGTTCAAACAAGACGCCCCACTTTTAGGCGAAACAGAAGGCTACCGCCTATACCCGCTCAACGCCTTTGACCCGGAACGCTCCTTTGAAACCTATTACGTTGAATTGGATCCGGGAACGGCGCTGGACGCCGAACCGCATCAAGGCAACGCCGAGGAACATGTCTTCGTTTTAAGCGGCCAGATTGAAATCACGGTAGCGGGTGAACCGTTCAGTGTCAGCCAAGAGAACTTCATCAGCTTTCAGGCCAACTGCCATCATCGCTACCAAAATGTGGGTGATGAGATGGCTGTGGCGTTTATGTTGATTTCGTATGGGGCGTAGGGGAAGATGTCAGATGACAGAATCTCAAAAATGAGCGAACTGCTCAATGGAATTCTTGGAGGTTGGCGCGAGAAAATTCCCCATCAATTTTGGCAACATTTCCAAGGTAAACCATTTACCAAATGCAGCTATTGTTTCCAGCCGCTTGAACTATCAGGAACGCGATATTTGGTTCAAAAACATTATTTGAACGGTGAATTGAACCAGGAAACAGTGATTTGCTTTGAATGTCGCGCAAAATTGAGAGCGCATTATTCGGAAGAATCTCAAAAAATTGCCAAAGAATTCTATGCAAAAGAAAAAATGCGTAATCGAGTTGGCTTTGTAGCAGATTTGGACTCGAGCCAGAATCGCGCTCATATTTTGACGAAGACTTGTCTGATTTGTGATGTCGAAAAGCGTGCCATTGACGAGTATCTTGAATATGCTTATTGTGAAGGCGAGGAAATCGTTTTTTATGTGCATCCATTTATGATGTGTTTAGAATGCGCTCTAAAACTCAACGAAAATATCTCCGAGAAAACACGGGATGCGCGGCAGCGATTTTGGGAAGAACATTTTGGATTTCCTCCAACAGATTCAGCCAAGAAAGACTCTGAAGTCAAAATAGAAATTTTATTCATTTGAAAGCATCTTTCATTCTGTTTTCAAACGGAGGTTGGCAAATGCTGTTAAAAATTCAGAAGTGGGGAAGTCGTCAGGGATTCCATCTGTCCACAAACATACTTCAAAAAGCCGGCATTCACTTTGGAGATGAGGTCATTATCTCTGTCCAAGATGGCAGAATCGTTATTGAACCAGTTTCCAAAGCCCGAAACCAGTTTAACATTCATGAACTTGTCGCTAGAATGCCAGCAGATTACCAAGTTGAAGAAGTTAGTTGAGGAAGTACAACAGATAAGGGAAGATAAAATAAGCAAAATCTATTAATTCCATTTGCTGAGAAAGCTCCTATAAATTGGTAAGGGGTGCGCCTGGGATTTTGGGTGCGGCCGTTTATCAAAACGCATAGCTTTTGAATATCTGATGCTGGAGGAAGTAAGTAGTGTATAATGAGGAAAAAAGGAGCGTGCGCCATGCTTCAGTCAATCGAAGGATTCACTGATAAAAAAGGAAAATTGCGAATTCGTGATAAAATCGATCTGCCAAAATCGCGCCGGGTGATTATCACCATTCTTGATGAAGAACCATCGGATGAATTAACAAATCTAGCTTTATTGAGCGAGTCCGCCCTGGCGCGAGACTGGGAACGACCGGAGGAGGATGCGGCATGGTCGCACTTAGCCCAGCTTCCGTCGTTGTAATCCCCTTTCCTTTTTCGGATTTATCACGTACAAAGCTTCGCCCGGCTGTCGTTTTAGCAGACACTGGTCATGGCGATTGGCTTCTATGCCAGATTACCAGCAATCCCTACATTGATCCTGCGGCGGTTCGCCTTACGAGCGCCGATTTAAGCAAAGGGACATTAAACACGGTCAGTTTCGCTCGCCCCATGAAACTGTTTACGGCCAATGAGAAATTGATAGTTAAGCGCGTTGCCATGCTGAATGAAAAAACATTCAAAGATGTTCTTAATGAGATCATCAATTCTTTACAGAAACTCGCGTCTCAATAACTTATTTTAGCAAATGTTACGCATACGCCAGACTTTCGCGGACGCTGATGCGGGCGGCGTTGTGGGCGGGGATGAGGGAGGCCAGGATGGAGATGCTGAGGATAGCGATGAGCCAGATGATGACGGCCGTATAATTAAACGCAAAATCCAAATCCACCTGCAAAATCGTCTGACCCAGCACCCGCGACATCGGTTGAGCCACGAGGAAGCCCAACGGCACAGCCATAAACCAGCTAAACAGCCCTTGCAGCGCCCCCTCCATTACAAACATCCCCATAATCGTCCCGTTTTCCGCCCCAATCGAGCGCAAAACGCCAATTTCCCGCGTCCGCTCCACCACGCTGATGGAAAGCGATCCCATCAGCCCGATGCCCCCCACCACGCCCATCACCAACGACAGCCCAAACAGCATGTTGGTGACGATGCTAAACTGGTTGACCGCGTACTCCCGGTCTTCAGGCTTGGTGCGGCTGAAGAACGCATTGACCGGGATGCCGCGTTCCAGAAAGGAGTCGGTCAATGTTTGCATGAGCGCTGCCGTCCCCGCCGCATCTTTCCGTTCAGCCTGGACAAACAACTGGGTTGCCTGGTTGACTTTCTTCGTGGCAATTTCCACCGCCCGCGCCGGGGCGTAAATGGGGTCGGTCGTAATCGGGTCAGGCGTGATGGCCTCATACGTGCCTACAATTTGCCATTCGCTGGTTCCGATTTCGCCCAAATCAACGGTGATGGTGTCGCCGATATCCAGATTGTTGAAATCGGCCGTTTCCTGGCTGATGACGGCTACATTGTCAGTTTCGTCAGGGGTGAGCCAACGGCCGTTTACAATCAACGG
>JANTHP010000331.1 GCA_024762395.1 Anaerolineae bacterium | reverse complement strand
TCGTGATCGTAATCGTATTCGTGATCGATTTTTTCGATTACGAATACGATCACGACAACGATTACGAGTATCGACAAAAAATTGTCGATGTGGGCGCATAAGCGCCTACTCAGCTCCAAAGGTGACAGTCACTTAAAACGCAATAGGTTGTGACCAGCGTCTCTGGGAAAAGTGACTGTCACTTAAGTAGTTACCACGTTAGTTATAATGCTCAACTGTTTCCGCCAGCGTCCACGAACCGGCCAAGCCCCAGCCACTCCATAAATCACCATCATCCTGGGCCAATAGATACGCTTCATAGGCGCCGTATTGGCCGGAGAAAGGCGCCAAAGGCGTTACCTGCCAGACAATTGTCAACGTATCCCCGCTGCCACTTACCATCGTCGCCTCGCAATCCAGACTGACGTAACTGTTGGCTAACACAGCTGCCTCTCCTGGCGTGCACGGCCCAATCCATTGGTCGCCGCCATCGCTGCGTAAACTGAGACGGTTTGCATCCTGGTAATACCGCACAAACATGCCCTGCGACGTTTGGCGATTCACATTCAACAGCAAAAAGCCAAAACGGATATCTTCCCAACCATTCGCATCATGGTATGTTGTTGTAAATGTAATTGGCTGTCCTAAAACGCCGCTGCCGCCATCAGGAGCAAAGGTTCCGTTTTCAGGCGGCGCTGTTTCAGGCGTTGCTGTTGGCGTTAAAGTTGGAACGGCCGTTGACGTGGGCGTGGGCGATAGGGTGGGCGTCCCTATTGGCGTTGGCGTATTTGTAGGCGTGGCCGAAACGGTTGCACTTATCGTCGCTGTCGCAGTTAAGGTTCCTGTGGGTGAAGCAGTAGGTACAGTTGTAGGCGTCCCCGTCATCGTTGGCGGTACTGTGGGCGTCAATGTACTTGTGGGCGGGTTGGGCGGGAGCCAAAGCGATTCTGAAGCGAGCGGCGGCGAAACATTTTTGTCCATACCAAAAATATCATACAGCGTTGCTCCAATGGCGGTCTGATAAGGCATCGCTTCAAGATTACCAATGACATGCCCAGGCCTGCCGGCCAGCCATACATCCCAGTTATCAGAAATACATGCCTCGTGCTGCCGCGCACCTTCGCCAAACCCGTGATCGGTTGTCACCAAAACGACGGTATCATCATCAAGACCCAGCGCGGCCAATTCATCCAATACGCGCCCCATCTCCATATCACTGTTGAGTAACTGCTCATGATACGTATCTGAGTTTTCACCAAAACGATGGCCCGCCTCGTCAGGGTGGCGAAAATGCACCCACAAGAAAAAAGGAGAACTACCATACGTTTGGAGAAAATTGATCGCCTCATCGGCAATGACATCGTCTTGCTGGCGTGAGCCATACCAATAATCTATGGCTGATGAAGCATTGCTTAAAGGAGTGGTAGGCCAAAAATCGAAGAACTTGCCGGAGATCATGCCGGTTTTTACTTCAGGATAGGCCGCCGTTACACGTTCAAAGAATGTATAACCAGCCGGAATGGGGTGGGGATCGCTGTTGTCTTGATTGGCCATCTCCGGGTAACCATACCCGGTAACAATGGCTGAGTTTGCCGGCCCGGTTTCTAAATCATAGCCATCGCCGCTGCCAGCTTCGCAGGTTTCCGTATTAATTACCATGTCGGTACGCAGTAGACCGCCGTCGTTTACCAACGCTTGCAGCCGTGGTAATTCATTGGCATTGTACGCATCCAACATATGGCTGCGCTGCGCGCCATCCCACAAGAATACAATAACGCGCGTCTCGGTCTGGGCCTGAACAAACGGCCGTTCCGCAACAAATAACGTCAAAATCAAATAAACAGCCACAAAAAGCCCACCCCCGAAAAATAACACCTCCCTGTTCCCCCGCAGTGTCAAACGCTTACTCAACATCATCAACTTTAGAAACATCTCGTTCCTCCTATCTTGGCAAACGCGGGTAAATCAAAGACAAAACAACCGATAGCCGTGTTGAACGCTGCCAACGGGCAGCAAGATAAAGCTCAGCAGATAAAATATAGGGCGTAAAACGAGTATGAACCTATCTGGATGCGATATCACAAGAATCGGTAAATTTTGCCCAAACAGCCTACACGAAACAACAAGCGCGTGTCAATACCCGCAATCGGCCTTGTAGTAAACTTTTCATATTACACGCAACGTGACAGCCACTTTCTGCCGTGACTGTCACGTCAGGATTACTCTGCCAACGTCCACGTTCCAGCCTGGTTCCAACCGCTCCAAAGTCCGCCATCATCCAACGCCAGCAAGTAAGCGCCGTATGCGCCATATTGATTAGAAAACGGCGTCAGAGGGGTTATCGGCCAGGTAACAGTTAATGTGTCGCCGCTGCCATCCACCGTTATGGCGCTGCAATCCAAACTTACATAGCTGTTTGCCAGCGTCACATCTTCACCTGGCGTACAATGACCAACCCATTGATTACCGGCATCGTTTCTTAAAGCAATTCGGTTGTCATTCTGGCTATAGCGGGCAAAAAAACCTTGAGAAATCCGGCGATTGACGTTTAACAGCGTAAAGGCAAACCGAATGTCTGTCCAGCCGTTGGCATCAAGATAGGTTGTCGTCAAAACAACTGGCTGACCAACCGCGCCTGTGCCGCCATCAGGAGAAAAGGTTCCCGTTTCGGGCGGCGATGTTCCCGGCGGCGTCGGGGTTGCCGTACCGATGGGGGTTGGCGAGGGCGTATGTGTTGGCGCTGGCGTACCCGTTGGCGCTGGCGTACCCGTTGGCGTGGGCGTGTGTGTGGGCGGCGGCTCGGCGCCCTCTACGATGAGGATTTGCTGATCCGCTGCAATCGTTGATACAGTTTGCACCAAACCGCTCGGCCATTCTACTTGTATTTCATCTACGATTGTCGCATTTCCCAACCCTACGTGTACAGGGCCGGCATAATGCTGGAAATAATGTGAGCCGTCATTTACTTCGCGGAACTGGGTCACACCACCGGCCGTAATCCACAATTTGGCGCCATAGCCGCGCCGATTGCTGGTTACGCCTTGCAATTCGATTTTCAGCCAATGATGATCGTTGCCTTGGTTATGGAACAGCTCGTACCGGCCTCTGTCCAACGGCCAGGTCCAACTTTCCTGGTTGGTCAGTAAGTCCAGAAAGCCATCGTTGTCGTAATCGGCCCACACGCTGCCAAAGCCGTATCCTTCTGTGGTTCCAGCGACACCGGCGGAAACGGCCGTATCCGTAAACGTACCATCGCCATTATTATGATAAAGCCGGTTTGGCTCATCACTGGCAATATCGCCGGCCGTCTGGAGATAAAGGTCCAGGTAGCCATCGTTATCATAATCGCCCCAATCAGGGCTGCGGCTGTTGAGCGCAGTGGCAACCCCCGCCGCCGCCGCCACATCAACAAACGTGCCATCCCCCTGGTTTTGGAAAAGCTGGGGCGGCAGGTTAGCCGGCTGACCCGGCTCAAATCCAACCTCAACCAGTTGGGCGAACCCGTTATCGGCCGTGATAATGCCCGAATATCGGTAGTTCATGGCCGTCGCCGTCCAACGAATATGCCAGGAACCGGGTTCTGACTGCCAAAGATACAGTCCAGAGCTGACGCCCGGCGTGTAAGGCGGCGGACCGCCTACATCGGAGGCATCCAAAGTAAACGGGTTCTCATCAGGGTGACGGCCGTCCGGCCCAATAAAAATCAAACTGGTTGCACGGGAAACATTACTACCGCCAATAATCTGCTGCAAATGGAACGTGACAGCGCCGCTAGCATTGAGCGTAAAATCAAAGCCATCTTCATCTCCCGCAACCGCCATTTTTCCCAAAAAGAGCGCTTGATTACCCGAAATCTCTTGATAATCGCGGCCTAAACTGGACTGCGAGCCGCGCGCCACGAACAAATCCAAATCACCGTCGTTATCATAATCGCCCCAGGCAGCGCTGCTTGAGCCTTGACTGGCAGCCCCGGCGCTGTTGGCAACATTGGTGAATTGACCGTTATCATTTCGATACAGGCGCGATGAGAGACCCGTTGCATACATGTCGGGGTCGCCATCGCCATCATAATCGGCTATGGCAACATTGGACATAGATCCCAAAAACGCATCCAGATTTAATTGGGATGTGATGTCGGTAAACGTGCCATTGCCATCGTTACGGAAAAATGCGTTGGGGGCTTCATCTCGCTGCGCGCCGGTGAAGAATAAATCCAGATCGCCATCCAGATCATAATCCAGCCAGGCGGTTCCCCGCCCCCGGCCCAAAGGATAATCTACACCCGCCGCAGCGGCCACGTCCACAAACTGCCCACCGCCATCATTCCGATACAGTTGGTTGGGCGCAACGCCTTGCCCGCCCCGACCGCCAATGGCTACCCATAAATCCAGGTCGCCATCGTTGTCGTAATCAATCCAGGCTTGATCGTGCCGGTCTTCCTGCAGCCCAATGCCTGAATTGGCAATGACATTTGTGAATGTTCCGTCGCCATTGTTGTGTAAGAGGATGGAGTCGCGGCTGCTTTCCGGTTCGGTTAGGACGGGATGATTACCCAGGAAGATATCGAGACGGCCGTCTCCATCATAATCCCCCCATGTAAAACCGGATGTTTCATCCCGGTAAAAAAGCCCGGCCGAATCAGTTACATCAACAAAAACTGGCGGATCCTGAGCAGATGCCTGTTCAACGGGGACCCCCAAACTTCCAAAAGCAAGGATGAACAACAATGCAAGCAACAACGTACACGATGCGCCAATACACTTTTTCATGACACACCTCCATGTCGCAGCCAGGCAAGTTTCGCCCGATCGCAACATAAAAAGCCACCCGTCAACCGCGGATGGTAAATCCGGAGGCAAGAGCGGATGGCTTGAATAAGCAAGTCGTTATTACGATGATTTTTACTAAGAAGGGCTACGAAGCTGCCACACGAGTTAATGAGGACTTCCACCAACAGCATATCATAATGCCTATTTCCGTGTCAAAAATTTCGGGTGACTACTCAGGCGACAATTACCGATGAATGAAATTCATCGTCTGAGACAAAAAACGCGCTGAAGCGCGTTGAGAGGCGGCCATTTTAGTGCGCTTTAGCGTACTTCTTGTGGCAGACGACGGTTTTTAACCATCGGCAATAGGCAAAAATTGAAATATGCAACCGCCCTAGTCTTGGTACAGCAATTCCAATTCTGGCGTAGGGGCGGGATGGCGCGGGTTCATTTTGGCAGAACAAATGGCCTTGTCTCCGCGCCATCTCGCCCCGCTCCGGCGGAAATGCGCGTCCGGGGCGAGATGGGCGGGATAG
>JANTHP010000330.1 GCA_024762395.1 Anaerolineae bacterium | reverse complement strand
TATAAAAATGTAGGTCAAGTTTGCAAACTTGACTTACGACGGCACGCCATTTTCATTCATAGTGGTCGGTGCAGCCGGTGAAGTCTCCTATAAAAATTATGAGTAACTATTCAGGTGTCCACTTAGATTTGTCAAATTTAGTCTGGTGAGTGCCTGGTCATGCTAGAAAATTTGACAAATGCTCTTGGCAGCGCTGTATAGTTGCTTGGGATTATAACTGAGTCTGGCGCTCGATGCGACGAATGACCAGGCGGCCTGTAATGTAAACGGAGACGGCAAACACGAAGAGCAGTCCCCAGGCTTGCGGCGTCCATTGCAAGCCATGTGAGCCGATAAGGGTTAAGATGATGGCGCTGGGCAGCCGTCCCAAAAAGTTGGCGGCTAGAAATTTGCGCGGAGAAATGCCGCTTAACCCGGCAACGAAGTTCATGACATCGGTGGGGAAAACGGGCAGGATGAAGACGAGGGTGAAGAAGACAAAGCCCTGTTTTTCGCTGATTTTGTACCAATGTTCCAGTTTATCATCAGGGACAAAGCGGTTGACGAACGGCCGTCCCGCCCAGCGGGCTAAACTGTAGGCGAATTGACTGGCGGCAACGACAAAGGTGATGTTGAGGAGGAACCCCACTGGAAAGCCGTACACGTACCCAGCCGCCACCAGAAACACATGACCGGGAATGACGGCAGCTACGACTTGAATAAGCTGCGCCAGAGCCAAGACCAGCGGTCCCCAGGCGCCAAAACTTTGCAGATAGGCGCTGACCGCTTCCTGGTCACCAACCAGGGAGAGGAGCGCCACAACCGGTTGGCGCAAAACCCACAACCCCCACGCGGCGATGAGGCCGGCGATGATGATGAGTGCATTGCGCCAAAATTGGGCTGGGGAAAACGGCCGTTCCCGATGAATTGAATCAGGATGAGACTTAACCGCTTGCTTTTTCCTTTTGTTTTTTGTCGCTGCAGTCACACAATCACCTCAAGAGTTGCGAGGTTGCGGAGTTGTCATTTTGCAACCCTTAAATAAAAAGTATCTATACAGGTGACAGTCACTTCTTCCAGAGGCATTAGCCAAAGCCATGATGTTGGAAAGTGACTGTCACCTCTGGTAGCTGTATAGTTACAATAAAAAAGCGTATTGAATGTACAATACGCTTTATCATAATCCTACCGATACTGATGATGTTCGGCAAATCAGGCGGTTTTGTCTTGGCTGCGCACGCCCTGGAAGAGAATGTAGAGGCCGAGGACAATGAGAAAAGCGGGCCAGATTCTGCCGAGTAGGGACAATCCTTGCATAAAAATGCCGCCAAAGAGGATGCCCAGCCCAATAAGCGCCATGATGCCGCCGGGAATGAGGGGCCACCAGTGCGTTTCGTCGGTGAATACGGCCGTTAACACCGTAATCAACCCCCATCCCAGCGCAAAAGTCAGCATAAAAATCGCGCCCTCATTATCGCCGGTCAAGCCCGACAGCGGCCCGGCAATCAACAATGATCCCCAGCCGATACCGCTGATAATGCCGCCCGGAATAATCAGACCGGCTTGACGCGATAAAATGCCTCCCAGTAAAAAGGCGCCGCCCAAAAGCGGTAAAAAGTAGAGGCCTAAATGGTCCCAATTGAAATTGGTAAACTGGTTGGCTAAGGCGATTACGCCAATCCCGATGAGAATGATGCCCCAGATTAACTCGCCCCGTTTCTCTTTCAATTCCTTGCTCATTTTACACTCCTTGCAGAACCTTTCTGTTTTTCTGCGACCGTTCAGACGCTTGAAGGTTTTATCTTTGAAAACGATTGCCATTGAAGGCAAAAAATTCAAAAGTCTCCGAGGGACTGAACGCTTATGTTTTTCTAATGGCTGTACGCATAATATGCAATTAGGTTACAATTTATTCGTCTTAAAGTGATGTGCCAGAAGTCATATCGAGGTCATATTTTGCTTTGTGACCGATGAATGCGACTGTAACCATGCGGTGTGGTTTTAACTCTAATGGATGGGCCGTGATACGGCCGTAATTCCACAATGGTGAAAAATAATGAATCAATATGTAATTGAAGTAAATCAAGGTAATTTTCAAAGAGAAGTCATCCGGCGTTCGGCGCAGGTACCGGTTGTGGTAGATTTTTGGGCGCCCTGGTGCGGGCCGTGCCGCATGATTGGGCCGGTTTTGGAACGACTGGCGAGGGAATATAACGGCCGTTTCATCCTGGCAAAACTCAATTCCGACCAAAATCCCCAGCTAACCGCCCAATTTGGCATTCGCGGCATACCGGCTGTGAAACTGTTTAAGAACGGCCGTGTTGCAGACGAATTTGTAGGCGCCCAGCCCGAACCCATGATCCGTCAATTCATCCAGCGGCACACCGCCAACGTGCAGCCGCCCAAACAAACCACGCCGCCGCAAAACGGCCGAGTTTCGAGCGACCCGGCTGTGCGTTTGCAATTGGCGCGTCAGTTACTCCAGGAAGGCAAAGGCTGCCAGGCCCAAACCCAACTGCAAAACTTCCCCGCCAGCCCCCAACGCGCCAAAGCCAACACCCTGCTGCCCCTGGCCCAATTCCTGTGTCAGGCTGAGCGCGGTTTTGCCAACACCGGCGCCAACGACCTGGACATTGCCTACCGGCAGGCCGCCCAAGCCATCCAGCGCGGCGAACACGCCACCGCCCTCTACAATTTTCTCGTCATCCTCAACCATGATAAGCAGTACCGAAATGGCGCCATTCCTCCCATCGCCTTAGGGCTGTTTGAGCTGCTCGGCGAAAATGATCCCTTAACCCAGGCTTATCGGCAGCACATCCAGGTCTGAGCAGACGCAAACAAAAAGGTGGAACCCAACCGGATTCCACCTCAAAAGTTTACCTGCGATGCCGCAGGGTGAATCAAACCCTGCGGCATTTTTACATCTGTTAATTAAATCTGAACCGCCCCTCAATCGGGTCATGATCCGATGCTCGCAGCGTTGTCGTGGCGTCATCGCCCAGATAATGGGGGAAATTGGCGTTGAAGTGGAGCATATCCACATCGCGCATCAACAGTTCCAGAGCCGGGCTAACCAGCATATGGTCCAAAACCTGGCTGTTACCGTCATACACAAAGGTAAATCGCTCGCCTTCCTCTTCCACATAGATCAGATCCGTCAACGGAACCTCGCCGTCGCCGCCCTCCAAAATACCGATGGGATGGTCGCTGCCTTCGCCTGGTTCGGCAAATTGGAAATCATTCAAGTCTCCGGCGACCATGACCAGCGCGTCCGGGTTGGCATCCAGCAGCGTATTGACAAAATCACGCACCACATGAGCTTGCAGTTTGCGTTGTTCTTCGGTGCTGCGGATTGGCGGCCAATTCACGCCAAACAGCGGGTCGTCGCCGCCCTTGCTCTTGAAATGGTTGCCGATAATGGTGATTTCACGGCCGTCAATCTCGAAAACGCCCACCAACGGCTCGCGTCCGGGACTGTCGCTCGTTTCACCAAAGGCCGCTTCCACATCCTCGCCGGACATCTGGTAAGCGTCCAGCAAGGATACACGATTGGCGTCCCACAAGAAGGCAACTTCGATGCCGCGCGCATCGCTGGTCTCAAAGGAGGTCGCCGTATAGGCCGTGCCGTTGGCTAGATTCACCCGGTCGCCCACTTCTTGCAAGATTTCGGTATTTTCCGTCTCTTCCACAATGATGATCTCCGGCAGACGCAGCTCTAACTCAATCGCCATAGCCAGTTTAGTCAGTTTTGTTTCCAGCTCTTCCGGCGTGGGCGTGCTGCCTTCGTCGTCCTTGTCCGGGTTGTCAATCAGGTCAAACAGATTTTCGATGTTGAACGTGGTGATGACCGTATCGCCAAATGGGCCGGAGTGGCTGCTGATGGGGATGCCGGGCAAGCCGCTTGACGTGATGAAGTAATCCACCGGCTGCAATTTGTAATTGCCGAAGGTGTAATCAACGACGCCGGTTAGGCTCCAAATCCGGTCGCGCAAGGTGACGATGATCGGTTCATCCAGACTACTGTCATCCACGATGATGCGTTCGGGATTGTAATCTACCAACTCTTCGCCAATGCTGCGAATGAGCAGATTACGGTGCCGGTCGAAGATACCGGACCCTACCTGACTGTCTGTCCGGGTTACGATGGCGAATTCGCCATATTTGCCGGTAGGGGCTACCGGCCGCGCTCGTTTGACTTGAACCAACATGCCTTCCAGCGATTCCCAGAAGGCGATGCCTTCTTCGATGGATTCGTTGGGCAGGTCAATAAGTCTGATGGGGGTGGGGAGTGCGTTCCCGCTGGACAGCACTTCGATGAAAGAAGTGTTACGCAGGCGTGTGAGTGGCAGTGCGTTGCCATATTGTTGTTCGTCTACCTGCCCGATAACGCGGATGATGTCGCCCACGACGGGGATGTCGCCTTCGGCGGGCGCGCCGCAGTCGTCAACGAAGATGCCGTCTGATGTGGCCGGGTTGCCGTCGCCATCCGGGTCTTGAATCCAGCAGTTGTAGCCGTTGGCGGTGAATAAGGTGACGACGCCGCTGGTTTCGACGATTTGGTCCTCGTAAGCTGAGAATTGGTCGGTTCCCTGAATTTCCATAATGGTCAGGACGGGGGGCGGGGGCGGGGTGAAGGAGATGTCGCCGTCGTCACGCGGTTCGATTTTGAAGTTGTCGAAGCTGTAGTCTAAAGGGCCTTGTACAAAATCTATGAAATCACCGTTGGTGGGGGCGTAGGTGTAGCTGCCCATGTCGTCTACGCGGGCGCCGCCGCTGCTGTCGTCAATGAGCCATTCGCCAAAGCCCAGGTCGTCGTCGGCGACGGTGACGTTTTCTACGCGCACGAGGACGCCTTCCCATTGTTCCTGGCTCACATCGCCTGTCGGCAGTAGTTCAAATGCTGGCAGGGTGTTGCCGGAGCTGATGATGGCTGCGTCGCCGAAGGCGATTTGGGTTTTGTTGAAGTATTCGCCGACTGTGCCGGTGACTTCGATTAAGTCGCCAACGGCCGTAGAGACGCTGGGGGAGTATAGTTGGAGGCCGTTCCAGGCCCCGTCGCCGTCTTGGATGAAGATAGTGTCGCCGAAAACGGCCGTTACCACGCCCTGCGTCGTTACATTCGTCCCGTTGTAGGGGGAATCGCCGCTGGGGTCTTCTGTGAACTGAATGTCATGGATGGTTACGGAGAGCGAACAACCGCTAAAGAGCGAACCGTCAATCATTGTGCCTGGCGAGAAAAGCGCGCCGCCGGAGCCGGCGGCTGTGCTGTGTCCCACCAATGGGTCTGGGCCGGTGATGTCCGGGTCGCGGGTAAGGGATTCGTCGTTGCCGCCTTC
>JANTHP010000329.1 GCA_024762395.1 Anaerolineae bacterium | reverse complement strand
AGCAAATGGCTGATGTCGAAGGCATCTACCAAAAAGTCGCGCCGTTTACGGAAAGCGGTCATATCCAACTCGTAGATGCGAGCAAATAGGCGAAACGTATCCTCAGCAGGCAGGTGATACCACAACTGCGGCTTCTGCCCGAAGACAGAGCCAATGTGGAAACCCAAATGCCGCCGGTCTTGCCAGGGCGTGTAGCCCAGAACAGACGCCTGCCCGCCGCTGGGGAACAGAATGCCGGTCAGCATCTTAATCGTAGTGGATTTTCCGGCCCCATTTGGCCCGATAAAGGCCAGGACTTCGCCTTCTTCCAGGGTGAAATTGATGTCGGCAACGGCCGTTACCTCCTTCACCGTTGGCTGCCACACCGCCTGCCAGCTACCCCGCAGCCCCGGCGCTTTTTGTTTGACCTGGAACGTCTTCTCCAGGCCGGATACGGTTACTGCTGTTCCGTTCATAATCCCTCCGTGAAGCATTTCAGCGTTTCAGCGGTTCAGCATTTCAGCGGCTCAGCTTCTTGGCTGACAAGCTGACTAGCCAAAGAAAAAGACGCGGTTTTGAGGCCGCGTCTTGGAAAACTTAGTGCAATTGTGAGTGGGGACTGCTACCCCTTTCTCAAAACATCATCCCAACACGCGGCGCGGTATGGTACCCACTGCGGGCAGTTAGCGACGACTGTCGCCATAATTAAACCGTAACGTGCCGAATCGTGCTGCGTTGACATAGTGCAGGCATACTAGCATGTGTGCATGGGAAATGTCAACCCCCAATTTGCCAAAAATCTATCCTTGCCGCTGTTTTAGCGCTGTCAAATCAAGCGCTAACTCTATGTCTGCGCCAACGGCCGTTCGCTCATATTGATACGGCATCCGATTCAACACTCGAACGATTGCTTTGTTGGAATTTTGAACCAGCGCCGTGAGCTTATGCACGTCCCGCGCCCGCGCTTCTTCCGCCAGCAAAGCCAGCAACTGCGTTCCCACCCCCTGCCCCTGCATGTCGTCACGGACAGAAACGGCCGCTTCCGCCACGTCATCCCCCGTACACACATACCGCGCCGCCCCTACCGGCGCATCCGGCTGGCCCGGCAAATCGGCAAAAGCAATGAAACCCACCTGCTGCGGCGTATGGGCAATCGCCTCCGCTTCCCGCCATACCCGCTCCGGCGCGACATGATCCAGCGGCTGGTAGAAGCGGCTATAGCGGCTGTCGGCGCTCATATGCTCGAAAATGTCCACCAAATGCGGCGTATCGGAGGGGAGTAACGGCCGTATCCGCACCGTCACCCCTTTTTTCGTCTTAAATGTCCTGCTCATCCTTTCCTTTATCATAACAAGCCCCCTTTGACGCGCTGCGTCAAAAAGCTTTGCCGACATCATAACATAACCCCCTCACTGAATCAAGAGCCGGTTCCTCACTCTAATTCCGTTTTTATCAGATAATTTGAAATGAAAACGGCCGTCCATCCCCCCATTGCCCTGCAACCTTCTCCCGCCTCCTGCGTATTATAAAATATCAGGCAAGCCAAATTGCCTTTACATTGGCATGAATAGTCAGGAGACAACCAAGACGTGAAACGTAAAACGTGATGCGTAATTCGTAATGCGTAATCAATTACGAATTACGAATTACGAATTACGCATCACGCAATCAAGGAAGGAAAAACATGAGTCCTAAAAAGAAAGACAAATACGCAGACCTCAAAACCTCGCTGGAGGCCCTCCCCCACATCAGCCCGGCCCAGGTGGAGCAATGGCTGGATTTGCAGCGCACCATTGACAACACCCGCGATTACCTCATCCGCGCCGTGCCGGACGCCCAGTTCAACATTGACGAAGCGCAAAAGATTCTCGGCCAGCGCACCTACACGCTGGTCTTTTTTGGCGGGACGGGTGTGGGCAAGAGTACGCTCATCAATGGGTTGTTGGGCCGCAATTTATTGCCCACAGGGGCGGTAACGGCCGTTACCGGAACCATCGTCTACATCGAGCAAACCCAAAACGGCGAACCCGAATCCCTCACCCTCACCTACTGGAGCAAAGACGAATTCGCCACCCGCGTCCGCCGTCTCTGCCAGCTCGCCGAAATTGACGCCTTCGACATCACCAACAGCGGCGAACGCGAACAGGCGCGCGCCGACATCGAAGAACTCGTCGCCAATGGCAAAGAACAAGCCAAAACCGAACGCGACGAATACCTCGAAATCCTCACTGACTGCATTGATTCCTACGAAAATCACAAAGAACTGTACAAACTAGATGCGCCGCCACCGCAAAGCCTGCCGCTGGACGACGCCGACGCCCTCAAACATCTACGCGAAGACGGCTTCAAAGGCAGCGACAAGCGACAAATCCGGCTCGTCAAATCGGCCACTTTCCGCATTGCGCCGCCAGCTGCCGGCCAGCCCGACCTGCTCATGGGCGGCTACCTCCGCATCGTAGACGTGCCCGGTCTGGGCGCAGGCATGAGGCTGCACGAAGCCATCACCCTCGAAGAAATGAAGAAAGAAGACGCGATGATCGTCATCGTCACCGACGCCGGGCGGCAGCGCGTGGACGAGCGCAAATCGTTAGAATCGGTCAACTGGATTAAGGAAAACCGGCTCTTCGGCCTCAGCGGCGGCGATTTAGACGAAGCGGCCGCCAAAATCTTCCTCGCCGTCAACGGCGGCAACGTGCGCCAGGCTTTCGACCGGCTCAACTCCGGCCTGCCGGAAGCGGAACTGGAAGTCAAGGAAGTGACCCGCTACATCGCCCCCAACTACTGGGAACGTTACAAAGATCGCGGCCACAATCGCCCCTACTTTTTGGTGATGGCCCCGCCCGCCCTCTACCTGCAAGACCCCGACCACGCCCCCGATGAATTCGCCGGCGAAACCGAGCGCATTCTCAAGGCGTTCCGCGACCAATTGGGACAAGTGAACGACAAAGATATGTTCGATCCCGACACCAAAGAGGCGCTGCTGAAGTTAAGCGAAGTGCCGCTGCTGCGCGAAAGTCTCATCGAATTTATCAAAACGGAGCGCGTCCGCAGTCAACTACGCGAAGCCTCGACCCGCATCCGCAACAGCTTGCAAAGCCTGCGCTTCTACTACGAAAAACAGCTTGCCAGCCGCGGCATGCACCCGCCGTTTGCCAGCAGTTGGGAACAATTGCAAGAAAAACGGTACGAAAACGTCATCATCCGGCAGCAAAAGGAGCTGCCCCGCGCTTTCCACAATGCGCTGCTGGAACTGAGCGCCCGCACCAACGGCGATGCTCGTTTCCGCAATCTGCTGCGCCCCACGCTGAATGGCGTTAAAGGGATGGTGCAAGATTCCATCCAGCGCGAGGTAGAAACCTTGCTGGACAGCTACGGCACCGAATACTGGGACGACCGCGACGTGACCTACGACAACCTGATTTGGGGAACCAGCGGCATTGAAATCCCCATCAAACGCATCCTGTTCCAGGTGGAACTGATCATGCAGGAAGCCGTCTCCAACTTCATGCCCGAAGTGGCCGAGGTGATGGCTTCCGAACTGGAACGCACGCTGCAAGCGCATGAAATCGCATCCCGGTTGGAGCGGGCCAGCTACGAACAACCATACACCTACGCCATTCCCGGCGAAACGGCCGATCCCGTTCCCCTCACCGACGCCTATCAAGCCCTCGTCAACCGGGTGGGCAAGAATTTCCAACACGTTTGCCGTCAAGCAACGATGTACGAGTTGATGAAACCAACCCGTTCCGTTCACGCTCGACTAGAAGAAGGCGAGCAGGAATTAGCCCTCTCCACTAATGAGCGGCTGTTGGATGTGGCCCTGCGCGGCGTGGATGCGGTGCGGCAAGATTTGGCCGCCGCTGCTCCAGCGACCAACCACCAACAGCCAGCCACCGAGCCAGAAGAACCGGAAGAAGAAATCGCCATCAACATTCTGGACACGCCCGCCGAACCACAACCGGACTTCGACATCAGCTTCCTGGGCGAGCAGCCCGACGCGGCTCCCGCCGATTTGGAAGTAAGCTATGCGGACAAGCTGGACAACATCGCGGTGAAAGTCAACCGCATCTTCGGCGAAATCATCAACGATTTGTTTAGCGACGACGAGCTGCTGCCCCGCCTACGCCGTCTCTTCTGGCTGGAAGCGACGAAAGCGGAGCGCGACTTCAACAATCATCTGGTGAAGCCGATGCTGAAAAACCACGACCGCAACCTACACCGCCCGGAACTGCGCCAGGCGATGGAGATGGATTTGGAATCGGTCTCTGACCTGGAAGAGTTGATGCGGGTTTGGGATGGGCTGCATAAGTTGGAGACGGGGTTAGCGGTTTAATTGTGAATTGTGAATTGTGGATTGAGAATTGTGAATGAGTGCCGTTCATAATTCACAATTCATATGAGCGCGACATCTGTATTCAAAAAGTGATAGACATCGGAGTCGAGGCTTTAGGTCGTCTCTCGGCTAAAGCCTCGACTCCGATAAAATTCCGCTATGAACGAAACAAAAACAATCCTACAAGCAGTTGATGATGCTCATTTACGGCCGTTTGCCGCCCAACTAGCAGAATGGTTAATCGCCGACCTGAACCAAAGCGCTGAACCCGTCCCCGACTTCACCGAATCACGGGCGAAGGCGCTGCTGCGGGCAACGAAGGCGGTGGACGCGCCCACACTGGATGATTTTATGCGGCACATTGAGGGGGCGACGGCCGTTCGCCTCGCCCTCCACGACCTCCTGACCGAAACAGGACTGGCAAACAATGAACAATTGCCAATTACCAATTACCAATTACCAACACCCAGCCCCCAGCCCCCAGTCCCCTGGTTAGCTTTGTCCATCGCCGCCTACGCCTGGAAAAGCGGCTACCCGCTGCACCAACTCGACCCCGCTTCGCCGCCGGAAGCGTACAGCCCGGCGGGACAGGTCGTCAAACGGGCGGCGCATTGGATGCGCCAGCAAATTCAGCGCAGCGCGACGGAACGAGACAAGTTAGCGCGCAAATTGGCCTATCAAGAAGATGTCCCGCCTTCGCTCGATAATTTACAGCCCGACCAACCCATCGTGCCTGTGCCGCCACATTTCCGCCCGCCGATTCCGGTCAATTACCCGGAGGTGGTGCGGGTCAAGCCGGATGAGACGGCGGCGGAAACGGCTACGCGCAGTCCGCGCCTCACGATTACGACGGATGATTTGGCCCCGGAACGGCCGTCTCCCCGCCGAATGCCGCCCATTAGAGTAACGCCGCAGCGCTCACGCCCGGCCCCATCGCCAGCTAATTTCAACCAGGCGGTGCGGCGCAAATTCGGCCGTAACCGGGAGCGGATGGTAACAACCAAACT
>JANTHP010000328.1 GCA_024762395.1 Anaerolineae bacterium | reverse complement strand
GATTTTGCTGGTGGAGCAGAACGCCAATCAAGCGCTGCAAGTGGCCGATTACGCCTACGTGTTGGATCGCGGCCAACTGGTCACAGAAGGGCAGGCGGCCGATTTACGTAACGACCCGGCCATTGTGGAAGCGTATCTGGGGGCGTGAAATGTGCTGCGTAATGCGTGATGCGTAATACGTGACGCGCCTCTGGGTACGCATCATGCATTACGCATTTCGCTATGATTACTCCACGAATTTCCAAAGAGATGTTTAAATTTGTAGTTCCGCGTTAACGGCCGTTTCCAACATCCCCACCATCTCATCCACATCTTCGCGGCGGGCAATCAGCGGCGGGCCGAGCATAAGCACATCCCCATTGACGCCGTCAATGCAGCCTTGCGAATAGTAGACGATGAGTCCCATCTCAAAAGCCCGTTTCCAGATGTCCGGAGCCAGATGGCGGGCGGCGTGGAAGGGCGCTTTCGATTCCCGGTCTTGCACCAATTCCAGCCCCCAGAACAGCCCCCGCCCGCGAATATCGCCGATGTGGGGGTGTTCGCTGAACGTATGATGCAGCTTTTGGCCCAGGTATTCGCCGACAACGGCCGCATTCTCCACCAACTTTTCCTCTTGGATGATGCGTAATACTTCCAGGCCGACGGCCGTGCCCACCGCGTGATGGCTGAACGTGCCGCCATGACTGAAATCGCCCAGCTTGTCGTGAATGAGGGCCACATCCTCCCCTTTGGCGGCGATGGCCCCCAACGGCCAATAGCCGCCGGCCAGCCCTTTGGAGGAGACGAGGATGTCCGGCTGGACGTCCCAATGGTTGATGCCCCACCATTTGCCGGTGCGCCCCATGCCTACCAGCACCTCGTCGGCGATGAGCAGGATGCCGTACTGGTCGCAAATCTGGCGGACGCGCGGCCAATAACCGTCGGGCGGGATGACGGCGCCCATGCTGGCCCCGCTAATCGGCTCGGCGATGAAGGCGCTGATGTTGGCCGCACCGTATTGCAGGATGGCTTGTTCCAGCCGGTTGGCGGCCTCGACGCCGCTGATGGATTCGCGGTAGGGGTAGGGCGGTTCGATGTGGGGGACGTCGTGAATCATGCCCAGGTACGGCTGGCGGAAGCCGGGGCGTCCGCTGGCGGCTAACGCGCCGAAGGAGAGTCCATGATAGCTGCGCCAACGGCTGATGGTGAGGGTACGGCCGTTTTCCCCCCGCGCCATCTGTATCTGCCGGGCCAGCTTAATCGCCCCTTCCACCACCTCGGAGCCGCTGCTCATGTAAAAGAAGCGGGCGTCGGGGATGGGAACGATTGGGGCTAACGCTTCCGAGAAGCGTTCGGCCGGTTCGCTGGTGAACATGGTCGGGTGGGCGTAGGCGACGGTTTGGGTTTGTTGGGCGATGACGTTGGCGATGCGGGAACGGCCGTGTCCCACATTCACCACAATCGCCCCGCCGGAACCGTCAATATACCGCTTACCGGTGTCGTCAAATAGATAAATGCCCTCTCCATGCGAGATTTTAGGCCGGGCAAAGCCCATTTTGCGATAAAAAACATGTCCGTGTGGGTGTGTGTATTTAGTCATGTAGTCTTATAACCTCTAGTCTCGTAGTCTCTAGTCTCGTAGTCTCTAGTCGCCAATTTCCTGAATGGCTTTGATGCCTTGCGCCATGCCGATGATGAACAGGACGCGCACGATGAGTCCGGCGATGCCGGGCGCTTCGCCGCCGGCGACGACGACCCAGATTCCCAATAAACTGTCTGCCGCATACAAAAAGATGGCGGTGATGAGGGCGGGCAGGGAATGCTTGGCTTTGACCAACCAGCCGAGGATGAGCAGAAAGAGACCGAAGACGGCCGTTATCCATCCTCCGCTGAGTAACAAAACCCATTCGGCTGTGGAAACCAGGCCGACCAACCCCAATACCAAATTCAAAACGCCGATGATGAAGATGATGGTGTAAGCTTGCCTGATTTTTTGCAGTGGATGGGTGGCCGAGCCAGGGAGGGGACGGCCGTTACGCACAACCGCTAACTCAGAAGCGACGAGTGAGTTTTTCAACCGCACGTCCAGTTCCGAGCCATCGGGCAGGGTTATGGTTTTGCCCGCCCGCAGCCCTTTGCCGCCGCCTTCAATCGTATCCACAGGCGCGCCGTCAAAATGGATGGTGAAATTGCGCCACATGGAGTCCCAGGTTAGTTCGAGGGTGTGACGGCCGTTATCTTCCAGAATGAATTGTTTCTTAGGCATTGTTTTTTGGACGCTGAGATACGCAGAGGAGCGGAGATACGCGGAGAAAACGAGAAGGAAACGAATTTTCTTTTTCTTCTCTCCGCGTATCTTTGCGTCTTCTCCGCGCAACTCCGCGTCCCATCTTCTTACCGATACAGTCCGGCCGGGTCAAGCTGCTCCCGGATGATGGCGAACTCCGTCGCGGTGGGCGGCGTCATCTCTTTCAGGTTGGGTGAGACGCGCAGCGGCCAACCGACTTCGGCTTGAATGGAATCGGCCGTTTCGCCGGGAGCCATCTCGATCAGCGTCATCTCATGGTCTTCATTGTCAAAATCAAACAAGGCGCGGTCGGTGATGACGAGCTGCGGGCCAGCGCCGGGGAGACCGAGACGTTTGCGGGCGTCGCCGCCATCCAGATGGCCGGGACTGGTCATGAAGTGCAATTTGTTCACAAAGGCTCGTTTTTTCAGCCGCATGATCATGAAAATCTTTTTGGCGTTGATGGCGATTTCGCAGGCGCCGCCGGAACCGGGCAGGCGCACCTTCGGTTTCGCATAATCACCAACAACGGTTGTATTCAAATTGCCGTAGCGGTCAATTTGCGCCCCGCCCAGCAGGGCCACATCCACCAGCCCGCCTTGCAAATACAGCATGAATAAATCGCTCATGCTGGTGACGGAGGTGGCGTCGCTGACCAGTGTCGGGTCGCCGATGGAGAGGGGCAGGCGGGCGGGATGGGCGCCAAAGACGCCGCTTTCGTAGACCAGTTCCAGATTGGGCGAATGGTCGCGCCGCGCCAGGTTGCAGGCGATGTTGGGCAGCCCCACGCCGACAAAGACGACGCGGCTCCCTTTTAAGGCGCGGGAGGCGTTGACGATCATGAGTTCGGAAGGTGTGAAGTCCATGGGAGTCTCCTAGTCTTGTAGTCCGGTAGTCTCGTAGTCGAGATGGGACGGTAGAATTTGTTCGGTTAGCAGGCGGCGGAAAAGGGGTAGTTTGTCGCCGTTTTCTGTCGCTTGCGCGATGAGGTCGTAGCCCTGGGTGTAGGTGAACAGGTAGGAGCGGAAGAGCGGATGGGTGAGGAAGCTGTAACTCTTGGCGGCGCGTTCGGGCGTTGCCAGGGCGTAGGTTTGGATGTATTCGATGGTTTGTTCCCGGTTGAGTTGGCCGCTGTGGTGCAGGATGGCGGCGTTGCCGGTGACATAGCGCAAGGTTTGGGCGGCTTTGGCGATGCGGCGGAACTGGTCGGCGGTCTCGCCGGTGTTGATGCCTGCTTTGGGTAACAAGACCTCGACGTTCCAATCGTGCTGGCTGCCGTTGGGGAAGATGATTTCGACGGCCGTTGTCGCAATCCCCTCCGCAATGACCGCCGAGGGAGAGTTGAGCAGCATGGCGGCTTGCTCGGCGTACCCTTTTTGGCGGTACAAAAGGCGCTCTTTGAGGATGTGTTCGGTGTGATGGCCGGGGTAGCCCTCGTGGGCGAAGGTGCTGATCAACCCCAGCGCGGAGACGGGGATGTCGGTGTTGAATTCGATGAGGGAACGGCCGTCGCCCAAATACCAGTTATACGCGCCCCAGGGTTGATTGTTGACCAGTTTAATCTCAAAGCCGTTATCGCCGGTCAGGTCGAATAAGGCGGCCGTTCGTTTTTGCGCTTCGGCGCGGGCCAGTTCCAGCAGGGGCAGGATTTGCGCCTTGTCCAGTTCGTAGGATTTGCGCCGCGCTGTCAGCCGGTCGGCGATGGGGCCGCTGCCGGGGAGCAGCGTGTCCAGTTCGTTGTGGGCGGCGGTAAACTCGGCTTCATCCACCTTTTGCGGGCTGATGTCGTAGAAGCGGTTGACCTCGTCCAGATAATCGAATGTTTCGCCGCTCAGCATCCGCACCGTGCATTCGATGGCCCGCAGTGCGGCGGTCAGGTACGCCTGCCGGGCCGGGTCGGCGGCGGGGATGTTGGCTTGCAGCGCGGTTACGTCGTCCAATAGTTTGGCTGGGGCACGTTTGGGTGTGGCGGAGACTGCCGTTTTAATCTCCTCTGGCCCGTAGTAAGCGTCTACGTAGCCGTCAATGTGTTTGTCTATTTCGAGGGTCAGGGTTAGGTAGGAACGGTCGTAATTATCAAGTTTCATTATTGTTCTCCTGATATGTTTTCGTTGTGGCGAGCTTTTAACAATCGTGTGGTTTGTCCTTTAGGGTCAATGGCGCTTATCATGATGCCTCTCAAGCGAATGCCAGCTAATTCACACACGGCCGTTCAACGCGGTCGGCATCATCTATTTTTCGTATGGCAAAACAAGCTGCGGGCAATCCACTGACTCAAATTTCGGGTCTTTATGAACCAATGTGGCTCCTTGCAAAATAGCGCAAGCGGCTATCCAGGCATCGGCTATTGAAATGGGGCAGGTTGCCTTGAGTGCGGCTGCTTTTTCTAAAAAAGCTTTATCTTCATGTACCCATGTCACAGGCAAAGATTGACTTTGTTCATAGGCCAGCCGTCCTTCCAGTTCGCCGCTATCTTTCCAGACGCGGTAAAAAAGTTCCATTTGCGTCATAAAGCAGGCAAAACATACCACTTCGCCTTCTTGCGCTTGGTATAGCAACTCGGCAACCTGATCTGCGCCGGGTTCATTGTCCCTGAGTGTCAGAAACGCCGATGTGTCTAGGAGGTAGCGTTTCATTCCCGTTCCTTATCTTCAGCGCGCTCGGCTAACAACCGCTCAGTAGCGCCGCCTGTGCCGCTGCCTCGAAACGCCGCAATCGGGTCATCTTGTACTGGCACAACGCGAATCACATTGTTTTCTACAATCCATTCCAGCCGGTCGGATGGCGACAGCTTGAAACGCCGTCGAATGGCGGCGGGAATAACGGTTTGCCCTCTAGCAGTAATTGTGCTTCTCATCAGAATTCACCTCATTGAATTACCTTTTTGAATTGATGGTAATTCATTTTGGGATTGAAGTCAATCAAATCAAGCAAACGCAGGCCAGTCAACGCGCGGACGGGCGGCGCGGCAGGCGGCGAGTAAATCGGGTAAGCGCATGTGGCGGTCGCAGTAGAGGATGAGTTCCTGTACTTTTTCAGTTTTGTTGCGCCCGCCCA
>JANTHP010000327.1 GCA_024762395.1 Anaerolineae bacterium | reverse complement strand
AGACTGCCGTAGCTGGCTTCGGGAGCGCATCCGACAACGATGTAACTGTCCGGCGCGTCCTTGAAGAATAGATGTTGGCAGCGCAGTTCTTGCCCGCCATAAAGCCAGGTTAAGATGGAAATGGTTTGCTGACGGCCGTTTACCCCCTCTGTCAAGTTTGATCGCAGCAATGTTGTTCCGGCCGGCCCCTGGCGCAAATCTACCATCATCTGTTCGGGCGATTGTTGGCTAAGTTGACGGCTGCGGGCAATGATGACGAAGGGAGGGGGGGCGGTAACGGCCGTTTCCCCTTCCCCCATCTCTGCCACAGCCAGCAGCAACAACTGCCGGTCGTCTGCCATTGCATCGTAGGGGGCAAGAGCGGCCTGGTATTGGTTATTCCGGCGAATTTGTTCGATGAATTCGGCTTCCTGTTCCGGATCGAACCGGTCAAGCCGCTTCCATTGTGTGGGCAAGTTCAGTGTGAATGTGCGTTGTTGATCGGTGACGGCCGTCCACCCCGGCTTGAGCGAAGCGCCAAACCCCTGAACAACCTGGGGTTGTCTTCCCAACGCCTGCATGACCATAAACAGGGCAATGATGATGACCAGGGTTAAGCCGCCATACGCCGCCAGACTGACCAGGGGTAACGGCCGTTCTTTTTCCGCATCTTCATCGGCAGAAGGCGTTTCTTGTTTCTTGTTTGGAGGCGACAACGGCTGCCCGCAATGCCAGCAAATCGTGTCTGTCTCCAGTGCGGTTTGTCCGCAGTTCTCACATTGATATGACACAAAACCCTCGTCAAATTTAAGCGGCAGCTATCCAGAAAGCCTCACGCGCCTACGACTCAGCCTCAGAGATGACAGTCACTTAAAATGCAGCAAGTTGTGACCAGCGCCTCTGCGAAAAGTGACTGTCACCTGAGTGGTTACCAAATAGAAATGGCTCTTTGGGAATTCGTGGGGTCATCATGGCGTGATGCGTAATCCGTAATGCGTAACCAGAGGTGCATCACGAATTACGAATTATGAATTACGAATTACGTCAAGCCCCACGATATCCAAAAGACCCACAGAAATTATAGCAGGGAATGTGGGAAATGCGCCTGGCTTTTGCCTTGCTTTGTGACCTTTGTGTATAATGTGCTTACGTTACAACAAAACATAATGTCATACAATGAGTGATTTATGAACAAACGCCGTGTATTTTCCCCCGTTTTTTTGTTGCTGCTGGTTTTGTTGACTGCCGCGTGCAATGACAACAACCCATCAGAAATCAGCCCGGAAACGGCCGTTCCGCCCACCAATCCTACCAATATCCCCGCCGCCGCTCCCTCACCGACGCTGTCGCCGCCGACGGCCGTTCCCCCCACGCCCACACCATCTGAACCGATAGCGGCGCTGGTTAATGATCAGCCCATCTTCCTGGCCGCTTATGAGCGGGAGTTGGCCCGTTACGAGCAGGCCCAGGTTGAATTAGGAACAACGCCGGGCGCAGATGGCGTAAATTATCGGGCGGTGGTGTTGGATACGCTTATCGAACGGGCGTTGATCACACAAGCGGCCGCTCGTGAAGGCATTACCGTTTTCCCGGAATCGGTTACTGCCAAGCTGGCTGAATTGGAAGCGACGGCCGGTGAAGCCGGGAATTTTGACGCCTGGCTGGAAGCAAACCAGTGGACGCGAGAAGAGTTTGAGGCAGCGTTGGCGGATGAGATGTTGGTTGAGGCGGTGGTAACGGCCGTTACCGCCGATGTTCCCACGACCGTTGAACAGGTCAAGGCGCGTTATTTGCAAGTTGACGACATGGCGCTGGCTGAGTCACTGCTGCAGCAAATTCGTGACGGCGGCGATTTTGGCGCATTAGCGAGACAATACTCATTGGATACACACACGGCCCAAAACGGCGGCGACCTGGATTATTTTGCGCGCGGTTCGTTGTTGATTAAGCCGGTGGAGGATGTGGCATTTACGCTGGAACCAGGACAAACCAGCGATGTGATTACGGTGACGGATGAAAACGGGGCTGTTACCTATTATTTGGTACAGGTAATTGAGCGGGATCCGCAACGGCCGTTATCTGCCGATATGCGGTATACTATGCTGCAACAAGCCTTCGAATCGTGGCTCGATGGCCTATGGCAGGATGCAGACATTACTCGTTTCGTTGGCACCTGATAGCGTCTGCTTTGGAATGAGCATTTAGTAACGTACAAAAGATTGGAGACCGGAGATTAGAGATTAGTCCAGTCTCAATTCCATAGGTTATTTAATTTCCGTTCCTTTAAGTTTGCGGAGTAACCACCCAGGTGACAGTCACTTTTCCCAGAGGCGCTGGTCACAACTTGCTGTATTTTAAGTGACTGTCACCTCTGAGGCTGAGTAGTTACTTTGCGAATTCAGTTAGATTAGATTGATTCAATCGCCAGATTGAACCGGTCTGGGAAACGTATCGTGAAAAGAAAAAAACGTCGCGGATGCGGCACAATCATTCAAAATGTATTGGCAATTCTATTTTTTGCGCTGACTTTGCTGCTAATTGCCGGGTTTATCGCCGTTTTCTTCATGCCGGACATGTTAGAGCGCACACCGCTGGCCTCTGTGCTGAACAAACAACAACAAGAAGATGTCGCGGCTCCGACGGCGGCCGTGGCGGCTGTCGTTCCCACACGCACACCCACAGCCACGCCAAATCCGCTGCTGCCCACCTGGACGCCCATTGTCCCAGAACCAACAACGCCGCCGAAAGCGACGAATACACGCCGTCCTACGTTGACGCCGTCCATCACGCCCATTTTGCCTACCAAAACGTCCACGCCCACGCCGCTGCCAACCGCTACCAACACACCAACGGAGACGCCCCCCGGCCCATCGCCAACGGTTACGTCTACCCGCTCGGCATTTCCTTTTACTAAATCGGACATTAGCCCCATTTACCTGGCGAATTATGCCAATTCGGCCGGCTGTGATTGGTTGGGCATCGCCGGGGAGGTGTTAGATTTAAGCCGAAATCCGGTACAAGCGGGCAGCTTTGTGGTGCATGTTTGGGGCAGCGGTATTGATAAACGCCTGGTTGTAGGGACGGCTCCCGCTTACAGCCCGTCCGGCTGGGAACAGTTTGTCTTCGATCAACCGGTCATCCGCGATTACAATTTACAACTGGAGTCGCCGAACGGCACGGCCGTTTCCCAGGTATACAGCGTGCAAACCAGAGCCAGTTGCAACGAAAACCTGCTGTTCTTCATCTTTGTGCAAAACCATTAGGGACCAGAGATTTGAGATTGGAAGCAGTAAAGAGAAAACCTGCGCGGTTTTTTAGCAGTTTTTGCAGCTTGGCGCCAGAGGTGAAAACCGCGCCGGTCTAAAATTCGCCAGACTCCAGTTTCATTACTGCGACCGCTGCACGGTTAGGGCGTACACGACTCCTTCATCGAAGAAATCGGCAACGACAACACCCCATAAACCATCAGCCGTAAGTGAAAACGCATTTAGAAATTCGCTTTCTCCGGCAGGCGCTTCGTCAATCTCCAAAACGACGCTGCCGTCCGGGTCTTGCAAAATCAAAACAACATCGTCCGTCGCGCTGGCCGGTGATAATTCGATGTCAATGACATCTTTTTCATTGCCGTCAAAATACCACAGCGTTGTTTGTCCCGACGACAGTGTGCCTGTGACTGTTTTGCCATAGCTAACCTGGCCCGCAAATTTGGGCGCCGTCGCAGGCGAAGCGGATAATTCAATCTCATACTGTCCACCTTCGCTGAAAAAGTCGCGCACCAAAATTAAGTATTGGCCATCACGCGGCAAAACTAATTCGACGGTCTCTGTCTCGCCCGCGGTGAATGTATCTACGGCTTCTATTCGCTCAATATCAGGGTCAAACAACCAGACATCTAAATCTAAAATATCGTCAAGCGGGCGGGCGGCAATGTGTACCGCATCATCAGCCCGCCCTTCAAAAAACCAGGCATGCGCTTCTCCGGCTTGCAATGTTTCGGTTTTTACGTCTCCATAAGCCAAATCGCCGGCGTCATAAAAGTTTTGGATGGCTTCGCCGCCTTCATCCAGGGTGAGGGTGTATAAACCGCCGTTATCGGCGAAGCTGCTGACGACGATTGAATAGGAACCGGTCACGGGTAGTTCAAAACCGGAAATTACTTCCGGGTCGCCGCTGAATCCTTCGTCCAACGCGACTAATCGTTGGCCGTCTGGCCCGTACAGGTTGAGGATGGCGTCCATCTGGTTGTCATCGGGGGTCAAAACGATGCTGATTAGATGCTCTGCATCGCCATCAAATGTCCAAACGTGCCGGGTGTTGACGGGCAGTCTGCTTTGGATGCTTTGTCCGGGGGATATGTCGCCGGCGCTGGTAAAGCCCGGTTCTTCATTGAGGGTCAGGCTTAGGTTGTAACGGCCGCTTTGGTTGAAGAAGTCGCTTACTTCGACGACGTAACGGCCGTTTTCGGTCAAATACACATCGGCGATAACTTCCGTGTCGCCGGCATAGCCGCCATCTACCTGAGCGATGGTTTGCCCGGAAGGGCTGATGAGTGTCAGGGTCAGGTCTAGTTCCTTGTCGTCAGGCGATAGGCTTAATGTGGCGTAGCGGGCTTCGGTAATGGAAAATGTCCAGACATCTTTTATGCCGCCGGTTAAGGTTGCATTGAGACTTTTGCCATCAACCAGGCCGCCGATAAGGTTGACGTTGCCGGCGTTTAACGTCTCTCCCGATGAGATGTTGTATATGATGGCGGAATGGGCTATCTGGTCAAATGTATTGGCATAACGCTGCCATTGATCGGTTGGGGCGCTGAGTAATATGAGGGTGGCGGCACGGCCGTTTTGACGGTTTTCCTTTTGCGGTAAAAAGAGAACCAGCCTGGAACGAAGGGTGTCGCCGTCATCGTCGAAGAACCCAAGCGGGTCACCGGTGATGTCTATAGACGCGGCGGGAATGGCATTGGGATTGTCGGCTGTGGCGGACTGGGCTTGATTGAGGGGGGTAACGGCCGTTTCCATTTCTGAAACAAGCTGTGTCAGCGCGGCAACCGGATCGTCGTCTGGCAAAGATTGGCCGATAATCAGCCCCACGCCAAAAGCGCCCTCGCGTATTGTTTTCCCGGCCAGCAAACTGCGCCCGGTCCGCTGCGAATCGGCCAGCAGCAAGATATTGAACCCCAACGGGTTCGTCGCTGTCGCCACATCAAGCGAGTCTGAAATATCCACCCAATCCATGGGGATAGCAAGCTCAATGCCGGCCGATGCGCTGCCAACAAACCGCCAATTGTCGGCCAGGCTGCTGGTGGGTTGGGGGGTTGGTCTGGGCGGCGGGGGCGGAATTTCTGATGGGGGCGGGGT
>JANTHP010000326.1 GCA_024762395.1 Anaerolineae bacterium | reverse complement strand
TACTACATGGGCACGGTGGACGGCAACAATCACGTTAATTTTTATGATGGTCTGATTCGCGTGACCGACCCGGAAGGAAAAGAGTTTATCAAGTATCCGCCAAAGGATTACGCGCAGCACATCGCCGAACGGGTAGAGCCGTGGACGTATCTCAAGTTCCCCTATCTGAAAGAAGTGGGCTGGAACGGGTTCACGGACGGCATGGACAGCGGCGTCTACTGTGCTACCCCGCTCTCGCGGCTGAATGCGTCGGATGGGATGGCGACGCCGAAGGCGCAGGAGGCGTTTGAGAAGTTTTATGAGACGCTGGGTAGTAAGAAGGTGAACGGCCGTTACCAACCCATCCATCATCGCCTGGCCACCCACTGGGCGCGGCTGGTCGAGCTACTGTACGCCGCCGAACGGATGCTGGAACTGGCCCAAGACCCGGAAATCACCGATCCGGACGTGCGCGTGGTGGTGAAAAACACGCCGACCGAAGGTATTGGCTCGGTGGAAGCGCCGCGCGGCACGCTGACCCATCATTACAAGACGGATGAAAACGGCATCTTGACGAAGGTGAACCTCATCGTCGGCACCACCAACAACTATGCCCCCATCGCTATGTCGGTGAAGAAGGCGGCGCAAGGCCTGATCCACAACGGTACAGTCATCAGCGAAGGGCTGCTGAACACCATTGAGATGGCCTTCCGCAATTACGACCCGTGCATGTCCTGCGCCACCCACTCCCTGCCCGGCCAAATGCCGCTGGAGGTGGTGATCAAAGATGCGGATGGGGGGGAGGTGGAACGGTTGTCGCAGTTTGTTTGATGGAGATTTAGGACTGGAGATTGGAGATTGGAGATTGTTGGTTAGTCTCTAGTCTCCGGTCTCCAATCTCCCAGATGATATGAAAACTATCGTTATAGGCCTGGGCAATCCCATCCTCACGGATGACGGCGTGGGCGTCAAAGTCGCCTATGAATTAGAAAAGATACTCGCCACCCGCCACCCGCAACTCGCTGATGTGACGGAGGCCAGCGCCGGCGGGCTGCGGCTGATGGAATTGATGATTGGCTATGACCGGGCCATCATTGTGGATGCGTTTACGAATGGCGATAACCAGCCGGGCCGGATGCACCGGATGACGCTGGACGACCTCCGCGCCATCAGCCCCACGCAGCACAGCGCCTCGGCGCATGACACGACGCTGGTGACGGCGTTGGAGTCGGGGAAGAAGCTGGGGCTGCATCTGCCGGATGAGGTGGTGATTTATGCGATTGAGGTTGAGAATGTGATTGAGTTTAGTGAGGAGCCGACAACGGCCGTTGCTGCTGCCATTCCTGGGGCGGTAACGGCCGTGTTAGCTGAAATTGGAGGTCATTATGATTTCGCCTGAGATTATCCGCCGTTATCCGTTTTCGGCCGGTTTGAGTCATGATGAAATCGTCACTCTGGCGCAGGCGGCGGAAGAGTTAACCGTTGACGCCGGGCATGTCTTCTTCCGTGAAGGAGACGAGTTGTGCTGCATTCATCTTATTGTGGAAGGAGCCGTCGCCGTCGTGACGGAGATGCCGGCCCCCGCCGCCGCCGGCGATGTGGCCGGCCAACTGACCGGCAAGATGGCGATGGAAGAGTTGGTCATCAGCACGCTGGGGACAGGGGACGTATTTTCCTGGTCGGCCGTTGTGCCGCCTTATCTGGCGACGGCTGGAGCCAAAGCGATGATACCCAGCCGGGTTGTCGCTTTTGACGCCAAGAAATTGCTCAAAGCGTTTGAATCCGACTGTCGGTTTGGCTATTTGATGCTGCAAAAAGCGGCCCAAATCGCCCGCGACCGGCTGCGTGATTTGCGGATTGAGTCGTTGTCTACGTTGAGAATGGGGTGATGTTGGTAGCTGGTAGCTGGTAGCTGGCGATTGGTGATTGGTGACTGATAACACGTAATCTCCAATCTTCAATCTCCCCTCAATTCAGCCGCGCCCATTGATCAATTGCCCGACTGACGTTGTGTTGGATGGCGTCGGCGTCGGGGGCGTTGGGCTGCGCTTGTAGATAGGCGTCGAGGTAGCGGGCGGCCAGGTGGGGGGCGCCGTTTTGGAAATGGACGAAGCCCAAGTCGCGTAAATGCGGGGGAACATCCGGTTGGACTAAAATTAGGAGTTCGATAACGGCCGCTGCCTCCTCCCATCGCTGATATTGCACATAGATATTGCGCAAATTATTCAACATCCGGGCCAAAATAGCGCGGGGTTGCGTTGGGGCCAGCCACGCTTCGCGGAACTCGTAGCCAGTCGTTTCGCGCACCAGCCGGGCGCAATCCTGCATCGTCAGCCGCTGACCTTCGTGGAAGGGATCGAGGTAAAAATCCTGCCCGGCCACGCGCACGGCAACGATGAAATGGCCGGGCATCCCCACGCCAAAAACAGGCAGCCCCAACCGTTCGGCAATCGCCGTGTAAAGGAGGGAAAGCGTGATCGGAATCCCCAGGCGGCGGTCTAAAACCTCATTGAGGTAGCTGTTGCGCGGGTCGAAGTAGAAGGCACGGTTGCCCTGAAAGCCCTGTTGGCGGAACAGGAAGTCGGCCAGGGCGTCGGCCTGGGCGAGGACGGAAAGATGAGGGGAAACGGCCGTCCCCGCCAACGCCGCCAATTCATCCAACCGGGCCAGGTAGTCAGCCACATCCAAATCGGGATAAGCCACAGCGCGGGCCAACTTCAGGGCCGTCCGGGGCAGGTTAATGGTTACTTGCTGGATTTCTTTGTGGAAAGTCCAGGTAAGGGGGTCTTTTTGAGTCATTGTGTTGGGAACATTATAAACGGCCGTTCCTCCCATTTCCACCCCCTCTAATGCGCATCTAGGAACGGGAATTGTCAAATAGGAAAGTTAAAAACGAGCGAACCCTTAGCAATTGTTGCCCTTTGCTCCATCCTTTGCTATTTTTGCGCGCAATAAAAAGGAGCAGCTTATGTCAAAATTAAACAAACGCCAACGTCTTGAAACCACCATTGCCGGAGAAAAACCAGATCGCGTGCCCGTCGCCCTGTGGCGGCATTGGCCCGGCGATGACCAGAATGCGGCCGCATTGGCCGCCGCTCATCTGAAATGGCAGCAAGATTATGATTGGGATTTGCTTAAAGTCGGCCCGTCCAGCAGCTACATGGTCACGGATTGGGGCGTGCGCGATAAGTGGGTCGGTCACATCGAAGGGACACGCCAATATACGCATCGCCCCATCCAAACGCCGGCCGATTGGGAAAAACTGGCCCCGCTGAACCCCGACGAGGGCGCGTTGGCGGTGCAAATCGAGGCGCTGCGGCTGGTTGGCGAGCAGATGGGGGAAGAGGTTCCGTTCATTGCCACTATTTTCTCCCCGCTGTCGCAAGCCAAAAATCTGGCCGGGAATTCGGTGATGTTGAGTCATTTGCGTTCGCATCCCAATGCGGTTAAAAGGGGGCTGGAAGCGATTACGGAAAGTACGATTCGGTTTGTGGAAGCGGCAAAGGCGACGGGCATCAGCGGGATTTATTATGCGGTGCAGCACGCCCGCTACCCGCTGATGAGCTGGGATGAATTTATGGCCTGGGGACGGCCGTTCGACCTCCGTATTTTAGAAACAGTCCAAGACCTCTGGCTGAATGTACTGCATATTCACAGCAGCGACATCATGTTTGACGCTGTTGCCGATTATCCGGCCTCAATTGTCAACTGGCATGACCGGGAAACGGGTATCAGTTTGCGGCGGGGGTTGGAAAAAATCCGGGGTGCGGCCAGCGGTGGCGTTGACCAGTGGACGCTGCATCAGGAATCGCCGGAACAGACGTTGGAGGAGGTGAAGGATGCGATTGCCCAGACGAACGGCCGTCGCCTCCTGCTAGGAACCGGCTGTGTAGCAATGGTCACTACCCCGCTGCGCAATATCCGTGCCTTGCGTGAGGCGGTTTAACCAGACCTGCGAGGTTTTTGAAACCCAGGTCTACGAAAAACACCATTCACTGTCATCACGCCCAAAAGGATGAGAACACTGCCTGCATAAGCTGTCCAGCCCGGCTGTTCGCCCAGGACGATGATACCCAATGCGACGCCAAAGACGGGCATCAGATACGTCACCATCGCTAAATCGGTGGCGTTCATGCGCTCAATGATGTGGTAGTAGACGACAAAGGCAACGGCCGTTCCCATAAACGACAGCGTTAACAAAGAAGCAATGGCGGGGAAAGATGGCAGCGAGAGTGTATACGGCCGTTCCAATCCCAGCGAAACAGGCAGCAAAAACAAAGTCGCCATCAACAACTGGGCCGTTGGCGCAACCAACGGCGGCAGCCCCCGCAAGTGGCGGCGCGAGTAAATGATGGTGACAGCATAACAGGAAGCGGCAGCGGCCATCGCCAGCAGTCCCAACATCTCGGCCTGCACCCCCGTGCCCAGCGCCGGCCCGACGATGGCGAGCAGTCCGGCGAATCCTAATAATGTTCCTGTTAATTTAGCCGGCGTCATCCGATCGTCGGCCACAAGGAAATGGGCTAAAACGACGGTAAAAATAGGCGTTGTGCCGTTGAGGATGGAAGCCAGAGCGCTGTCTACATATTGCTCGCCCCAACTGAAAAAGACGAACGGTAGGGCGTTGGCAAAGAAACCCATGAAGGCAAAGTGCCGCCAGATGCTCCCCCAGGAAGGCAAACGCCGGCCCTGCGCCAGCAAGATGATGTAAAGTGTCACGGCGGCCAACCCGATGCGAACCGTAACCAGCGTGATGGGCGGGATTTCTGCCACCGCAATTTTGATAAACAGAAATGATGGCCCCCAAAGGGCGGCTAACAATAAAATTCGCAGAAAATTTTTGAGCTTCATATTGAAATGCCCGGCGCTGCTAAATTTGGGGAAAGCGGGGCAGCGTAACGGCGGGCAGCCTCCCACCCTAGGATGGCTTTTTTGCGGGTGGTCCCCCAGCGATATTGGCCAAAGCCACCTGTCTGCCGGATGACGCGATGGCAGGGGATGAGATAGGCGACGGGATTACACCCGACGGCCGTTCCCACCGCTCTAACCGCTCCTGGATTTTTCATGATGCGTGCCAATTGTCCGTAGGAAACGGCCGTACCCGCCGGAATCTTTAGCAGCGCCCGCCACACCTGAATTTGGAAATTTGTCCCTTTGAGATACAGGTGGAATTGGGTTTCAGCGGTGGGAGAAAAGAGTTGGGCGATGAACGGCCGTGTCTTTTCACCATCCTCCACCACCTTCGCACCCGGCCATTGCTCAATGACAGATTGCAACGTTCGCTGACGGCTGCCAGCCACAAACAGCAGATTGCAAATGCCGCGTTCCGTTGCCGCCAGCAAACATTCGCCAAACGGCGTCGGGTGAAACCCGTAAACAATCATCATG
>JANTHP010000325.1 GCA_024762395.1 Anaerolineae bacterium | reverse complement strand
CTGTCTGTTGACAAATTTGTCCTTTTAGGGACGTGTCTGTTAAGAATGGGTTTATACTAAGTTTTATGAAACAAATTTAGATAACACTTTTTCCCAGCAGCACGTGACTCTCCAAAAAGTAAGCTCAAGATGTACGCAAGAACTACAAAATCTAAGAGAGTGACCTTTTTCAACCAAATGTTAATGGGTTATTGCGAAAGCAAGAGTATAAAGACAAATTCTCAATTGCAATCACTCCTTAATTTACAAGGTTATACAATTGATACCAGCACCATAGGAAATTACAGGAATGGTAAGCGAAAAATCCCGCCTTCGTTTATTTACTATATTTCGGCAGCACTTGAGTTAGAGCGTGAGCAAACTGACGCTTTAATTCAGGCCCACATCGCTGATATAGAATTCTCTTTTATCCGCGAGTTTACAGAAATAATGTCAAAGAATGGTGAAAACAAATAAAAAACCACACACATCCCGAAAATACAGTTGCTTCTATAACTACAGACCTATTGATTAAACTTAAATGTGTGATACAAAGTAATGGATGTAAACTTGTGAAGGAAATTATTTAGTAATGGCAATAACAAGAAGAAGTCATCAGTTCGGTGGGGTTGCTCAATTTAATTATATGAAGAAAGTTAGTCCCTCATCCACCTCAACCAGTAAAGAACGCAGAACTCATAAAGACACACCTATTACCCATAAAGGAAAATCTGCAACACATAAGGGGATTGGTATCTCATCGTCATTAATTGATTCACTTAGGGAGGAATACTCAAACCTGGCTGAGCGATATCATCTAAAAGGTCTTGAACACGAAAGCATTGTTTTTAGTAGAATAGCTCGTGAATTTGAAAATTTGATGAAAAATTTCGAGGAGCAATAACTGCACTTTTCCTGCAATGAGTTCCCCCCACAGCGTTTCCAACTTCTAACCCATAAAATTTAAGCGAGAAAAACTTAATCAACACCGGAACGATATAAATTACCTACTTCGTTTATATAATCCAATGATTGGTGCCGAAAATAGGTATTATAAAGTTCGGCGTAGTGGCCGCTATGAGCTATTAGACTGTCGTGGGTTCCCTCTTCGATGATACGGCCGTCTCCCATCACAATAATCCGGTCTGCATGTTTAACGGTTGAAAGGCGATGGGCAATGACGACGGCCGTTCGCTGCCGCATAATCTCCTCCAACCCTTCCTGAATCTGCATTTCCGTGAACGGGTCCACGCTGGCCGTCGCCTCATCCAAAATGAAAATGGCCGGGTCTTTGAGGATAACGCGGGCCAATGCCACCAACTGCCGCTGTCCCATGGAGAGGCTGCTGCCCCGTTCGCCCACATCGGTATCCAACCCATCCGGCAAAACATCCAGCCATTCGCCCTGGCTGATGTGGTTGGCGGCGTCTAACACTTCTTTGTCGCTGGCAGCAGGACGGCCGTAACGGATATTATCGCGCACTGTGCCGGAAAAGAGGAACGGCTCCTGCGGAACCAGCCCGATCTGCTGGCGGTATTGGCCTAAATCGAGGGAACGGATGTCACGGCCGTCAATCAAAATCTGGCCGCCCTGAAATTCATAAAAGCGCGTGATAAGCTTAGCGATGCTGCTTTTGCCCGCCCCGGTGTGGCCGACCAGCGCCAGCGTTTCCTTCGGCTGAATGTCCAGCGAGAAGTCAGGCAAGACAACCTCTTTATCCGTGTAACTGAAGTTAACATGTTGGAATTGGATACGGCCGTTCAACCGCCCCACCGGTTCATTCCCAGTCTGGAGCACCTTTGGCTCCGCGTCAATCAACGCAAACACCCGCTCCGACGCCGACAACCCATCCTGAAACTGGCTCCAAAACGAAGCAATACCCATAATCGGGAACCAGAAAAAGCCCACCGTCTGCATATACAAATACCAATTGCCCGTCGTCACCCCGCCGCTGAGCGCGCCCCAAAACGAATCCGGCTGAGTCGCCATACCGCCCGCATACACCAACAGCGCCGTTCCCACCCCCTGCGCCAGCGCCATAATGGGAAAAATCGAGATAAGCGTCAACCCCCGCTTCAACCCCACCCGATACCCCTGCTCATTATTAACGGCAAACGAATCATAAATTGCCTGCTCCTGCCGGAAACTCTTCGCCACCACAATGCCGCTCACCGATTCCTGAATTTGGGCGTTGATTTTAGCCGTCACCCGGCGCGCCTGCTGCGTCGCCTCCCGCGCAATTTTGCGAAAACTCAACGCAATCGCCGCCGCCAACGGCGTCATCCCCACCACCAACAGCGTCAAAGAGACATTGATAGTAAGCAGCCAGACCACCAAAATCAGCACCAGCAGCAGTTGACTGATGAGGTTCATCGTCAACGTCACCACCGCTGCAAAATCCTGCGTGTCCGACGTCACCCGGCTGACAATTTTGCCCGACGGATGCTCATCATAAAAAGACATATCATGCCCAATCGTAGCTGAAAACACATCCTCCCGGAGCTGCAACACCACATTCCCCACCACTTTAGCCGTAAAATATTGGCGAATGAAGTTAAAAACCCAGGCCGCCACCCCCATCAGCAGCACACCGCCCGAAATCATCAACATCGCCCGCACGCTTGGGTTTTCGGCAATAAGGTCAATGGCGCGGCCAATCAGAATCGGCCCGCCCGTCCCCGCCGCCGAATTGAGCGTAATCATGGTTCCCACCAACAGCATATCGCGCCGGTACGGCCGAAAATACGCCAAAATCCGCCGCACTAACTCCCGGTCGCCATACTGCCGGTCATAATCTTCGGTGTCTAAGCCATCAAGGATGAAACCCATTATTTTCTCTTTTTACTGGACACTTGCGTTTTTTGTTCCGCCAGAGTAAGCGTTCAGGTAACAGTCACTTTTTCCCAAAGGCGCCGGCCAATTCAAGGCTGTTTGTAACTATTCAGGTACACCCTTAGATTTGTCAAATTTGGCCTGGTAAAGGCCTGGTCATGCTAAAAAATTTGACAAATCTTCTCGGCGGCGCTGTATAGTTACATAATTTTTATAATTTTGCATCAGAGGCAGAAACTTCGCGGGTCTGAAATTCGCCAGACTCCAGCTTTTACTGCGGTGAAATCTCTGTAGAATCAGCGACGCCATCCAGGCACACACGCAATTTGTTGATAAAATCACGCCCCAGAACAATCTCGTCTCCTTGCTCATCGCCCACAACAAACAAACTGGGAAAAGTTACGTCCATTTCATGCAATTGAACATCGGCAGCAAATAATTGCACAGAACGCCACTCTCCCCAATGGCTGCGAATCCGAGCGTCGGTAAGCGGCGGCGCCAATATCTGTTCCAAATAAGCGATGGGAACGAGCGAACCGTCAGATCCGGTATCTAACAATGCCCTGACGGCATCTGTACTCAAACCTTCTTCGCCATTGCGAAGAATGATGTCAACGGCCGGGAAAGGAGGTGTGTACGAGTTATCGTGCGGATATTTCATGCCGGTTTGCCCCCTAAATGGAACCCGCGCCAGGTCAGGGTTGTTTCCGGGGTTTCTTGGACGAGTGTGATCATAACGGCCGTATCGCCAAATTTCTGGAGTACGCGCTGACGCAGCGCCTGGAACACATCATCATCATCCACAACTTGGCCGTTATACATAGCAATGTACCGACCCAAGTATTGTTTTTTCAATTGTTCATGCTGAACGCGATACGCACGGCTTTCTTCAGAAATCTTTTGTCGTTTCAGGTTCCAAAGATAGCGGCGAGTCGCTTCAGACACGATTGTATCGGCGCTGATTCTATATTCTTGCGCCGCTTCTTTAATGCGTTTATACAAATCAGGAGCAACAGTAACTGTAGACATATTGATTCCTCTCAACAGAAATTCATTGACCGTTATGTAACATCTCAATAAATCGTGGATAAGAGTTGACAAATTTCATTAGCGCTTCGTCTTACACGAGTACCATAGGAAAATTTGTCAACTCTCCCCCGGAATATTGAGAAGATACACCGTTATGTCCTCAAATTATACTCGATAATCTCATCCACTAAGAAGCGGAAGTTAAATAACCTATGGAACCGAGACTGGAAATTAGAGACTTGAGACTGGACAAATCTCTAATCTCCAGTCTCCAATCTCTTGTACGTTATTAAATTCTCATTCCTCAGGTGACAATCACTTTCTCCAGAAAAGTGACTGTCACCTGAGTAGTTATCGTCAGCCCTAATCATACCGCGCAAAAATCCGCCGGTACGCTTCGCTGCGTTCCAGCAGTTCCTCATGCGTCCCCTGGTCAACCAGTTCACCCTGCCGCAAAACCAGAATGCGGTCGGCCCAACGAATTTGGCTGAGGCGGTGGGTGATGAGGAAGGTCGTTCGCTGGCGGCTGATGCGGCGCATCGCCTGCTGAATCTGGTCTTCGGTGGCGCTGTCAATGGCGCTAGTGCTGTCGTCCAAAATGAGGATGCGCGGATTGGTGAGGAAGGCGCGGGCAATCGCCAGCCGCTGCCGCTGCCCGCCGGACAACATCACACCGCGCTCGCCGATTTCGGTTTCGTACCCATCGCTGAAACCCATAATAAAATCGTGCGCCTGCGCCTCTTTGGCCGCCGCCACAATCGCTTCCCGGCTGGCGTTGTTGTTGCCAAAGGCAATGTTATCGGCGATGGAACGGGAAAAGAGGAAGATGTCTTGCTCGATAGCGCTAATTTGGGAGCGCAGAGATTCCAGGCTCCAGTCGCGCACATCTACACCGTCTATGAGGATACGGCCGTCATCCGCATCAAAAATCCGGTCAATCAGGCGCGTCAACGTCGTCTTGCCCGATCCCGTTTGGCCCACAATCGCAATCGTCTCCCCCGGCTGGGCGGTAAAACTGATATTTTTCAAAACTGCGGCCGCATTGCCGCCGCCATTGTAGCTAAAACACACATTTTCAAACGTCACCTGCCCCCGCATCGTGTCCGCATAACCGGCGTCATTCTCATCCAGCTCCGTTTCCGTGTTAATAAGTTCCAAAATACGGCGCGCGCTGGCAATGCCCAACTGCATCAAATTAAACGCAAAAATGGAAACAAACGTAGGGAAGCGCAGCGTGCGGAACAAGCCGACAAAAGCCACCGTTTCACCCAACGTCAGCGTTCCCTGCTGCCACAGCCAAAGCGCGTGGAACAAACCCGCTCCATAGAAAATGAAAAACATCAACATAGGCAGATAACGAGCCTGGATGAGGCCTTGCTCGACAAAATAGCTGCGATAACTGGCCGCATCCTGCACAAACTTCTCAATTTCCTGCCATTCCTGCGCACTTCCCTTCACCACCTCAATGCCGCTGACCGCCTCAGCTAATCCGGCATTCATCGTGCCAAACTGCCGGCGCATCGCCTCG
>JANTHP010000324.1 GCA_024762395.1 Anaerolineae bacterium | reverse complement strand
TCGCATCGCATGAACTGCGCACGCCGCTTTCGGTGATTTTGGGGTATCTGTCGTTTTTGCGTGAGGAAGCGTCGCCGGAGATGGCGGGGCAGTTTGATACGGTTTTGGATGCGGCCGTCCATTTGCGCGGGCTGATTCAGGATATGCTCAACTTCCAATATGTGGATACGGGGCGGGAGACGTTGTCGCTCACACAAGTGGATTTGGCGGGGGTGGTACGGGATATGGCGACGGAACGGGATGAAACGGCCGTTGCCAAACAACAAACCATTGTCGTCAACCTGCCCGATGAGCCGGTTCACATTCTGGCCGATCGGGGCGTGATTGAAGTAGCCGTAAACAACCTGATTGATAACGCCATCAAGTTTTCACCTCAAGGCAGCCGCATCGAGGTTACTGTCGGGCGGCACGGGGAAGAAGCGCGGCTTTGTGTTTGTGATGAGGGTGTAGGCATCCCCGGCGACCAGATTGATCGCATTTTTAAGCGGTTTTACCAGGTTGAAGATCCCTTGAACCGTTATCATGAAGGGATGGGGCTGGGGTTAGCGATTGTGAAGGAGCTGGTAGAGCTGCATGACGGCCGTATCTGGGTCGAAAGCGAAGTAGGCAAAGGTAGTTCATTTTTCATTGCGCTCAATTTGGATGGGCAGCGAGTGGCGGGTAGCGAGTGGCGGGTAGCGAGTGGCGGGTAGCGAGTGGTGGGCAGCGAGTGGCGCACCCCTTCACCCCCTCGCCGAACGAGGAACAATGCGTAAAAATAAACGCTTAATCATACTGATTCTTCTCGCAGCGCTTTGGTTGGGCGTTGGGTTAGCCCAGGCGCAAAGCCAGGATGTGTTGGTGTTGGAAATTGAAGGCCCGGTAACGCCGGCGATGGCCGCTTATTTTGAGCGCGGTATCGTCGAAGCCGAAGAGACCGGCGCACAGGCGCTGTTGATTATCCTCAACACGCCTGGCGGCGCGGTGGACACAACGCAAGAAATTGTGCGCTCATTCCGCGCCTCAGAAGTTCCCATCATCGTCTTCGTCAGCCCGCGCGGGGCGCAGGCGGCCTCGGCGGGCAGCCTCATCACCATCGCCGCCCATGCGGCAGCTATGTCGCCGGAAACCACAATCGGCGCGGCGTCGCCAGTGGGCGAGGGGGGCGCCGACCTGGGCGAGACGATTTTCCGCAAAATCACCGAGGATTTGACGGCGTTGGTGCGCAGCTTGACCGAGCGGCGCGGCGAAGAAGTCGTCACGCTGGCCGAGGAGATGATAAATGAGGCGCGGGCGGTAAACGCCAATGAGGCGCTGGAAGTGGGCTTGATTGACGCCGTTGCCGATGATGTGCCTGATTTGTTGACGCAGTTGGATGGGTTGACAGTGGTTGTGAATGATGAGGAGGTGGTGTTGGAAACGGCGTCGGCTTCCACACGCTTCTTCAACATGTCCCTCATTGAGCAAATTTTACACGCCCTCTCCAACCCGCTGTTGGTCGGCATTTTACTCACCATCGGCGTGCAGGCTATTCTCATTGAGCTTTCCAGCCCTGGCGGCTGGGTGGCCGGCTTCATTGGCGTGCTGTGTTTAGGACTGGCTTTTTATGGATTAGGCCAGCTTCCGGCCAATTGGTTTGGCCTCGGATTAGTCGCTGTTGCCTTTGTGTTATTTGTGTTGGAAGTGAAAGCGCCGACGCATGGCGGTCTGGCTTTGGCCGGAACAGCGACATTATTGATCGGCTTGCTAGTCTTATTCAACTCGCCCGGCACGCCGGAGTTTGCCCGCATTTCTGTTCCCGGCGCGGTGACGATTAGTGTGCTGACGGCCGCTTTTTTCATTTTTGTTGTGACGATGGCGCTGCGGGCGCAGGAAGCGCAGCCATTAACGGGCCGCGAGGGGTTGTTGGGGCAAATAGGGCTGGTTCGCAGAGCATTTGTCCAAACCCCGGCCGGTTATTATGAAGGTATGGTGTTGGCGACGGGCGAATTGTGGCGGGCGCGGGCTGATGAGGCGTTGGATGAAGGGAGTGAGGTAGAGGTAACGGCCGTTGACGGCTTCACCCTCCATGTTAAACGCACCGCCTCTTAGCAGCGCATGGTACAATGGTATCCATCATTTTTGCATTGAGGAGGTCATTAGATGTTAATGCCTGAAGCAAAAGAGAAGTTTTTTGAGGAATTTGAGGCTTTGCCAACTACGCTGCAAAAGCGAGTCTGGAGTTTTACGCGCGCTTTAGCCTTGGCCCAATCCAAAGGCGTTCCCGGAGAAAAACTAGTAAAGTTTGCTAACTTCATTCCACGAGATGATTTACAGCGTATCAGCGACGCGATTGAAGCTGGCTGTGAACGAGTTGACAATGAGTGGTAGATATTTACTCGACACAAACATCGTAATTGGACTTTTTGCCGGGGAAGCCGCGATTATTTCGGCTTTACAAAAAGCGGAGGCCGTATTTATTTCCAGCATGACTTAATTCTTGCCACACGCGATGAGCATTTTGAACAGATTAGTCGTTTAACGACGACGAAGTGGCTGGGATCGTAATCCTGGTCGAGGAGGTTATACCTGTGACAATCGTAAGCCAATTGCTCCGTACCAAAGGCCGTGACGTATGGTCGGTTAGCCCGGATACAACAATTTTCGACGCGCTCAAATTGATGAGCGAGATGAACATTGGGGCGGTGATTGTATTGGAAGAGGGGGTGGTGATCGGCATATTCTCAGAACGAGATTATGCTCGAAAAGTTGTTTTGGCGGGTAAATCTTCGCGCAAAACGGCCGTGTCCGAAGCGATGACGACCGATGTGGTTAGCGTGCGGCCCGACCAAACGATTGAGGCGTGTATGACCTTGATGACTGACCACCACTTCCGCCATTTACCGGTGATTACGGCCGACAATGAATTAATTGGCCTCATCTCCATTGGCGATGTGGTGAAAACGTTATTGTCTGAACAAGAAACGGTTATAAACCAATTAGAAGAGTATATCAAAAGTTAAAGTCCCAAAGATGGCACAGATAAAAATCAATCTCAACAATGAAGAAACCGAATTAGACCTGCTGCGGCAAGGCGACCATCTGCGGGTGACGCGGGACGGGCAAACGGCCGAATTACAAATACTTCATGCCGACGAGGCGGTATTTGTGATTGGAATTGAACGCCCCGATGGCACGCGCCACTGTATCCGCGCCGCCGCCCATGTGGATGGCGATAAGCGGCAGTTGTGGGTAAACGGCCGTTCCTTCACCTACGAACGAGTACGCCAACGCGCCGCCGGCGGGGGCAGCGGGGGCGATGGCTCCCTGGCGGCTTCCATTCCCGCCGTCGTCTCCGAAATTTTGGTCAACGTGGGCGATACCGTCAGTTCTGGCGATAAACTCATCTTGCTGGAATCCATGAAAATGATCATTCCCATTCAAGCGCCGCATGATGGCGTGGTAACGGCCGTCAACTGCGCCGCCGGCGACTCCGTTCAGGCGGGTGTGCCTTTAATTGAATTAGAAGAGAGTGGAGAGTAGAGATTGGAGACTGGCGCGCGGGCAATCTCTCGCCCCCAGTCTCTAATCCCCAAAAAACATGAACCAAAACCGATTAACCCGACTCACCCAAGAAATCATCGCCCACGGCGTAGACGGCATTGCCCTGGTTCCGGGGCCGAACATGGTCTACCTCAGCGGCATCCACAGCCACCTCAGCGAACGGCCGATTGTCCTGTTCTACCCTGCCGACGACGACCCGGCCATCATCATTCCCACGCTGGAAGCGATGAAAGCGCGGGCGGCGGGCATCCCCGAAGCGCGTATCTTCGCCTGGACGGATGACGAAGGGTATACGGGCGCTTTCCAAAAAGCGTGCGCCCATCTGGAGCTGTCTGATTATTTGTTGGGCGTAGAAGCCCTGCACATGCGCGTTTTAGAGTTGGAACTGCTGCAACGATACGCGCCTGGTCTACAAATCGCTCATGCCGAACCGGTTGTGGGCGCGCTGCGGCTGGTGAAGGATGATGCCGAAATTGCGGCGATGGAACGGGCGATTGACGTGGCCCAAACTGCGATTGAGCAATTGATCCCGCAAATCAAAATTGGGATGACGGAGAAGCAGATTGCGGCCATGCTGACCCAACTGCAAATGGAAGGCGGGGCTGATTCGATTGCGTTTGGGCCGATTGTGTCGGCCGGGCCGAATGCCGCCTCGCCCCATGCTGTGCCGACGGAACGGCCGTTACAGTCCGGCGATCTCCTGGTCGTTGATTGGGGCTGCTATGTGGATGGCTACCCCTCCGACATTACCCGCACCTTTGCCGTTGGCGAGATTGAGCCGGAACTGCGCCGCATTTACGAGGCGGTGAAGCTGTCCAATCAGCGAGGCAAAGCGGTCGCCGCCCCCGGCGCAACCGGTCAGGATGTGGACCGCGCCGCCCGTGATGTGATTGCCGATGCCGGATACGGCCGTTACTTCATCCACCGCACCGGGCACGGGCTGGGGCTGGAAGTACACGAGCCGCCGTTTATGATGGAAGGCAACACCGAGTCGTTGGCGGTGGGTAATGTGTTTACCGTTGAGCCGGGCATCTACCTGCCGGGGCGCGGCGGCGTCCGTATTGAGGATGATGTCGTCATCACCCCCGACGGCTGCCGTTCGCTGACGACGTTTACACGGGAATTGATTACGGTTGGCTAAAAATGATAAGGTGAAAAGGTGCAGGGGTGAAGAGGGGAAGGATTGTCTCCGCTTCACCCCTTCACCCCTTCACCTCTTCTTCCTGCTCCTGCTTGCCGCCTGCCGCCAACAGCCTGCGCCAACGGCCGTTCCCACTTTATTGCCGACGGCGTATCTGGAAACGGCCGTTCCCCAGCCGTACCCCAACCCTTCATCTACGGCCGTCACAATTGCGCCAACCGCTTATCCTGCGCCGGTGACAACTGCGCCGACGATGGAGACGGAAACGGCCGTGCCGCCAACGGCCGTCGCCGCTTATCCTGCCATCACTTCCGAAACATTTCTTCCCGCCATTACAAGCAGCGATCCATTCACCCCCACCCCCATCCCTACCCCCATTCCCAGCCTCGATTTTGCCGCCATCCGCGCCGATTTGCAGGCCAACGGTAACGATCTGGTTTACAACAAAATCGGTTTTCACGCGGGCATCAACGGCACAATGGAAGGGCTGGAAGAATATATGCGCACGCTGGATGCGGCCGGCGTTCCCTTCTTCATCAAAACGGCCGATAATGCCGAACCCGTCTACATCGCTCAGGAATTGATGAAAAAAAGCGGCGTCCCCCACACCCTCGTTTACCGTAAAGCAGCCGGCGGCGACGATTACAATGTACCCTTCTACGATTTACCGCCAGAGCAAGCGGCTCAAATCCATTGGGAAAAACATATCGCCGC
>JANTHP010000323.1 GCA_024762395.1 Anaerolineae bacterium | reverse complement strand
GTTGATGGTATGTGACGTATCATAAATCATGCGTCATCTTTTTGCTTCACGTATCGAATTTTCCATATGCATACCAACGATGATACCTGTCAAAGCTGCAAGCATGAGTCCCAATTTGTAGGGAAGATTGGCTGCCAGTACGGCGACAATGCCAGCAGAAAGTGCGGCCGCGGCATGAGCCTGGTTTTTAAGCGCCGGAATAACAATGCCAATAAACGTGAGAGCCAGCGTAAAATCCAGTGACCAGCTTGCCGGAACTTGTGCGCCCAGAAAAATGCCAACGGCCGTGCTGATTTGCCAAGCCGTCCATAAAGTCAGCCCGGCGCCCAAGAAAAAGTAATGCCGATAGTCAGCGGTTTTAGTTAAGGCGCGATCATAACGCAAGGCCGTAACGACATAGGCCTCATCCGTCAGCAAATAGGCTAACAGCCAGCGCCATCGCGAAGGCAAATGCCGCAAATGGGGCGATAGTGATGCGCTGTAGAGCAAATGGCGCAAATTGACGATAAATGTGGTCAACAGCAAAACGGCGGCAGGGGCGCTGGCGCCAATCAATTGAGCGCCAATAAATTGGGCCGAACCAGCAAAAACGATGGTTGACATGGCCTGTGCCAATGCCGGGGAAAGCCCAGCCGCCAGCGCCAACACGCCATAAATCATGCCAAAGGGAACGACGCCCAACGTTATGGGGAGTTCGGCTTTGATGCCGCTGATTAATTCACGGCGTTGGTATGTGTACTTTTGCATCATTTTTACTTGAACATTAATTGCCGGAAGCGGGCAATGTTATGAGAGTAAATTATTCCTGAAGGCGGCAATGATGTCCAATCAAAAACTTGGTCGAACGGATGAAATTGCGATTCGCACGACATTTCGAACCAAAACACCGTATAATGGAAATTATCGTTAGTGGTAACTACTCAGCCTCATAGGTGACAGTTACTTAAAATGCAGCAAATTGTGACCAATACCTCTGAGAAAAGTGACTATCACCTGAGTAGTCACCGTTAGTGTCTTTAATTATTCGCCACCCTTTGACGGTGTATCGGGAATGGAATTCCAGATACCTGCCAGAGGAAAAGTTGCGGAAATTCCAATGCCCGCAACATACGCGAGACAAGTGGCGATTGAGGAGGAACGAACAATGCCCCACCATACACTCTTTTACCGTTTTGGCGTTGCTGTGTTTGTTGGCTTGTTGATCGGTTTGCAGCGAGAATACTCTTATGATGAGGAGGAAAAACCAAGCAAAAGAACATTTGCTGGGGTTCGCACCTTTACACTAATGAGTTTGCTTGGCTGTACCGGCGCTTATCTGGCTGAGCTTTTTCGGTCGCCATGGATTTTTGTAGGCGTGCTTATCGCTGTTGGGTCTCTTATTACTGTGGCATATTATGCTTCGGCCAAACGCGGCCAAATGGGCCTGACGACGGAAGTATCGGCGATCCTCAGTATCCTGACGGGAGCATTGGCCTTTTGGGATGAGATGGCGTTGGTCGTGGCCTTGGGTGTTGTGACAACGGCTTTGCTTTCATTTAAGGGGGAATTGCATCGCTTTGCTGAACGTCTGAATCGGGAAGATGTTTTGGCGACGCTAAAGTTTGCTATTATTACGGCGATTGTTTTACCGGTGCTGCCTGATCAATCTTTTTGGCCTGTCCCTTTTGATGTGCTCAACCCATACAAAATCTGGTTGATGGTGGTGTTGATTTCAGGCATTAGTTTCTTGGGCTATGTATTGGTTAAGGTGGTCGGTTCGCGGCGGGGAGTAGGGTTGACGGGTTTTTTGGGGGGATTGGTGTCGAGTACGGCCGTTACCCTCAGTTTTTCCCAACGTAGTCAGAAAAATGCCCAACTTGCCAAGCCATTTGCTCTGGCAATCACTATTGCCTGGCTGGTTATGTTTATTCGCATCTTGATAGTCGTGGGAGCGCTTAACATCCCCCTGTTAAGCGTTGTCTGGCTGCCAATTACGGCCGCTGGCGTGGCTGCGTTGGTTTATGGCGCTTATCTGTATCTGGCTCCCCGCCTGGATGATGATGAAGATGTAACTGTAACCAATCCGTTTGAGTTGGGGCCAGCCATCACGTTTGGTTTGCTTTATGGCGTTATTTTGCTGGTGTCACGGGCGGCGCAGCTTTATTTTGGCGATACTGGGGTTTATTTGTCTAGCATTTTGTCTGGTTTGGCCGATGTGGACGCCATTACCTTATCCATGTCTGAACTGAGTAATACAGGCGCGGTGACGATGGAAACGGCCGCACGTGCTATCACACTTGCCGCTATGTCGAACACAGTTGTTAAAGGCGGGATTGTTATCTCTGGCGGTTCGGCTGCGCTTCGCCGCGCCTTTTTGCCCGGTTTTCTTTTGATTTTGGTCACAGGTATCACCGCAGCCGCGTTGTTGTGAGCCAGTTTGCGTTTCTAAATTTCTGAAGAATGAGACTTAAGACGTTGGGTGATGCTATCCATCAAGGTTTGCGCGTGTGGAGAGTCGGCGATGGTTTGTAAGCCTGCGTAGGCTTTTTTTAGGACTTGTCGGGCAACGGCCGTTTCCCCCTGCGCCTCATACAAATCAGCCAAATTATCCAGCGAATTGGCCCAATTATACACATCCCCCAACTGGTCATGCGCCTGAACCGCCTGCTCCAACATTTCTTTTGCAGTCTCCCACTCTTCCATCTTTGTATAAACCACGCCTAAATTATTGTATATGGTGGCTTGTTCGGTAGGTTCTTGGAATTGTGAGTGTGAACGAAGGGCATCCTGCCAATAATTTTCGGCGGCATGAAAATTGGTTTGGTTATAAGCTACAACTCCTAAGTTATTCATGAGTTGACTTAGAGTACGTACGTCGCCTGATGAAGATAATGTTGTTATAAGTTCAGCTGAGACTTTTTCTACTTCTTCCCATTTTCCTAATTCAGCCCAGATAGCCACAATATTCAAGAGCGCTTTTGTAGCAAATTTTTGATTATCAAGCTTTTGATAATAGGCATAGGCTTTTTCGGATGCAGCTAAGCTTGCAGTCCAGTTACGGGAGCGACTGAAAATGCTAGAAAGATTTACATTTACCTGAGCAATAACTGATTCATCATGACTATTTTCTGCGACAGATAAAGCTTTTTTACAGAGTGCAATGCCTTTTTGGGGATTCCCTTTAAGATCGTACAAAATTGCTAATTTGGCTAATGTGCTTGCGACACGTGAATCATCTTGGAGAGTTTCAAATTTTTCAAGAGCTGCTTGATATAGTTCTTCCGCAAGTTGTAATTCAGCAGTGTGATGATAAATATCGCCTAGCTGGGTCAGTAGGTTGGCTTCTTCATTTTGAAGGTTAATTGTTTGGCTTATTTCCAATGCTTTTTTTAGGTAAACGAGCCAGCGATCCCAATCCGCATAATCGAGTGCGATATAATAAAGAGACTCGATGAGTTGATAAGCCAGATCGAAAGTATCCGAAGATTGTAGCGTTGTTTCCAAGGCACGCAGGAAATTGTCATAATCGCTGGCGATAAGCTCAGCGGGATCATCATGCGCGGCAATTTTAGCGACCCAACGCTGCGCATTAGCTAGTTTTTGTTGGCGTAACACCGCTTGCCAATGATCTTGATTGGACGGTTGTGTCATTTGTCTGAAAACATGTTGAGCAAAAACAGCTCAGTCAGCCGGTGCAAACGGTAACGCCTGTCAAACAAACTGCCGGTTAAATCCACCATTGAAAGCAAAATCAATTGCTCCAGATGACGTTCCACCGTTGCGGTTGGCAGCGCCGAAATATCAACCAGATGTTCCAGGCTGAATCCCGTTTCGCCCGCTTGCGTTAATCCTAGCAGGATTCTTTTACTTTCATCTTGCAAAGTTTCCCATATTTCCAAATAGATGTAATCGAACAGACCCGGCTCTGTGGTTTGAGGGGCTTTGTTTGTAAATCGTTCCAGCACATGAGGCAGTGAATGAAACCGTAATTGTCCAATAATGAGCTTTAACGCCAGAGGGTTGCCGCCTACTATCTCATATATTTGTTGAAGGTCGGCTTCATCAGCGGCGGCCAAAGCATTAAAACCTGTCCTTTTGGCTTCCAGTCGGATGAGTTCATAAGCCGATTGGGCTGTCAGTTCCTTCAGGGAAAAGGAGAAAACATCCGCTTCATCCAACAGGCGCAGGCGGGAGGTAAGCAGGAATTTACTGGGACGCTGCCGTTTTTTTAATTCGGGCAGCAAGCTGCGGTAGTCAGCTGCGGTTTCCAGATTGTCAACAACGATCAAGCAAGCGCGTTCCCGCAAGAATTGATGAACTAATCGCTCTCGTTGTAATTGGGATTTTCCCTCTTGTTCCGGAAGGCCAAACTGTGCGGCCAGTTTGTCCATCAGCATCGGAAAGGTTAGCGCCGGACGACCGCTTTCGATTTGTAGGCGCCCCATGGTAGATAAGTGTGTGTGTTTGGCGGTGACCCAGGCAATTTCATCAAATCGGGTGGTTTTGATCAGGTCGCGGGTGACTTGATCAGCTAAGGCCGTTTTTCCAATACCGCCCAGGCCATCAAGTGACACAATGAAATGGTTATTTTCATCCATCAACGCTTGAATCAGCGTTTCTCTCGCCTTATCTATGCCAACTAATTGCGTATAGGATTGTAATCCCAAACGGGCGGTCATTCGCTCTCGCCAATCGGCGCTTGCTTTTTCTTCCAATTGGTTCAGAATGTCCGTGAGCTGCTGAACGGCCTGTCTTTGTCGGTAAAAGACGGCTGCCTCAGAGATATTTAAGGTGTTGGCAACAGCCAGCACTTCGCGTCTGTGTTCAAAACGTAAGCGCAGCAGTTCTTCCGCGTCAGGGGCAACTTTGTTCAGTGACGCCAAACCCAAACTTAAAACAGCGCGATTTTGCGCTGCCGACCCCGCTTCAGCCAGGCTGCTGTATGCTTCCTCGTTTTGGGCAATCTGTAATCCCAGGCGCAAGCGAGCCAGAGGCCAGGTAGAAACCTCTCCGCCATGCCATAAACGTAGCGCTTCGATAACTGTTTTTGATGTGACAACTTCAAAATTATTCATTGCTTAAGTTACATCTGATTCCGTGAAGACGGGTCAATTACTCACATTATACTGCCAGATGCGCCCCGCAGGTAGAGATTATGGATAGTTACAGTCTCTTTATAGGGAGCTTATAGGTAGTTTGAAGTTTACCAAAGGTGGGTTTTGGTACTTTAGTCCTACATTTTATTTGCGTGTCTTTGAAAGACACATAGTGAAAAGGGGAAAATGAGAGATGTTTAAAACACGATTGGCTTTGTTCTTGGCAGTATTGATAGTGGTTTTGGTTGGTGTTACAGTGGTAGCAATGGCTGTTTCTTCTGGCGATTTCACGCTGGCTTCTCTGTTTGATACGAACGGTCATGTTTGTACAAGCACTTGCTGGATTTAATTTTTAAGGTGTGAG
>JANTHP010000322.1 GCA_024762395.1 Anaerolineae bacterium | reverse complement strand
TAACGGCCGTTTCCGTTTCCGTTTCCGCTTCCGTCTCCACTGCCTCTTCAACAACACGTTCGGTTTGCAAACGGGCCAACGCCTGAGCCGCCATTTCATGCTGCGGGTCTAGCGCTAACACTTTGCCTAAATAGGCAGCTTTCTTTTGCTCTGAGTCCACCAAATTGCTAAGGAGGAACCAGGCCTGAACATCATTCGGGTCTTCTTGAAGTAGTTGGGTCAATAAAAGCTGCGCTTCGGTAGATTGCCCATCTCGCGCTGCGGCAATAGCTTGTTGGAGTTTTTCGTTCATTTTTATCCCTTCCTCATCCCAGACAGCAGCGGTTCCGCTGTAATAATGTCCTTATGTTAATCATTTTAGCACGATTTGGGGGAAAGAACGAAAACAGTTTACAAATTACGGCCGTTTCGCCCCAATTTTTTCATACAATGCACAGGGATACTGTTGATGGGCGTGGTAAACGGCCGTTAAATCCGCTTTTACCGGCAGCCCCAACTGCGTCAACAACTGCAACAAATGACACACCGACAACCCCATCACCCCCGTAAAACAGCCATCCAACCAGGCCACCGGCCGAAAACCAGGATGCTGAATCGCATACGCCCCCGCCTTATCCAACGGGTCGCCGGAAGCGATGTAGGCCGCAATTTCCGCATCAGAATAATCACGCATAGCGACAACGGCCGTATTCACACCGCTAACTTCATCCCCGCAGCCAAGATGAACCGCCACCACCCCGGTATGCACCTCATGCGTCCGGTTCCGCAGCGCCGTCAACATGCGCCAGGCTTCTGCTGCGTTCGCCGGTTTACCCAACATCCGCCCATCCAACGCCACCGTCGTATCCGCCGCCACAAGAACGCTGTTCTCATAGCCTGGCTCCCCGTTCAGCCGCCTGAGTATCTCGGCCGCCTTCAAACGCGCCGTTTCCACCACGTTCACAGCCGGATCAGCATCCGTCGCCAAACTCTCATCCACATCGGCGCTGAGCGTTCGGAAAGGATACCCCAACAAACCAATCAATTCCCGCCGCCGCGGAGATTGCGAAGCTAAAATTATTTCCATTGGCATCATTCATAAAAAAAGGCCAACTCCGAAGAGCCGGCCCTTTTCATAGCAACCTGATTGTATTCACGACATAACCGGGAAACGGCCGTCGTAACGACCGGGAAACGGCCGTCGTTATTTGATCTCGACAACAGCGCCAGCAGCTTCCAACTTCGCCTTCGCTTCTTCAGCCGCTTCCTTACCAACCGCTTCCATAACAGTTCCCATCTCATCCACAACAGCCTTAGCCTCTTTCAGACCCAAAGCCGTCAAAGCACGGACTTCCTTAATCACGTTAATCTTCTTCGGACCAATTTCCTTCAGAACAACGTCAAACTCAGTCTGCTCTTCAGCCGCTTCTTCAGCGCCGCCAGCAGCACCCATCGGCATCATCCCCATCGCCATCGGAGCCGCAGCGCTAACGCCCCACTTCTCTTCCAGCATCTTCGTCAATTCAGCAGCTTCCATCAAATTCAAGCCGCTCAGTTCTTCAACCAGTTTTTCTAAATCAGCCATTTCAAAAATCCTCCAAAACTTTAGGAATTAATTCAAAAATTGTAACTACACAGCATTACCGAAAAGATTTGTCAAATTTTTTAGTATGACCATGCGTTTACCAGGCCAAATTTAACAAATCTTAGGAAACCTCCTGAATAGTTACCAAAAATTTACGCTGCCTCAGCAGCCTCTTCACTCTTGGCGTATGCGTCAATCACATTCACCACTTGCCTAATGCCACCCGCAATCACAGTAGCGATATTACGCGCCGGGGCATTAATCAAACCAAGAATTTGCGCGCGCAGTTCAGGCAGCGACGGCATATCCGCCAACGCCTTTACCTGGTCAGACGACAAAATCTCATCATTAAAGATACCGCCCTTCAACGTAAGGGCATCTTCAGCCTTCGCAAACTTCACCAGCGCTTTTGCCAATGTCGGCGCTTCATCCAAAGCAAAACCCGCCGCCAACTGTCCGTCCATCAAATCAGTCGGAATCGGCTTACCAGATTGCTCCAAAGCAATCTTCAGCAGCGTCTTCTTTGTAACATGGAAAGCGCCATCAGCCTCGCGCACGACTTTGCGTAAAGCCTCCATACCCTTAACACTCATTCCAGAATATTCAGCCATAAAAATAGCATTACTCTGGTCAGCAAGCTCCAGGTATTGAGCAACAAGTTCCTCTTTACGTGCCTTTGTAATAGCCAAAGTCTGTCACCTCCTCATCGTGATCATTCATCAAAAATAACTACACAGCGCTGTCAAGAAAATTTGTCAAATCTTCGAGAACCCCCTGCATAGTTACCATCAAAATTGCTTTCAACCTGATACGGCAAAAGCAACGGTTGCTTCAAAAACAAAAATCCTCACACCAACCGGCATGAGGATTCAATCACATAACAAACAGGTGCAGCTCACACAAACACCCAGTCATCATTCTAATTTCAAACCCCCACCTCGGCTGGCATCTTTAAGTCAATTCAAGCCTACACTCAAACCAACACCAACTGTCTTTAGCGGAGAATCTAATTCAGTTGTAAAAAATCCGGCCGCCTAAACGACCAACCACAATTTTACGACATTGCTTCAGATGTATCAAGTCGAATACCAGGCCCCATCGTATTTGCTACAACCATGCGGCGTACATACGTCCCTTTTGTCGAAGCCGGACGGGCGCGTTTAATCGCATCAATCACCGTTTGCAAATTATCCAACAACTGTTGTTCCGTAAAACTAGCCTTGCCAATCGGCGCATGAACATTGGAAGTACGATCAACACGAAATTCCACACGACCAGCCTTCGCTTCCTTAATCAGACGGGGTAAATCGCTTCCCGGAGCCACAGTACCGGCGCGGGGATTAGGCATCAAACCACGCGGACCAAGAATACGGCCCAACCGGCCAACCTTACCCATCATAGAAGGTACGGCAATCGCCACATCAAACTCAGTCCATCCGCCCTGAATTTTCTTAATCACTTCATCGTCAGCAATAATATCCGCCCCATTCTCCGTCGCCAGGGTGGCATCCTCACCTTCAGCAAAGACCAGAACGCGCACCGTTTTACCTAGTCCGTGTGGCAAATTAACCACATCACGCACCTGTTGGTCAGCATGGCGCGGGTCTACGCCCAGCCGAAAATGCACCTCAACTGTCGAATCAAATTTCGTGTACGCGGTTTCTTTAATCAGTTTAATCGCTTCGGCTCGCGTATACAGTTTATCGCGGTCTACTTTAGCCGCTGCTTCTTGATATTTACGTCCTCTTTTTGGCATGATTACTCCTCGTGGTTCAAACGAACGGGTAACATTCCGCTCTCCCACTCATTTAGATAGTTATCCAGATACGGTAAGCCCCATGCTGCGAGCTGTACCAGCAATAATCTTCATTGCGCCTTCAATGTCAACCGCGTTCAAATCCTTCATCTTGATTTCTGCGATTTCACGCAACTGGGCAGGTGTAACAGTTCCGACTTTATCACGATTAGGTTCTGATGAACCACTCTTGATATTAGCCGCCTTCTTAAGCAAATCGGCTGCCGGCGGGGTCTTCAAAATGAAAGAAAAACTGCCATCCTGGAAGACGGTCACTTCGACCGGAACAATTTGGCCTACCTGGTTGGATGTTTTAGCATTGTACTCTTTGCAAAACTGCATCAAGTTAATGCCATGCGGGCCAAGCGCCGTACCAACCGGGGGCGCCGGATTGGCTTTGCCGCCTTGAATTTGAATTTTAACAACTGCTTTTACTTTTTTTGCCATTTTTTTCTCCTGGAGTCCAAGCGCCCTGAGCTATATCAGCCCACCACAGGCTCCTCCTAAAACAAAAGTAACTACACAGGTCTTTCCTGCGAAGGCAGGAATTCACACGCATGAATACCCGCCTCCGCGGGTATGACAGTCGGGAGAGACCTAAATAGTTAACAAAACATAAAGGCAGCGAGAAACCAGCAGTCGGCGTTTACCGTTGCTGTCTCGCCTTCACCTCGAATTTATACTTTTTCTACGTGCAAGAAATCGAGCTCGACAGGTGTTTCACGGCCAAAGAAAGAGACCATCACGCGAACTTTGGCCCGTTCGGCATCAATTTCAGAAACGCTGCCAATAAAATCGGCAAATGGGCCGGTGCCGATACGCACTTTTTCGCCAATCTGGAAGTCAAATTTGACTTTGGGCGCTTCGGCTTCCATCCGATTCATGATTTTAGCCACTTCGTCGGGTCGCAGCGGTGTCGGTTCGTTACCCATGCCCACAAAACCAGTTACGCCAGGCGTGTTACGAACTACATACCATGAATCCTCGCTCATGATGAGTTGAACCAAAATGTAACCGGGGAAAACGCGCCGTTCGACGGTGCGTCGTTTACCATCTTTGATCTCAATTTCTTCCTCAGTAGGAACAACAACATCAAAGATTTTGTCCTGCATGTTCATTGTTTCGATACGCTGTTCGATGCTGTGGCGGACTTTGTTTTCGTACCCTGAATAACAATGCACAACGTACCAGGCACGGCCGTCATCCGGAATGAGAGATTCCTTCGTTTCGGTTATCGGTTCCGTTTCTTCTGGAAGCATTTCTTCCAATTCATCAGTCATGTTGATTCTCGTTTCTATACCACCATCGGTATATTGACGCCGCTAAATAAGCTGCTTCAACAACAGTTGGATCGAATTCGAAAACAGCGTATCAAAAACCCATAAAAAAGCCGACATCGCCAGCGTAACACTTAAAACAATCGCCGTCAGCCGCCAGGATTCTTCCCGCGACGGCCAGGTTACTTTACGCAGCTCACCCCGCGTTTCACGAAAATAACGAGAAATCGGATTCGATTGATTAGATGGTTTCTTGTCCGACGGTGATTTCTTCACCGCTCCTGTTCTTTTACCAGATTCTGCCACAATGATACTTTCCTTCTCACCCGTAAAATACGGACTTCATGATGATATAAACAAGCTTCGGGAGGTTTTTATACCTCCCGAAGACTTAACAGGGGGTGCAGGAATCGAACCCGCAGCCTACGGTTTTGGAGACCGTCGCTCTACCAATTGAGCTAACCCCCTAAAACTACATCACCATACATTGTACCTAACGTGTTTCTCTATGCAACGTATGTCTCCGACAACGGGAGCAGTATTTACTCAACTCCATACGACCAGGATCATTACGCCGATTTTTTTCGGTCAAATAATTACGTTCTTTACACTCGGTACAGGCCAGTGTTACGTGATTACGAACTGCCTTCTTAGCCATAATAAAACCTTATCAGCCTGCCGCATATTATACAACATTTTGCGGCAGGCTGTTTCACTCTACTCAATTTACTCTAAAATCTCAGTAATAGCGCCAGCGCCAACTGTCAAGCCGCCTTCACGAATCGCAAAGCTGCTCCCTTTCTCCAACGCTACCGGCGTGATC
>JANTHP010000321.1 GCA_024762395.1 Anaerolineae bacterium | reverse complement strand
GATGGAACTCGCATACATGCATTCTGTTACTGTACCTTCAGCCACTGCTTTGAGACACTCATCTTTATTTGAAAAATATTCAGGCACAAATTGTTGCGCGGCTGCTTCAGCCGCCATTTCCCCTTCTGTTGGTGTAGACGTCGGTTCGGGTGTTTCAGTTGGGAGGGACGTTTCGCTGGTCTGCCCATCGGACTGTGTTCCTGCGAGGGGTGTTGCCGAGTCAGAAACCGCTGTAGCGCTCGCAGAAGTAGAAGACTCCACGGTTTTTGCTGTATTTTCATCCGTGCCAGACGCATCATCTTTATTACACTGTGTCAACAAAATTGCTGCACAAAGCAAGCAAATAATCGCTATCATCCCCCTCGCTCTCAATCGAAAAACGTGTCTTTCCACTCTTGTTTTTTGTCTCATGGCAACCTTCCTTAAATACTTTTCCCATACGGACGGTTCTCTGTTTCTCACACAATAATTCCCGATAATTTCTTCCGCACTGTTAAGGGGTTGGCGGGCCAAACCCTGTTGGCCATACGTGCGGGTTGGAATTCATATACGCTTTTGTCGCTTGTAAGATATCTTGATATGGCAGTGTGCTGGGGTCGTTGGCGCCCGCGCCACTGGCCTGTCTAACGACTTCTTCCCAAAAAGCATTCCACGTCATTTCGATGGCTTCTTTCCATCTCCATCGGGCCATCAAAATGTCAATCAAGATCGTTAACAGCGTAATAGTAAGCGCAAAAATAGGCATCCAGAACGCGGCTTCTACCAAAAATTGGTGTGTGCCATCCTCGCCCACGCCCACCATCTCGCCCGTTTCCAGGTCGAGCTGCCACCAGGCAATCGCTTCTTCCCCATTCCAATCCACCATCTGCCGGGGTACAAGCACGCCATATCCCTGGTCTACCGCCTGCCAGATACGCCCCCGTGCCTCATCAGAAATAACCGCATTCCCTAACGCTTCCAGGTTATCGGCGTCGGCATAAATCAACGTGATCCCCTGCTCCGCCGCCGCCTGCAAAATCCCCGCCGCCGATTTCCCCGGCTGCGCCAGCAACATTTCGCCCACGCTTTTTTCCAGGAACGTGTCGTTCATCCCCCGCGCCATCTGGTATACTTGCTCCGCGTTTTTCGCCTGCCCAGGATAAGCGATTCCCCGTAAATGGTCATGCAATAAATCTAGCCCCTGTGTGGAAACGTACTGCGTCTCCGTCACCGTTTGTCTGGCTTCCAACTTAAAGGCCGTAATCGTGATGCGCGGCGAATTGGGGTAGGTGCGCACCAGACCCGTTTCTCCCAAATCTTGCGCCGAACCATCGGCCAGCGTTACGTAAGTTGCGCCCATCATACGGTTAAAGGCCTGGGTCGTATCAACCACCATGTCCGAAGTTTCATCCAGCAGCAGCGCGCCGCTAATATCTTGCGTTTCTCCATTCAACGCCGCTTCTATATCGGAACCAACGGCCTGGATGGCCAAAACGCGCGGCGCAGCGGCCAGCAGTTCATCCCCTGATGCCGCCGCATACGCCACCGACATCCAAGAAGGATCAAAATAAATGGTGTAATTATCCAATTCATGGGTCAGCGACGACGCGCCAGCGTTGAAACGATCTAATACCTGCGCCGTCAGCAGCGAGGGGATGAGGCCGCGAATTCTATTGTTGCTCAACCGCTCAACCGCCCCCAGCCGGTCGCCAACCTCCCGCGTGAAGCGTTCCGTGTTGCCCTCGGCGTCCTGCACGTCAAAATGGAGCCAGGCGCCGGTTATCGCCTGCTGCCCAAATGGAAAATCGGATAGCAGTTCCCAGTATTGGTGGCCGATAACCAGCGTATCGCTGTCGCCCACGCGCAAATAGGGAACGTAAGTGTAATGCGTCCAACAAAAAACGCCGCAGCTAGTCGGATAAAAAGGCGGCCGCTGCGTGTTGACCAACTGCTTAAATGTCAGCGGATTGCCCACCAGTTCAGCGGTGGTGAAGGTATAAGTGAGCGGTTCGGTATAAATGAAGCCATCCATCAGGTAGGTGATGCTCTGGTACATTTCCGTTTCCAGCGTTACCGTCACCTTATGCCGCATCGCGCCGGGAACTTCAGCCAGCGGCGGTTCGTCGGGCGTTGTAAACGTCTGTCCCACAATCGCTTGCGGGAAGGACGGATCCATCGCCGTCCAAACCCCGCCAATATACGCCTCTACCCACCAATGGTCTTGCGCTTCTGCCAGCAATGCCGGGTCGTTGGCCGGATCAGATACTTCCGCGCCGTCAGGCACGTAGCCCACCACCGGGCCGGTTGTGGGGAACATGGATAAAATCAACGTTTGCGCGTCGGGCACACTCAAGGTTCCATGTTGATAACGGGCGGGAATGTTATTGCTGCGCAGCAAAGCAACCAACAGGTTAGATAAATCAAGGCTGTTACCCGCCTGGCTCCATTCTGTGCCTCGCGCGCCGCGCAGCGAACCTTTATAGGCTTCGTAATCAAGACCCTGCACATAGGTAAAGGCATCTCCTGGGCTGCACAAGCCGCTGGCGCGCTGCACGATATAATCATCACGCTTGTCGGCATCTACGGCCGATTGCAAATAAGCGGCCACCGGTTCGCCAGAAACCGTATCAGGCGACAAAGTCACTGCACAAGCAGCAGCGCTGACGGCCTGTCCATGATACGTTCCCCAAACTTGAGCGCCATTGTCCAGACTCAAGTTGTCAACGACAACTGCCGGAGCGTTTAGTTGCATGGTTACGGTAATGCCGCTCAAGGGCGGGATGTCGCCCAGATTCCAGGCATACTCGCCAACCTGTTGATCCGGGCACGGCACAGCGCTGATGAAATCGCCATAAATGGTAAACATATCTACTAACAATACATTGTGTACGGTATTGGGGTCTTGTGTTTTCTGCTCCTGAAAATTTTGCAACGCAGCTACTGTATCCGTTAGATCCGCACTGGCGGTGACTTGAGGCAGGTTGACAGGCAATTGATTGTTGCGAATGGTATAGGTGACAACCAAAGAGCCATTTGTAATTTCGCCAGGGAAATAGGCCGATTGCACACGGGAAATAGAGAGCGGGTTGATAAACCCATCAGTAGCAACCTGATTGTTGGCTGAACGCGCCAATACTCCTGATGAGTTTCTGCCCTGTAGGCCGGTCATATGATCCCAGGTATCCCATTCTGCGGTCAATGGAGCATCGCCCAACGCGCTCAGCGCAGCCCGACTCACACTTTCAGGTATGGCTGGGGCGTAATCATTGCTGGCTGCGGCATAAGCCGAATCAGCCCCCAAGGACTGCACCCAGCGCAGTTGCGGAAAGAGCGAGGCCACAAGGGCAACGCTCAAAATGATAGCAACGGTTCTGTAAAAACGGGTTTGTGTAATCATAGTTGATTCCCTATCTTCCTGGAATGGCGGCGTTCTGGCGGCAAAGGCTGACAGCGCTGCCTATACGGGCAGCGCTGTCAGCAGCATTTGGCAAAGTATCTAAAAGCACGGTTTTCCCCTTCAAAAAATCAGGCTCTGGCGCGTGTGTTCTGGGGCAAGCTGCGCTTGCTACCCAAACAACGGCAAGAGACAAAGGGCTGTGGCGCGGCTTAACGCCGGCCGCAGCGCATCAATCTTTGTTGAAGGGCAAGCGCATTAAAGATGCGTTTGTTTTATTGGGGGCAATCATGCGCCTGACGCAAGGCATGATTAACGGCACGTCTAATGAAATGATTTTAGGTAACAATGTGTGGTAAGTATGTAAAAATCGCACAAAACCCTCCCGATTCGACGATGAGACGATGAATTGATAATAATTATAGCGCTCCAAAAAGAATTTTATTATGGTACGGCAAGTTGTGTCAAAGCGAATTCCGGCGGGTCAACAACCATAACCGCCTTGCTTTCTGACCAGAACAAACCAGAACCACTCTATTTAGCCTAATTTCATTCCTTGCACCTTACATTAAGGGGTTTGACTAGGATCGGAACAGAAAACGGGCACCTAAGCACCCGTTTTCTGTCAAAAATCAGAGCTATGAGCGACGCAACGGCCGTAAGCCACCAACCTCCGGTTTAGCTGTCAACGTGAAATCATAACGGCCAGTTAGCCGGATATGATCGAATCCCAATGGGGTCAGTCGCTTAATATCTTTCTCTCGAACATCAACGCCATTTGCCGCCAGACACTCAAGCGCCTTGTTGGTATACAAGGTGTTCCAGAGAACAATAATGTTGACCACCAAGCCCAATGCTCCTAATTGGTCTTCCTGTCCAGTCCGATATTTCTTCCATACTTGACCCAGCCGGCCATGAAAGACAGCCCGGGCTAGTTGATGCCGCTGTTCACCCCGATTCAACTGAATCAAAACACGTCGTCGGTAGCTGGGATCATCAATATAGTTGAGCAGATACAACGTTTTGGCAATGCGCCCCACTTCAGTAATCGCTTTAGCCAATTCCGAACTCCCCTTGCTAGCCAACAGCGTTTTCATCAATTCCGAGGCCGTAATCTTTCCCAATTTCAATGACCCAGCCACCCGCAGTAAGTCATCCCAGTTTTCCGAAATCCTGGTTCGCTTGATATAATGCCGGGCAATCTTGTTGAGCGCGCCATAGCGGGCCTTCTTGTCTATGCGCCAGAAACGGGTCTTACCAATATCACGAAGCCGAGGGCTGAATTGGTAGCCAAGCATCCAGAAGAGACCAAACACCATGTCTGTATATCCGGCCGTATCCGTCATCACTTCAACAGGTTCCAATACTGTCTGATGCTCCAGCAACCCATCTAAAATGTAAAGCGCTTCTTTCACAGCGCCGGGGATCACCTGACCATAAAACGATGAGAACTGATCGCTGGTGAAAGTGAAAAGGGTGATACCCTGCCTCTCGCCAAAATACTTTCGGTTAGGAGCCGCATTCAAGCTCTCGACAGGCACTTTGAATCGTTGTCCGTCGGCTGAAGCGACATGACCACCGCCCCATTTTTGCGCCACTGGAATTTCAGTCTGGGCGGCTACCAATAGGGCATTGGCGCGAACCAGGGTTTCGTCACGGATGTAGTTATGCTGCACCCAGAGAAGTCGGCTGCGCCGTAGGGCTGGTATACTGGGGTTGACCACATCATCAATGCCAACATTACACGCTTCAGCCAGCAATACAGCGCAGATAGATAGCGGTAAATCATCAGCGCGGGCCTGCTTCTCGCTGATATGCGTAAACGCATCGGCAAAACCAGTTAACTGATGCACCTCCAGTAACAAATCGGGCAAATCCAGTTCCGGCAGGAGATCTGCCACCTGCTCTTTCAGTTCCTTCAGACGCTTGCCCTCCGGCAACTTCTTTTGCTTCGTCAGACTGATACGTTCATGGTCATCTTTTTTCTTGATGGAAACGACTTTGGGTAAATCCACATATCCCCCCAAAAAGGTATAGTTCAGTCGATTCCAGTCAAGTAGGCTAATACAGAGGCAACCTATTATTTTAACAATTTTTG
>JANTHP010000320.1 GCA_024762395.1 Anaerolineae bacterium | reverse complement strand
GGCCTCATGCCGGCGCAGCTTACGGCTGCGCGGCAGCCCTTTTTGGCAATGCAGTTCATCGAGGGCGGCTCGCTGCGCGATAAATTGCAGGAATTGGCCGATCGCGGCAAGCTGTTGACGACGGAGCAGGCGCTCAATATCGTCCGCCAAATCGCGCAGGCGTTGGCTGTGGCTCATAACGCTCTTGTCGTTCACCGCGACCTCAAGCCGAGCAATGTGCTAATCCGGCCGGACGGAACGCCGGTGCTGGTTGATTTGGGTATTGCGGCTGTGGGCGATGGGACGAAACTGACGCAAACGGGCAGCCTTATCGGTACGCCCCATTACATGTCGCCGGAACAGGTGCGGGGGAAGCCGTTGGACGGCCGTTCCGACATCTACTCGTTAGGCGTCATCCTGTACGAGATTTTGGCCGGAATGCGGCCGTTTGAAGCCGACGACTCCATCTCCATCCTGCACAAACAGGTGTACGAGGAACCGCTGCCGCTGGATAAATTTCGCCAGGATTTGACGCCGCAGACGCTGCAAGTTGTGGAAACGGCGATGCAAAAAGACCCCGCAAATCGGTACCAACGGGCGGAAGATATGATTGTCGCCATTGACCATGCGCTCCAGGCAGAAGGGCTGCAAGGGCCGAATCCGGGGGCGACGCATGTATTGACCCGGCTTGATGATGAGGCATTGGTCAGCCGCCATCGCCTTGTGCGTGTGCCGACGGGGGCCAGACCGACGCCGCCGCGCCCGGGGATGCCTGTGTGGGCGATTGTGGCTTTGTCGGTGTTAGCAACGGCCATTATCGTCTTCTTCCTCATTCGATTGTTTGGCGGGGGGGATGGGACGGGTATTGCGGATACGGCCGTTGCCGCCACCGCCTTGTCCGCTACCCAAACCGCTTCCGCCGCCGCTTCAAAAGTCGTTTACGTCACCGCCATCGTCACCGAAACGCCCGATCCCTTTGCCCCGACGGCTGACAGCGAAGCGGGCGCGGCTGCGGAAACGAACGAAACGGCTGACACGGCCGTTTCGCCCACAGACACACCCATCCCATCGCCGACAACTGAGCCAACGGCCGTTCCCACCAGCACGCCGCTGCCTCCGCCCACCGCCATACCCACCAACACGCCCATTCTCCAGCCCACAGCGTGCAACATTGCCGTCTACAGCGCCTTTTCCAGTACCTGGAACGCCCACGCCAGCCAATTAAATTGCCCATCGGCCGGCGGCAAGAGCGGCGTGTGGATGGCGCAGGAAGATTTTCAAGGCGGGCGCATGTTCTGGCGGGAGGACAATGACAGAATTTACGTTTTGTATAACAGCGGCGGCTGGGCCTCATATGCCGACATTTGGCGCGACGGCGACCCTGATTTTGCCTGCGGCACGCCAGAAAATCCGCCCACGCCCAAACGAGGCTTTGGCAAAATTTGGTGTGCGTATGATGCGGTACGCAATGGGCTGGGCGAGGCGACAGATGCGGAGTGGGGGGAGCATGGATCCGTCCAGGATTTTACCGGTGGTATTATTTTGCAAACGGGCAGCGGCCGGACGTATGTCTTTTATAATAATGGCACATGGCGATGAAAGAAGCAGCGAGTGGCAAGTGGCAAGTGGCAGGTGGCAGGTGGCTCCGTTTTTGTATGTTGGCGATTGGGTTGGTGGCGGTTGTGTCGTGTGCGGCGTTGGATGAAACGGCCGTTTTCCCGGAAACGGCCGTTCCCCTGCCCACCCGCGCCGTCACCATCGTTACCGTGCCTGTCATTGCCACCAGAACATTGCCGCCGCCGGCTACGTTTACGGCCGTTCCTACAGCCACATCGCCGTCCACAGAAGAATTAGAAACGCCGATCATGTTCCCGCCCGCCAACGCCACCCGAATCGTAACCAATGTCACGCTCCCGGCCGAAGCGCCCGCTTCACCCACCAGCGCGCCGCCATCGGCCACAGCGCCGCCAGCGCTGCCATCTGCCACAACGCCGCCGCCTGCGCCCACAACCATCGCCGTCACCTCCTTGCCCCCGCCCCCCGTTGGCGCCGCCGAACCCATTATCTACCAAACGACCATCACCATCCCCACCTACAACTACGAGGCCGCCTTCCTGCCCACCGACCCCGAAGACCCGGTTTACCCGTATCCGCGCCTTGACCATGCCCTGGTCGGCCCGCCCGCGCCGCGTGCCTACCAGGCCGTTGTGTTAGAAAATGGCTTCGTTGCCGTCACCATTTTGCCCGAATTAGGCGGCCGCATTTACCAATGGTTGGACAAGGCCACCGGTCGCCAGCTTTTATACGCCAACCCCGTCGTCAAACCGACCAGTTGGGGCAATCGGGGTTGGTGGTTGGCGGCTGGCGGCATCGAATGGGCGTTTCCGGTGGATGAACATGGCTTAAATGAGTGGCGGCCCTGGACGTACACCACCGGCTCGACGGCGTGGGGCCTCTCCGTCACCGTTAGCGATGTAGATGACCATACCGGTATGGAAGTGGGCGCGACGATTTCGCTGGACGCCGGTCATGCTTACGTAACCATCCAACCCTACGCCAAAAATAACACCGCCGAAGCGCATCCTTACCAACTATGGCTCAACGCTATGCTGACGCTGGGCGGCAATGCCGTCTCCGACCAAACGCAGTTTATCATTCCGGCCAGCGAAGTGACTGTCCATTCAACGGCCGATGGCGGCGTTCCCGGCGCGGGCAGCCCGATGACCTGGCCCTTTTACGGCGGGCGCGATATGAGCTGGTACGCTAATTGGACGGGCTATTTGGGCTTTTTTGCTCCGGTTGTTTATGCAGGCTTTACCGGCGTGTACGATTATGCCGCTGACCAGGGCGTGGTGCGCGCTTACAATCCCGGTTGGCCGGCCGGAACGAAGATTTTCGGCCCGGCAACGCTTTCGCCCGCGCTTTGGACGGATGACAACAGTAATTACATTGAGTTGTGGAGCGGGGCGACGGGCAGTTTTTGGAGCTATGCCACGCTTAATCCCGGCGAAAGTTTTAGTTGGACGGAGCATTGGTATCCGGTGCATGGCTTGGGTGGGTTTAATTATGCCAACCGCACGGCCGTTTTACGTCTCAACGATAACGGCGGCAGCGCCGAAATTGGGGTCGCTGTCAGCGGGGCCGTCACGGGGCAGATTGTGTTGTGGGCCGGCGGGCAGCAAGCCGCCAATTGGCCGGTGACGATTTATCCGGGGCAGGCGTTTCGGGCAACGTGGACACGGCCGTCTGGCATGGATGGCGCGTTGGGGGTGCAGCTTTTATACAGCGATGGCACAGTTGCGGCGCAAACAGGTCAGGTTCCGTAGGAGGGCGCATGAATACGGAAAAATTTATCGGACAAATCATTGGCCGCTATCGCATTGTGCGGCACATTGCCCGCGGCGGCATGGCCGATGTATACGAAGCCGAAGATGTTGACTTGAAGCGTAAAGTTGCGTTGAAGATTATGCTGGATGCGCTGGCCGAAGACTCGCAGTTTGTTCTCCGTTTTCGGCGTGAAGCCCAAACAGTCGCTCGATTAGACCACCCCAATATCGTACAAATTTATACCGTTGGCGAGGCGGCGATGCGGGCGGGGGCGGCGGAACGGCCGTACATCGCCATGCAGTACATCGAAGGCGGCTCCTTGCGAGAAAAATTGCAGGAATTGGCGCGGCGGGGCAAGCTGCTCACCACTGAGCAGGCGCTCAACATCACCCGCCAAATCGCCGAGGCGCTGGCGATGGCGCACAAAGCTAATGTCATTCACCGCGATCTGAAACCGAGTAATGTGTTGATTCGGCCCGACGGCCGTCCGGTGTTGGTGGATTTGGGCATTGCGGTTGTGGAGGGCGTCTCCAAGTTGACGCAGACGGGCGCCATCATCGGCACGCCCCATTACATGTCGCCGGAGCAGGTGAAGGGGGAGCGGCTGGACGGCCGTTCCGACCTCTACTCGTTGGGCGTCATTCTGTACGAAATGTTGGCGGGGATACGGCCGTTTGAAGCCGATTCTTCCGTAGCCGTGCTGCACCAGCAAGTTTATGAAGAACCTGTCCCCATGCAGAAGCGCCGCCCCGATTTGCCGCCGCCGGTAACGGCCGTTGTCGCCAAAAGTTTGCAAAAAGAGCCATCCCGACGCTTCCAGCAGGCCGATGAGATGATTGCGGCTATTGATCAGGCGCTGCAAATGGGCGGAGCGAGGGGGCCAAACCCGCAGGCGACCAGCGTTTTGACCCATTTAAGCGATAGTTCACTCATCAGCCGCCAGCAGTTTGTGCAGGTTCCGACGGGGGAACGGGAGCCGCCGCGCCAACCTGCCCCTGCGCCACAACGCGCGCCGCCGCAGCGCACTGCCGTACCGGCTCCGCCTCCAGCCCGCGAAGCGGAGCGCCGCCGCCCGGCTGTGCCTGTTTGGGCGATTGTGACGATGGCGGTTTTGGCAGCGGCCGTTATCCTGATGTTTGGCTCGCAGTTGTTTGGCGGCGAAGAGGCCCCGCCTGCAGTGGATGAGGCAACGGCCGTTCCTCAGATTGTTGTCATGACCCCCACAGACGCGCCGACGACGGATACGGCCGTGCCGCCAACGGATGCCCCGCCGACGGACGTACCGCCAACCGATGTACCGCCCACGGCCGTTCCGCCCACAGCCACGCCATCATTGCAAAACAAAATCGCCTTCCAATCCAATCGAGACGGCGATTTTGAGATATACATCATGAACAGCGACGGAACCAATCAAATTCAGCTAACCAACAACAGCGTAGACGACAATTATCCCGTTGCCTCTTTAGATGGCAGCCGGATACTTTTTGAGTCGTTCCGGGACGGCAACTGGGAAGTGTATGCGATAAATGTGGATGGCACGGGGCTGACTCGCTTGACCAACGCCCCCGACAGCAAAGACCGCCTGCCCACCTGGTCGCCGGACGGCCGTCAAGTCGCCTTCATCTCAGACCGGGATGGGGATTACGACATTTACATCATGAATGCCGATGGCTCCAATGTGCGCCAGGTGACGTATACGGACAGGCGCGAAGGGCATATGAGCTGGTCGGTGGATAACCGGCTGGTTTACAATGCCGGAACCTGGGATGATGACACATGGGAAATTTATACGATTGATACCAACGGCCAAAATCAGCGGCAGCTAACCAGCAACGGCATCAGTGATTGGGCGCCGGAGTGGTCGCCGGACGGCCGTACCATCCTCTATCTCACCGTAGTGGGCAATGACGACCCGGCCATTTTTGTGATGAATGCCGATGGCAGCAATTCACGCATGTTGTACAACAGCCAATACTATGAATGGGGCGCCGATTGGGCGGCAGACGGCAGCCAAATCGTCTTTACCAAAGACGAAAATAATCTCGCCAACCTCTACATCATGAACGCCGACGGCAGCAATGTGCGGCTCATCTCATCCCGCGCTGGCTATCCGTCTTGGGTGAAATAAGCCGGGGATAGAGTCGGGGCCTGGGAGGCCCCTCTACGATTAC
>JANTHP010000319.1 GCA_024762395.1 Anaerolineae bacterium | reverse complement strand
CCCATCCCGCCCACAACCGCCCCGCCAACGGCCGTCCCCGACACCGCCGATCTCCTCGCCGGCGTGCAGGCCGGGCTGCCGCCCAACGCCTATGACGATTTAGCCGTTTTTCCATTGAGTGTGCCGGAGGGAGAACGGCCGTTATGGGTTGTCCACAGCGTCGGTATGCGTCATTACGACCTTGATCCCGTCCCCGGCCACTTCATTGCCATCTACACCGTCGAAGACGGCGGATGGCGCGAACTGGCCCGGCAAAGCCTGGATGACCAAAGCGACGAATTTTTCGCCTCGCCCGATTACCTGTTTGAAGGCGGCGTCGCGCAGGTGGAAATAGACCCGGCTTACATCTGGCTGGTCGTCGAAGGCGGCGTTGGGGCGCACGGCGGCACGTACAACCTCCTGCGCTTCGACGGCAGCGCTTTGCACATCGAGGCCTCAGCCAGCGCCGCCAACCCCGGCGTCGGCAGCCTGTCCGACCTCAACGGCGACGGCATGCCGGAGCTCATCATCGAACAGCACGATTACTACGTCTTTTGCTACGCCTGCGGCGTCCGCTACCTTAATTTCCAGGTGCTAACCTGGGATGCTGCCAACCAGCGCATGAACGAGATCGTTCTCCAACCGCTGCCACCGTCCCAGCAAGACAACCCCGCCTACCCGTCCGCCAACCGGGCCATCGAACTGGCGCAGGCGGATTTGTGGTCGGAGGCGCTGGCCCAAATCGAGGTAGCCAGCCGTCTGGATGCCGCCGACGCCGTCATCGCTGGGGATGCTGCCCTCATCCGCCTTTACCATGACGCCTGGCAGGCGGAAATGGAACAAACGCCCTATCCGCTGTTGACGGCCGTCTTCGCCGGAGAGTACGCCGCCGCGCTGGACATTATGCGTGGCTACAGCAATGAGCAGATATTCAGCTCCGACACGCCGCTCATTCAAGGCACGGCCGCCGAAGGGATGGATCAGCAGGTTGCCAACTACATTTTGGGCGAAACAAATGCCGTCATCGCTGCAAAGCCCGATTTGCTCGCCGCCTACTTCCTGCGCGCCTGGGCCACCTTCCTGCAAAACCCGGCCAATCCCCAAATCCAGGCCGATTTAAACCGGGTAAAGGCCCTGAATCCCAGCGAACCGCTGTTTGCTAACGCGGCCGTTCCTGCCCCCAACCGCATCCAATTCGCCCCAGGCGCCACATCGGCCGAAATCAGCGGCCAGATTGGGCCGGGCGGGATTGACGTGTACGTTCTGCGGGCGCAGGCCGGACAGGGGATGACGGTAGACCTCTTCGCCTCCGATGAGTACGTTGACCTGCAACTGCTGGACAGCCGCGGCAACTGGCTGGAGGGGCAGCGGACATCTATCGGCTGGCAGGGCGTTTTGCCGGAAACGGCCGATTACCTCATCCGCGTCATTGGCGGCGAAAGCGACACCGATTACACCCTGCGCGTCACCATCCCCAGCCGCATCGTCTTTGCCCCCGGCGCCATTTCGGCCCAGGTGCAGGGCGACGTGGCCGCTCATGAGAATGTTGACTACATTTTATCCGCCCAGGCGGGGCAAACGATGACCGTCCTCATCACCTCGCCCAACAACGACGTCCTGCTGACCATCGTCGGCGCGGACGGTATTCCCCTGACCAACGGCCTCATGTCCGGGGCCACGGGCTGGACGGGGACGCTGCCGGTGACGCAGGATTACATCATTCGCGCATTGGGGACATTTGAAGCGGCAACTTATGCGCTGGAAGTGACAATTGAGTAGTTGTTATGGGTCTTCAGGATTGCAGGGTTTTGCAAAGAAACCTGCGTGAAACGTGATGCGTGAAACGTGAAGGTTCTTTGGTCACGCATCACTGCCTGCCCTGAGTGATGCCGATGGGGTTCACGTTTCACAGTTAGTCAACCGATTAAGTAGCTGCGATATATCAGGATCGGGTACAATAGCTGTATGAATATGCAAACCGTAACGTTAGAATTGCCTCAAAATATATATCGGCAAGCAAGACGCGCGGCCGCATTACGCAAACAATCTGTTGAACAAGTTGTTCTGGAATGGATCCGGCCCACGCAGGATGAGCTGCAGCCAACCGCCGCCGAAGAATTATCAGCCATGTCCGACGAGCAACTGCGACAAATTGCTCGTTTGCGCGTTCCACAAGCTGACGCAGCCCGTTTTCAAGAATTGCTGGATATTCAACAAGAGCGCGCGTTAACGGCCGTCGAGCAAAAAGAAGCCGCAGATTTGTTGTCCGCAGAAGAATCGCTCACCTTGCGTAAGGCAAGGGCTATTTTCCTTCTGAAACAAAGGCACACGCACCCGGTTCCGCGATCCAGTAAGCGGGCGCATCGTGCTGCTGTTTAATCCTCGTCGGCAAAAATGGATGCGCCATTTCCGTTGGAGCGATGACGGCGCTCGGATTATTGGGCGCACCCGCAGCGGGCGCGCCACCATCGCCGCCCTACGCATGAACCACGCTGCAATTGTTCTGTCTCGCAGCATTTGGGTGAGTGCCGGCATCCACCCGCCGGATTGACGCGATAGTTATGGACTTATTCAGACACGGCCGTTCCGCCCAAATACAGCAAGAATCCCCCCTGGCCCACCGGATGCGCCCGCGCACGCTGGATGAATTCGTAGGGCAGGAACACATCGTTGGCCCCGGACGCCTGCTGCGCCGCGCTATTCAGGCCGACCAACTCAGCTCCCTCATCTTCTACGGCCCGCCCGGAACCGGCAAAACCACCCTGGCCATGGTCATTGCCAACAGCACCCAGAGCCATTTCATCACCATCAATGCCGTCTTAGCCGGCGTCAAACAAATCCGCGAAGCGATAGCCGACGCCCGCGAACGACGTGATTTGTACAACCAGCGCACCACCCTCTTTGTGGATGAAGTCCACCGCTGGAACAAGGCCCAGCAAGACGCTCTCCTGCCCCACGTGGAAAAGGGAACCATCATTTTGATTGGGGCGACGACGGAAAACCCGTACTTCGAGGTCAACAAAGCCCTTGTCAGCCGCAGTCGCATCTTCCAGCTAAAACCGCTGACGCAGGATGATTTGCGCCGCATCGCCCAGCAAGCGCTGGCCGACCCGGAGCGCGGCTATGGCAAATTGACCGTTGATTTGCATCCTGACGCGCTCGACCATTTGGTAGATGTGGCTAACGGCGACGCGCGGGGGGTGTTAAACGCGCTGGAATTGGCCGTGGAAACGACGCCGCCGGATGAGAAGGGCGTCGTTACGATTGATTTGGCCGTCGCTGAGGAATCCATCCAACGCCGCGCCGTCCTCTACGACAAGGAAGGGGATGTCCATTACGATACCATCTCCGCCTTCATCAAAAGCCTGCGCGGTTCCGACCCGGATGCGGCGCTGTACTGGATGGCGAAGATGGTATACGCGGGCGAAGACCCGCGCTTCATCTTCCGCCGCATGGCGATTTTGGCCGGGGAGGATGTGGGGATGGCCGATCCGCAGGCGATGGGGGTGGTGATTAGCTGCTGGCAGGCGTTTGAACGCATTGGCATGCCGGAAGGGCGGTTTCATCTGGCGCTGGCGGCCAATTACCTGGCGACCTGCCCCAAATCGAACTCGGCGTTTGCTTTTTTTGATGCGTTGGAAGCGGTGGAAAAGGAACAGGAGACGGATGTTCCAAATCATTTGAAGGACGGCAGCCGCGACAAGGAAGGGTTTGGGCATGGCACAGGCTACCTGTACCCGCACGCCTACCGCGATCATTGGATAGAACAGCAGTATCTGCCTGACAGTTTACAGGGCAAGCTGTTTTACCAGCCATCCGGCCAGGGGTATGAACGCAAAATCCGGGAGGAGGTGGCGCGGCGGCGGGAGGCGCAGTTGGCGGCGATGGTGGAGGGGAGCGGCGAGTGGCGAGTGGCGGGTGGTGAAATCTTTTCTACCAGCCCGGTGGATAAGGTGAAGGATGCCTGGTTGCAGCGGACGATTTCGCGGGCGGGGCGGAATTTGGGGGCACAGCGGGATAAGTTGTTTGAATTGGCGGACATTCAGCGGCATCATTTGGTGTTGGATGTGAATGCGGGCAGCGGGCTGCTGACGTGGGAGGCGGTGCGGCGCGCGCCGGAGGGGGGCGTGTGGGCGTTGGCGGCGGATGTGGAGACGGGGGAGGCGTTACGGCAGCAGGCGGAGAGGTTGGCGGGGGTGGAACGGCCGTCTATCCTCATCGGCTCCATCAACGAACTGGAAACCCTGCTCGCCCTCCGGGATGAATCCGACCTGAAATTCGACCGCATCCTCGGCCGTAACCTCTTCAATTCACAATTCACAATTCACAATTCACAATCCACAATTGGCAATTTAGCCCGTTGGTTAGCTCCCTCCGGTTCCCGTCTCACCCTCATCCAATCCATCCCCCGCTACGCCCAGCGCCTCTACAATCTGGTCGAATGGCCCGACGACGCCCTCCGCGCCAAAGTCGCCACCGCCGAGGAAGCGATTTACCATGACGAAACGGATCCGCTGGTGAATTGGGATGAGAATGATTTGGCGGCGGCCTTACAAGCGGCGGGGCTGGACGCGCAACTGACGGTCGAAAAACAAACAGAACAGCGGCGCATCACGGCCGTCCATCTGGCGCGCTGGTTCCCGGACGGCGCTGTTTACCAGATTAAACCCAGCTACGCCCAACGTCTACAAGCGGCGGGCGTGACCGAAGAGGAACTGGGTCAGGTCTCGCGTCTCTATCGCCGCCAAATGCAAGGCAGCGTTTTATCCTGGCAAACAGCGATTGCGTATATCTGGCTTGTGAACAAACCGCAGCGAACGGCCAACGACAATTAGAAACGGGTTCCCCGGCTCAACCTCTTTCTATTGCCCCCCATAATCGTTTCCGATAAGATTCTATAGGTGAAAATCGCAGCCCGGTTTGGTAAATCGGGCGAACGATTTACCAAATCGTTCTACGTTTATAGAGGAGGAGGATCATTATGACAGCAACCCCGTTACCCAAACTGCGCCCGTTAAGCCTGGGCGAGCTGCTTGACCAGGTTATTCGGATTTATCGCCGCAATTTCTTGACCTTTGTCGGCATTGTGGCGCTGGTACAAATCCCGCTGACCATCTTGCAATGGTTAGTAACCATCGTCACATTTGGTTCCGCATTCAACCGGATTAGCGAATTTGGGGCCTCCCCGTCTGACCCGACCTCTGTCATCAACAGCAGTTTGTTAGGCGGTATAGGCATTTTTGCAGTTGGTATCGCCAGTTTTGTCCTGGTACAGGGGCTGGCTACGGCCGCGCTCACCCGCGCCATTGCCGATTATTACCTGGGGCAAAAATTGAGTTTGATGGAAGCGTACCGCAAAATCGGCAATTCATGGCTTTCGTTGATTGGGGCGTTATTGTACGCGGGGCTTCTAAGCATTGGGCTGATGATTTGGTGGATAGTCCCTTGCATTGGCTGGTTCACGGGGTTAGGCATCATTTTCTTCTTCTCATCCGTCATCGTTC
>JANTHP010000318.1 GCA_024762395.1 Anaerolineae bacterium | reverse complement strand
GTGTGGTCAACAAGGGCGATTTGGCCGGAGATGTTGCCGCGCAAGCTGCGATCCAGGCCAATGGCGGGGATGACATAGTGCAGTTGTACGGCCGTTTTGTCAAAATCAATGGCGGTGGCGGTAACGGCCGTTGTCGGCGTGGGGCGTACTGTTTCGGTGGGTCGGGGAACGGCCGTTGCCGGCGGCGTAAACGTCGGCGGCAACGAACCAATCGTCGGTTGGGCGGCTGGCGGCGCGGACGGCCGTGACGGCGTCGCTGTTACCGCCGAACGACCGCAGCCAACAATCACAATCGCCAAAACCAACCACAGCCATTTTTGGTTCAGCATTTCAGCCTTCAGCCTTCAGCCTTCATCCTTCATCCTTCATTTTCACCCTTTCACAAACGGAATTTCACCCTTTTCCCAGGAAACGAGGAGGGGAACGGCCGTGAAAATGGAACTGTACGTCCCGCTCAACATGCCGACAAACAAAACAGCGATAAACGGCTTGATGGAGGCGCCGCCAAAGAGCAAAATGGCGACCATGACGAACATGGCGTTTAGCTGTGTGGCCAACGAACGATGAATGGTTTCCAGGATGGAGCGGTTGACGACGGTTTCGTATTTTTCAAACGGCCGTTTGACGATATTTTCGCGGATGCGGTCAAAGACCACAATCGTATCTTGCAAACTAAAGCCGGCGACGGTGAGGACGGCCGTTAGAAACAAAGCATCCACCTCCCACCCCCGCAGCATCCCCATCAACGCCGCAAAGCCAAAAATAACAAACAAATCATGAATCATCGCCGCCACTGCACTGGCCCCGTACCGGAAAGAATTGGGAACCTGGCGGAACGCCAACATGATATAAACCAAAATGACAACAGCGGCCACCAAAATAGCCGTAAATGCAGCATTCGTCACCTCGCCCCCCACCGACGGGCTGACACTCTGCACCGATGTCGTATCCGGTTTAAGCGGAGAAAGCTCGCGTTCCAACGCATCCGTAATCTCTTGCGCCTGCTCCGGCGTAACAAATTTAGTGCGGATTTGCCACGCATTTTCCAGCGATTCTCCCCGCAAGGCAATGATTGAGTTATGCGTCAAATCAAATTGGGCAAAAACGTCTTCAATCGCCTTCTCCTCGACAGGCTGCTCAAATTGAATCTCAAACCGCGTCCCACCACGAAAATCCACGCCCAACGGGAACGCCGCTCCCGTGGTAATGAATGAATAAATCATAGCCGCAATCCCCAGCCCAATCAAAATGCCGGAGAATGCGAAGTATTTACGACGACCTTGTACTAAATTAAACATATCACACACCCAATAACCATTTCATTTTTTGCAGTTTAGCGCTGGAACGCCCCATAAAGATGCGGACAAACGTGCGGGTGACGAAAACGGCCGTAAACATACTAATCAGCACCCCAATCGCCAGCGTATAAGCAAAGCCCTGCACCGTACTGGCCCCAAAATTACGGCCAAAAATCCACAAAATAAAGCTAATCACCAACGTAGCGATATTCGAATCGCGGATAGACGTCCAGGCGCGGTCAAAACCGGTCAAAATCGCTTCGCGCAGCGAGCTGCCCCGGCGCAGCTCCTCCTTCATCCGCTCAAACACCAAAATATTGGCGTCCACCGCCATCCCCGCCGAAATCAAAAATCCGGTAATGGCCGGCAGCGTCAGCGTAATTGGAATGAGCATGAAAAAGGCCATATTAAGCAAGGCGTACCCGATTAAAGCCACATCAGCCAAAAATCCGGGTAAGCGATAGTAGACAAGCATGAACAGCAAGACAACGGCAAACCCAATCACCCCGGCGCGAATGCTGGACGAAATGGAAATTTCACCCAACGTAGCGCCAATCTGGCGCGTACTTTCAATCCGCAAGGGAACGGGTAAGCTGCCAAAGCGCAGTTGCAGCGCCAATTTTCGCGCTTCTTCCAGGGTAAATTGGCCGGTAATAGACCCTCTACCGCCTTCGATGGCCGAATTGATGCGCGGGCTGGAAATAACCTGGTTGTCCAACACGATGGTTAGAAACTGCCCTTGATGATTGCGGGTGTAATCGGCAAAAAAGTCAGCCTCATCAGGGTACAACTCGAAGCTGACGGAGTAGTTGCCCAGTTGGTCGCGTTGGGATTCAGCCGTGCGCAGGCTGGCCCCGGTCATGACAGTTTCAAATGTGGGCGCGGGGGATGCGATGGTGTCGGTAATGGTCTTTCCCGATTCCAATTCGCAGCGTACCGGGCCTTCATGGGATGAGGTGCGAACGCACATTCCCTCTGGCAGCGGTTGGCTGCCTGTATCAATAAATTCCAGCAGCGCCGTTTCCTGAATGAGCGAAATCGCTTCATCGGGGTTGTTTATGCCGGGCAGTTCTACTAGAATCCGGCGTTCCCCTTCTGTCACAACCAACGGTTCAGCCACCCCCAGCGCATTAACGCGCTGATCAATGATTTGCCGGGCCGTGTCCATCTGTTCGGGCGTCACGGCCTGATCGGACGGCAAATCGGCTTCCAGCAGCACTTGCAGCCCGCCTTGCAAATCGAGGCCGCGCACAATGGGGTATTTCGGGCTTTGCACCACCCATCCTGCCGCGGCCAGTATGATGATGATCACTACCAACCAAAAATAGTCTCTATTATCCATTTCCCTAGTCCTAAAACGTAAAACGTAAAGCGTAATCAGGTATTCATTACGTTTTACGTTTTATGTTTCGCGTTTGATTTGTAAGCCGGGGGATTATAACAGCCTAACCTAATCTCGACTAACTTTGCTGAAAACCATTGTGTCGCGCAGTTCGTTAGTGAGATGATGGCGGTCGTCGCAGCGCAGGATGCCTTCCAATTTATAGCCCAACCGTTGAGGAACGGCCGCACTGCGGATGTTTTTGGCGTCGCATCTTATCTCTACGCGCTTTGCCCCCAACATATCGAAGGCAAAGTTGGTTATGCCTTCCACAGCCTCGGTGATGTACCCTCGCCCGGCATAGCCGGTTCGCACCCAGTATCCAATCTCGAATTTGGGCACGTCCCAATCTATCCGATGCAGCCCGCTGCCGCCGATGATGGTGTTGGTTTCTTTGAGCAGAAGCATGAGCCATAAATCGTCGCGGGAGAGGAATTTTAGCCGGCCTTCGCGCACGCGCGCTTCGTATGCTTCAGCGTCGGGGATATTGACGGCCCAGGGCAGCCAGGGCTTGAGCGCTTCCTGAGATTCGGCAACGGCCGTATACAATTCCGCGCCGTCTCCGGGTAAAGGGCCGCGTATGGTCAGGCGTTTGGTTTCAAAGCTGTAAGGGAATTCGCGGAGAATCGGTTTCATATTGCACCTCGGTAATGATACGGTAAAAGCAGGACGCGGCGCTGTAGGTTATCTTTGGATAGCCGGCAAATAGATGTGTTCGGTTAGTTCGACGGTGATGGTGGTCACGGCCGTTCCCCCGCTCACATTGCCTGCTCTGTCCCGTCCATAAACGGTGAAGACGTAGATATGGCCCGGTTGGCCCGAATAAACGGCCGTTGTAGAAATGGTTTCCGTCAACCAGGGCGCTGCCGGGCCGCCATCAATTGAAACCGTTACATCATAATCCTGCATGGCGCTGCCCAGGTCGCTGCCGTTCCATGTAACGGGAATGTCGGTAACGGCCGTTACCGGCGCGTCAATCGTCATATCCGGCGGGAGGGTATCGGGTTCAATGAGAAGGTACGGCCGTCCGCCAATATCATACTCTTCGTCGTTAAACGGGTTGTTTTGGTTGGTAGCAGCCGGTAAAGTGAGGGTAAACACACCGTTCGTGGCTGTAATGGTTTGGGTGACGCCGTCCGGGGTGATGAGCGTTCCGGTTCCGGCGGCGTTGGTTGTGGTGATGACGGCCGTTTCCTCCGTCCCATACCGCGCAAACATCCCCCACACCCGTTCGCCTGTGGCCGGTTTGTAGAAGGCTATCCATTCTTGACGACCGTTGTAAGGGGTTGAGCCATACGGCCGTATCCACCACATCGGTTCCACATCCACAAAATACGTCGTCAGCAGCCGGTAAGCGTCATAACCGGGGCGCGGCGTTTCCGGGTTAGGATGATGGGTATAGCAATAATTTGCCGGGTCAGCCGGATTGCGGAACAGACCGAACGCATCTCCACCCGGCTCAACCACATCCGGCGAACAGCTTTCCGGCGGATACCATTCATGGTCGCCAGGGATATTGCCGCAATCATCATACAATTGGAAGAAAAACAGCATATCGGCCCCGCCATACGTGGCATAAAGAGCGCTCTGAACAATAAAATCCGCCTGCTCGCTCATCGTGGCGCGGTACAAGCTGTCCGGTTCACAAATAGGGCCGGGGTAATCATCCCACACCGGCACACCGGATTCATTGAGCCAGATAGGTTTATCAATCCCCAACCCATCCATTACCTGCCAGGCGCGGAAAACGTACTGCCATGACATTTTGGCGTAATGATAATTATGCGTGGCAAAAATATCGTGATAATAGCCATAGGCCGCCGCATTGTCATCGCTAACAAACACATCCATCACCGCCTGATAATACTCGGCATTCTCGGTGACATTGGCCAAGCCGCCAAAGATGATTTGAGCATTTTCGTCGGCTTGTTTGGCTGCCAGATAACCGACTTTGAGCAAACGAGCATAATCTTCAACGGTTCCATCCCAAAAGCTGCTCAAATCCGGCTCATTCCACATCTCCCAATGGGTAACGCCAACGCCGTCCGGCCAGCCTTCTTGCTGAGCGATTGCGCCGCCGGGCATGTAACGGGAAACGGCCGTAAACACAAACCGCGCCCATTTATTGGCATCATTGATGGTCTTGCCCTCGCCGGGGATGTCGCTGCCGTCGCTGAAAACCGACTCATACAAGCCCTGCGGCGTCGCTGTGTTGGGCGCGGCCAATGAAAGCGGGCCGGACGGGCGGGCAGCGTTGGTATTGGCAATCGGACCGGTGGTGTAAAACGGGGGCGTTCCCAACAAAATAGCGTTGATTTGTAACCCGTGCGCGATGTCGGCAATGACGGTTACATCTTGATATGCCCAATGAAAATCACCGGGCGTTTGCGGGGTTTGCTCGATGTCGTCCCAGTACATCGGCCAGCGGTTCCAACCGGTCCCGGTGGAGAGGGCGTTTTGGTAGCGGGTTTCGCTAACCGGCGCGCTGCGCGCCCAACTGATGAAATTAACGCCGTAGGCGGGCTGGGTGAAGGCAGCGGTAGTGGCAGCAACGGCCGTCTCCCCCCTCTCTGCGCCAACCGCCGCCATCCCAAACAGGTGCGTCATCAGCAACAAACCAAATAATGGGATAAGTAATACAAATAAAAACAATCGCAATTTCATAAAACCACCGTTCTTATCTACGTTCATCCGTGTTAATCCGTGTCCCATTTTCAGAGGAGACAACATGGGCACAGCCCACCACGAATGAATGAAAATCCACAGATTGCGCAGATGGCGCAGATTTAATCTGTGTAATCGGCGTAATCTG
>JANTHP010000317.1 GCA_024762395.1 Anaerolineae bacterium | reverse complement strand
GCAGATTACGCCGATTACACAGATTAAATCTGCGCCATCTGCGCAATCTGTGGATTTTCATTCATTCGTGGTGGGCTGTGCCCATGTTGTCTCCCTTGAAAGATGAATTTGGGCGCTGCGATAATGCTAGCGCACGTTGGGCGACGGCGCCACGTCATTTTGGGGCAAAGTGCCGCAGCGGTTACCCAAAGACGCTGTTTCACCAGAGAAGGTGAGCGCCAAAATTCTTGAAGCGTATCAGGATGGTGTCACCGGCACGCTCGATTTGATATAATCTGCGAAATTCGCTTTTTTTTAATCGTTCTAGCAATCTAGAGAAAAGAAACCCGACCGACATGATAAATTCAACCCAAATCAAGAACATTTTGCCCAAGTCGCCAATTAATGGCATCACCTCAATTTTCCAGGAATTTTTCCGCCTGGAAGCCTCTGGAGGCATTGTCCTCATCGTAATGACCCTGGCCGCTTTGATCCTGGCCAACTCGTCGCAAGCAGACGCCTTCTTAGCCATTTGGGAGACCAAACTCACCTTCGGTTTTGGCAGTTGGCAGTTGTCCAAGCCCCTTATCCTTTGGATTAACGATGGTTTGATGGCCATATTTTTCTTTGTTGTTGGTCTGGAAATCAAACGCGAAATCATCGCTGGCGATTTGGCGTCTCCCCAACGGGCTGCTTTGCCGCTGGCCGCCGCCCTGGGCGGTATGATTGTGCCGGCGTTGTTATACGCCGCCCTTAACCTGGGACAAGAAAGCATTGGTGGATGGGGCGTACCCATGGCTACCGACATCGCCTTTGCCTTGGGGGTTTTGGCTTTGTTAGGGTCGCGCGCCCCGCTGCCGCTGAAAATTTTTGTAACGGCATTAGCCATCGTAGACGATATTGGCGCGGTATTGGTTATCGCTCTTTTCTACACCGCCGAAATCGCCTGGAGCAGCCTGATCATTGGCGCTGTTATCTTCGTCCTCATGATTATGATGAACCGGGCGCATGTGACGCGAACCTGGCCGTATGGCTTGCTGGGCGTTGGGTTGTGGCTGGCTCTGCTCTATTCTGGGGTTCACGCCACCATTGCCGGCGTTTTGGCAGCCATGAGTATCCCGGCTCGCGCCAAAGTGGACGTTGATAGCTTTCTGCGCCAAAGCAAAATGGCGCTCCGGGCTTATGAAGAGGCTTGCTGTGATGACAGCGAACTATCAGAGGCGAGTAAACAGTCGGCGGCCCGGCTCTTGGAACTGGCCAGCGAGAGCGTCGAATCCCCTTTGCAGCGATTAGAGCATGGCCTACATCCGTGGGTTATTTATGCCATCATGCCCATTTTTGCGTTGGCCAATGCGGGGGTTGTGTTGGGCGGCAATGATTTGCTTGGCTCATTATCTAGTTCGATGGCGCTGGGCGTCATTGTCGGCTTGGTTGTTGGCAAGCCGTTTGGCATTGTGGGCTTTGCCTGGCTGGCATTGCGCTTTAATCTGGCTAAGATGCCGGACGGTTTGAGTATGAGACATTTGATTGGCGGCGGGTTTTTGGCTGGTATCGGCTTCACGATGGCTTTGTTTATCGCCAATCTGGCTTTTCCTGGCAGCGCTTATCTCGACAATGCCAAAATTGGAATTCTGGCCGCATCTCTTTTGTCTGGTATTATCGGTTCGGTCATTTTATTATCAACAAAGAAAGCATGACATATGGAAAATTGGCATCAGAAAGAGATTCCGGCGCTGTTGGTCGGATTAGAGACAACAATTGAACAGGGGTTGAGCGAAACGGCCGTTCAATCGCGGCTGGCGCAGATTGGGCCTAATGAACTTGATGAACGGGGTGGCAAACATCCGGCCCGTATTCTGTGGGAGCAGGTCAGCAGCACGATGGTGCTGATCCTGATTGCCGCGGCTGTCATTTCTGGCCTGTTGGGCAAAGCGACGGAAACGGCCGCTATCGCCGCCATTGTCATCCTGTTTGCTCTGCTGGGTTTTGTACAAGAGTACCGGGCCGAACAGGCAATGGCCGCGCTCAAAAAATTATCCGTGCCATCGGTGCGTGTGCGACGCGGCGGCAAACTGCTGGAATTGTCGGCACGGGAGCTGGTTCCAGGTGATGTGGTGCTGCTGGAAGCAGGTAACATGATCCCGGCCGATTTACGGCTGGTGGAAAGCGTCAATTTGCGTGTGCAGGAAGCGGCGCTGACCGGGGAATCGGTGCCGGTGGAAAAGGAAACCGGTCTCATTGATCGCCCCGACATCCCCCTCGGCGACCGGCGCAATATGGCTTATATGGGTACTGTCGTCACCTACGGGCGTGGAACCGGCATCGTCGTACAAACGGGCATGGCAACCGAACTGGGTAAAATTGCCACCTTGATTCAAGGCGTGAGTGACAGCCAGACCCCCTTGCAGCGGCGGCTGGATCAGGTGGGCAAGCAGTTAGCCATCCTGGGCGTCATCGCCGCTGCCATTGTGATGCTGATTGGGGTGCTGCGGGGGGAAAGTTGGACGGAGATGTTTCTAACGGCCGTATCCGTCGCCGTCGCGGTGGTTCCCGAAGGATTGCCTGCTGTGGTTACTATCACCCTGGCCTTTGGCGCGCAAAGGATGCTGCGCCGCCGGGCATTGGTGCGCAAGCTGCCGGCCGTGGAAACCCTTGGTTCCGTTACCGTCATCTGCACTGACAAAACGGGCACGCTGACCGAAAACCGGATGACTGTCACCATCATTGATGTGGCCGGGCACAGCCTGGAGTTGGTCGGGACCAGTCATCCGGCCCCCATTTTGCAGGTAGACGACACGGAATTTTTGTCGCGCCAGCCGCCTGCCGTCAGCCTGGCGCTGACGGTGGGAGCGCTGTGCAATGATGCGTCGCTCCAGCCCGATCCGGAAACGGGCCGTTACAAGGCTGTTGGCGATCCTACGGAGGGGGCGCTGCTGGTGGCGGCCAGGCAGGCTAATCTGGCATTGGCTGATTTGAAGGCGGCGCTGCCCCGTGTGGCTGAACTGCCCTTTGAGTCTGACCGCAAGCGTATGACGACGGTGCATCAACTGCCATCTGACAGGACGCATCTGCCGCTGTTGACCGGATCATTGGCAGAAAGCGCAACCGATTTCGTAGCTTTGACGAAGGGGGCGGTAGATGGGTTGTTGGAGATTTGCGATCAGGTGTGGGTGGACGGCCGTATCCAATCTCTGGATGATTCCTGGCGCGACCGCATTCAGGTGGCCAATGATCAGATGGCTCAAAATGGGATGCGGGTGCTGGGGGTGGCCTGGAAATGGCTAAATGCGGCGCCGGCCAACGGCCATGTGGCCGATTTGGAGCAAAACCTTATCTTTTTAGGGCTGTTGGGGATGATTGATCCGCCACGCTCGGAGGTGAAGGAAGCAGTGCAGACGGCGTTAGCGGCGGGCATCCGGCCCATCATGATTACCGGCGACCATCCGTTAACAGCCCGCTTTATCGCTTATGATTTGGGTATTTCGCGGGACGGCCGTGTTAAGACCGGGGCCAATCTCAATCAAATGACGCCGGAAGAATTGGAAACCGCCGCTGAAGAGGTCTCCGTCTTTGCCCGTGTGACGCCGGAGCACAAACTGCGCATTGTGGAAGCGCTGCAAAACAAGGGGCACGTGGCGGCGATGACTGGCGATGGTGTCAATGATTCGCCAGCCCTGAAGAAAGCCGATATCGGCATTGCTATGGGCATTACCGGCACCGACGTGGCTAAGGAAGCGTCGGAGATGGTGCTGCTGGATGATAATTTTGCCACGATTGTGACGGCCGTTTCCGAGGGCCGCACCATCTACGACAATATCCGGCGCTTTGTCAAGTTTTCGATTGCCGGCAACATTGGCAAGGTGATTGTGATGCTGTTTGCGCCGTTGTGGGGAACGGCCGTAGCCCTGCTGCCCTTGCAGCTTCTGTGGCTCAACCTGCTCACCGACGGCCTGTTGGGGTTAGGGTTGGGACTGGAACCGGCGGAAAAGGGGACGATGAAACGGCCGCCGCGTTCGCCGCAGGCCAGCCTGTTCAGCGAAGGATTGGGCGTTCACGTGCTTTGGGTAGGAGCCTTTATTGGCGTCATCGGTCTGCTGTTGGGCTATTTCACTTTTGATCCGGCTAATCCGGCCGACGCCACCTGGCAGACGATGTTGTTCACCACGCTGGCTTTTGCCCAGATTGGACAGGCGCTGGCCTCGCGCTCGTCACACTCCTCGCTGTTGACACAGGGACTGCTTTCCAACCCGACCTTACTGGTGATGGCGCTGCTGGTTTTGGGTTTGCAGTTGATGGCCGTGTACCTGCCCGGCCTGGAACAGTTCTTCGGCGTCACGCCGCTGACGGCAGGTCAACTGCTCGTCACGTTGGGATTGGGCAGTTTGACATTTGTGGCGATTGAGGTGGAAAAGTGGTTGGTCAGGCGGAACGGCCGTTGATGTGTTAACTGGTGCGGGAACGGCCGTGCCAAAACCGCTCCCAATCGCCATCACTCTGGTACAGCGCAATAAGGGTATATAGACTGCCTGTAAAGAATCCCAATACCATCATCAAGATAATCCAGATAGCCGCCCGCCACCAATTCGGTTCGCGGTAAGCAATCCACAACGAAAACAGAGTGAAGCCCACGTACAAATCAACCAACGAGACAATGCCCCAGGGCATCGAAGTTAGTCGGCTGCCTTCAGCGGCAAAGTCGCCTACGGTAAAGGCATAGACGAGAATGGCCCCCATCGCTAAAACACCTAACAACGCAATCAATTTAGCTAATTTCATTTTTTACCTCATCCATTCCAACAACATAAGTAGTGTGTAGCCGCCCACATAAAATAGCGTCAACGCATATAAAATCTTTGGTGAAACGTCGCGCACAGTGAAATTGTGAACGCGAATGAACCAAATCTTGACCAAATCGCCCAGAAGCATCAATCCGGCAAACCACAGCAATTGCTCCGAGGCAGCGGCTAATCCCAAAACCATCCCCCAATGCCCTAGATTGTTCACGACTACAAAGATCATGGCGATTATTTCGCGGTCGGCAATGCGGTCGAAGACGGCCGTAACCAATCCCAGAGAGAGAATGATGAGGATAATGAACTGAACCAACGCTAATTCAGTGGGGAAAGCGAGGTTGGCGGCGGAGAGCGCCTTCGCTCCCTCATTGATACCGATGATCAGAGCGATTAGTTTGACGATTGTTTCCAGCCATGCCAAAGCCGGCCAGTGGGCGACATGCCATTTACGGATGGATTCTGTTTTCATGGTTATTTACCTGGCGCACTGAAATACAGACAAAGCCAACGGCGTTCGGCCCCAGATGCGCGCCCAAGACGGGCGTAATGTCCACTGAGGGAATGTGGCCATCTGGCAGCAGATGCGCCGCTAACTGCCGCAGCGACTCAGCGCGCTCTAGTGAATGGGTATGAACCAGCGCCGCTTTTTCTACCGGGCCGACGGATTCCAGCAGTTTCAACAAGCGCTTGTAGGCATTGTTGAGCGTGCGAACGCGCTCGGATGCGGCTTCGCCCTG
>JANTHP010000316.1 GCA_024762395.1 Anaerolineae bacterium | reverse complement strand
GGACTAGCGGGGGCATTTAAACAGAATGTTACGGTTTCAACCTGTAAAACACGGTCGATATGCTACGATTTGCCAGTTTTTTTGCGTAAACCCCTCGTCCGAATGTAGTAACTGAGACTTTTTGGCGTACCATATCCCAAATGAGCCGCAACAATTCGGGTTTGAGGAATGCCTAACAATAGCAGTTCTTGAATCCGTTCCTTATCTTTGTCGTACATGCTCGATTGAATTGTACCTTTGGGCTTTCCCAAGGTAACACCTTGTGCTTTTCTCGTTGCCAATGCCTCTTTTGTCCGGATCGAAATAAAGTCTCGTTCAATTTCCGCAAACAGCGCTAAAAAAGTAACCATAATTTTTGAGGTAATGTCCTGTGAGTCTTCACCCAGACGCAGTTTCTGCTTAATGATGAATACGGCAACGCCATAAGCAACGAGTTGGTTAATAAGGAGAATGACTTCGCCTGTACTACGACCCAACCGACTGAGTTCGGTGACGAACAGTCTGTCCCCAGGTTTCAATTGTTCCTGCAATTCTTCAATGCGGCGTTGTCGGCTACTTTGTCTGGAGGAGCTTGTAACCTCAATAAAGGCATCAATCTGCATCTCTTCACGGTGAGCAAACTCTAAAATCTCATGCCGTTGGTTTTTGACATCTTGAGTCATTGTGGAAGCGCGAATATACGCGATGGTTTTCATAATCTCAAAATAACCTCGTTTTCCCCGTAATTGGTACATAATTAGGGCAAAGATATAATAGGTTATCATGAGATTATTATAACATCAATAACGATCGTTTTCTATGCCTGTAATTCAGGTTAATTGGTTATTCCCATGACTGCCAAAGAGAAGTTCCTGTCCAACAAAAAACGCTACCAACCAATCACTTTACCAGAAGAATTTTCTGATGAGGAAATGGTCAGGGACTGGACATTGTTAGCCGATGACCTGGCAGAGATCATTCAACGCCGCAAGTATCGGAAAGAATATCGGCTTTTCATTGCTATCCAGCTATGCGCTGTCCGTCTATACGGCCGTTTCCTGAATCCGGTGAATGACCTATCACCACGTATCCTTTCATATTTGAACACCCAGTTAGATTTACCACCGGCACTGACAGTGCGGGTTCCCAAGAGAAGAGCCACAGTTGCCGATTATCAGAAACATATTTTGGCTCATTTGGGATTTCAGAGATTCAGTGACCCTGTTCAACAACAGTTAGAAAGCTGGCTGGAAGAAAAAGCCCAACAAGGTGTATTGCCCAATGACATCTTTCAGCAGGCGGAAGGATATTTGTTGAATCACCGGATCCTCATGCCCGGCACGACAGTGCTGGAGCGGCTGGTTATTCACATATGTTCCCGTGTTCACGAGCAATTGTTTGAGTCTATTTATCATCGGCTCTCCACCGATTTACGAAAAGCGATTGACCAGTTACTGACGGCATCTGAGGGTGAACGGCAAGCAACCTTTTCTCAATTGAAGGCATATCCGCCAGAAGCCAAAATATCATCCTTGCGCGCTTATCTACAACGGTATCAAGCCTTAATGGCAACTGGCATTGATGATGTTGCCACCCAATTGGCTGAACCGGCATTCCAGGATTACTTGTTCCGGCTAACCAAAAAGTACAATGCAAAAGAGATGAAGCGTTTTCATAAGCATAAGCAATACGCCATGATGATCTGTTTCCTGTTGGAAACCCGCAAAAACCTTTTGGATTATCTGGTCGAAATGCATGATCAATATATGACAAAAATCGCACGGGAGTCCAAAAACAAATATGAAAAACAGCATCGAGCTTTGCGCAAACGCCAAAAACGAGCCGTCGATATTGTCCTGAAAACAACAGATATGCTGTTAGATTGGCCAGAAGATGAGCCGCTTCTGAAATCCAATCTCTGGCAACAGGTAAATGAAGCAGAACTGCGTACTTCTCTCGATACGTTACGTACATTCAAGTCATTAGAAGAACGCGGCTATGGGAATATCCTGATGAATCGGTATCCCAGTCTACGTAAATATTTTGCTGATTTTCTGCACCTCCCTTTTGCCGCCGAACACGGCAGCGCCCAACTGATTAGAAGCATTCAACTTGTCCGTCAATTGGATGCCAATGAATTAAAGAAGCTGCCTCGTGATACACCAGCGGCTTTTGTTCCCAAAGAATTGCGTCGGGGTTTGCATGATGATGCCGGCAATATCAACCGCAATGTTTGGGAGATGGGATTGGGATTTGCGATCAAAGATGCGCTTCGCTCTGGTGACCTTTACCTGCCCCAAAGCAAACAGCATGTGTCATTTTGGAACCTCATGTTGAGTGATACAGCCTGGCAAGCGTTGGAATCATCCGCTTCGACTGAATTACAGCTACCAGAGGAGGAAGATGTAAAAGAAACCCTGACACAACACTTTGAAGATGGTGTCAACACAGCCAAAGAAAAATTCGACACGGATGGCTTTGCCCAAATCCAGAACACAAAACTCAAGCTGAAACGAGATGACAAATTGCCCCGGCCGGATAAGCTGACCAAACTCCAGAAGGCGATTGATGCCAACATGCCGACCATCCGGATCGAACAATTGCTCATGGAAGTTGATCAACTCACTGGCTTCACTAAACATTTCACACCAATCCAGCGACATAATGCTCAACCGAAACAGTTTTACAAAACATTGCTGGCTGCGATTATTTCTCAAGCAACCAATCTAGGCGTTGTTGCTATGAGTGCCAGTGTGAAAGGCGTTTCTGTCGATATGTTACGCCATGTTCTCCATTATTATATCCGAGAGGAAACGACCAAGGGTGCTAGTGGCGAGCTTGTTAACCGCCATCATCAACTACCTTTCAGTTCAATCTATGGCACCGGTGAAATCTCCTCCTCTGATGCCCAACGATTTGGTATTCGTGCCAGCAGCCTCCTGGCTTCTTATTACCCACGCTATTACGGTTACTACCAAAAAGCGATTGGGATTTACACACATGTCTCCGATCAATATTCCGTTTTTAGCACCCAAGTAATTTCATGCAGTCCGCGTGAGGCACTCTACGTTCTTGATGGTCTTCTCGAGAACAACACGATTCTCAAACCGCGTAAACACACAACGGATACAGGTGGCTATACAGAGATCATTTTCGCACTTTGCTACTTGCTGGGCTATGAATTCATGCCTCGTATCCGAGACCTCAAAGACCAACAACTGTATCGAATCAACAAGGATGTTGACTATGGTGTGTTTACTCCACTCCTGAACAAGAGTGCCAATATCGATATCGTCGTTGAGCAATGGGCAGCTATGCTTCGCGTGGTTCTTTCATTGCTGCACCGAACGGTTCCGGCACATGTGGTCGTGCAACGGCTGATTAACAGCTACCCTTCCGATCGCTTATCCAAAGCATTCACCCATTTGGGGCGGATTATCAAGACGCAGTATATTCTTCGTTACCTGACTGACCCGCAGCTACGTAGAATGGTGCAGCGTCAACTCAATAAGGGGGAATATCGTCATAAGTTACCCCGTTGGGTTTTCTTCGCGAATCAAGGCGAATTCACAAAGGGTGATTACGAAGAGATCATGAATAAAGCAAGCTCCTTGAGCCTTGTCTCCAACGCGATACTTTATTGGAACACGATCAAAATCGAGAAGATCGTAGCGAGCCTCAGGCAACAGGGAGAGGAAATCGATGATGACACGTTATCCCACATTTCTCTCTTGCCATACAAGCATGTATTGCCAAACGGGACTTACTTCATTGATGATCTTTAGGGGATTTTTATGCAGGATGTTACGGTTTTGACAGTGATTTGGGGTTTGAAACCGTAACATTCTGTTCAAATGCCCCCGCTAGTCCAATATGTTGGGCGCGATTGCCCAGTTTGAAACAGAGCTACGAGCCGAACGACAGATGGATGGGATTCAAAAAGCGAAAGAGAGAGGCGTTAGGTTTGGCAAGAAAAAGAAGCTAAATCTGGAACAGGCTGCGGAACTACAGAACCGACGGAAAGAGGGCGTTCTCATCAAAACGTTGATGAAAGATTACGGTATTTCTAAGGCCAGCGTTTACCGGTATCTGAAGACAAGCAATAACGCTGAAGAGTAGTTGTTCAATCACGAATTTCTTCTATCTGAAATGCGGGATTTTGGGGGGATATGCAAAAATACCCAAATTTGGCTCTTCAGGATTTCCCGTGAAAGTTGGCGATAGCGCAAATTTCGTCCCCAGATATGCGGTATTGGCTTTGTTAAATGCCACATCTGGCACAGAACATAAGTTTGTCACGGGAAATCCCAGAGAGCCACAAATTTATGTCGCGTAAATCCAATTGTCATTCCGAGAAATCCACAGCGCGGCGACACCGTTCTATGAGAAAAGAAACTCTCGTTGCAAATGTCATTCCGAAGTCCTCTGAGGAATCTTTGCGCCTTTGCAGACCGTAGGAATTTCTCCTCGAAGACTCGTCGAAATGACATGGGTTTCTTAGCAGCCTCGCCTCGAGGAAAACGTTGTTGTTTCTTAGCAGGTCTTCCGAGGAATCTTTCAAAATGCGCCATATCAAGATTCCTCACTCCGAAGACTGCGTTCGGAATGGCATTTGCCAAGTTGATTGGTAAAAATAACGCTACTATTTTGTGGGGATTGCGCTGCAAATTGTAAAGATGCTGCGCTCATTTTTGAACCATGTCAAATCGTTTATGATTGTGACTGCATGGCGACAGACAGAATGATGTACTGAGCATGGGACCACAACAGGGGCGAGGCAATTTCCCCCCAGCGTTCGCACCACGGTTCATAGTAAGCGGGATCGTTTAGTGCAGCCGGCGTCTGTTCCGGTAGATTGCCTCGCTCATCCGCCTGATCTTCCACCCATTTTTTAGCCGCTGCCGCCTTTTCGTATGCGCCTATTTGCGTGTAATACCAGCCGAGCCAGGCAGTCAAAAGCAGCCATGCGCCACCGCCGTAATACGTATCGTCCGGATATCGGTGAACGCCGCCATCCCAGCGCAGCACGGCCTCGATTTGAGCGACTGTGGCGCGCATTAACGGATGATTCGGACGCACGACGCGGTAAGGCGTTGCCAGCCCTAACAAGCTGGCATCCACTTGTTCCGATCCCACATATTTCACGAAATGTCCCTGGCTAACTCCTCCCTCGTAGAGAAATTCCTTTATCGTTTCCAAGACGCTTTCATGATCCGCGCCACTCAGGGAAGTATGGGCTTGAAGTCCTGCATAAATTGAGGCAACTGTGTACAGATGCACCTTATCGGGAAACTCTTCCCAGCAATCGTAGCACGGCCGTTGCCACAAAACAGCTAAATAATTCGCTACCAGACTGGCAGCCTGAAGCCACTCCGCCGGTAATGGCCGTTCACTCAATTGCTGATGGTTCCCCAACGCCCATAACCAGGCACCGAGACCGTCTAATTGAAAGTTCGGCCATTCTTCGTCGCCAGCCGCGCCTTCTACTGTATAACGGGTATCTAAAATATCGGAGGGATTAAGCGGCTCGTTTTGCTGCGCTTTGGCAATGGCTCGCTTAACGATACCGGC
>JANTHP010000315.1 GCA_024762395.1 Anaerolineae bacterium | reverse complement strand
CTTCTCAAAATGTAGGGGCGATCCTTGTGGTCGCCCTCGACTGGGCGGGCACAAGGCCACGCCCCTACCCCGAATTAACGAGCCGAAAGGATGGATTTTATGAGTATCACCAGACGATTGGAAGAAGCCCGTAAAGCATTTGCCCGGCGCGACCTGGACGCCTCGGCGCAGGCCCACACGCCGGAAGCGATTGCCCAGGCGGCTGAAGCGCATGGCGGCGCGGGCAGCCAATATCTAGGCGACATGGTGTACGGCGGGTTGGATGGCATTGTCACCACTTTTGCCGTTGTCAGCGGCGTTGCCGGGGCCGAATTGGGCGCGCATGTGGTCTTGATTTTGGGGCTGGCGAATTTGTTTGCCGACGGTTTTTCCATGGCTACCGGCGCTTACCTTTCTGCCAAAAGCGAGCGGGAGTATTATGACCGTGAATGGCAGCGCGAAGCGTGGGAAGTGGAACATTTCCCCGACGGTGAACGGGAAGAAATGTTGCAAATTTACCAGCAGCGGGGCTATTCGGAAGCCGACGCGCAGCGCCTGGTTGATATTCAAAGCCAGCAGCCTGACCTATGGGTGAAAACGATGATGGTCGAAGAGCTGGGCCTGCTGCCGGACGATAAGAAGCCGCTGTTGAGTTCTCTGGCGACGTTCGCGGCGTTTTTGGCTGCTGGTTCGCTGCCGCTGGTTATTTATTTGATTGGATTGGCGCGGCCGGTGGCGTCGGGGACGGCTTTTCTGATTTCGTTGGCGCTATCGGCCGCTGCCCTGTTTGGGTTGGGGGCGGCGAAGGTGTTGGTGACGGAGCGCAATCCGCTGCGCAGCGGCCTGGAAATGCTGCTGATGGGCGGATTGGCTGCCGGGGTGGCCTATATTGTCGGTTTATTGTTAAAAGGAGTGGGAGGGTAGCATGTGGCAATTACTTGAGGCTTGGGTACGGCAGACCGGCGGGGTTTGGCTCACTATTATTTTTCTGGGATTGCTGCTGCTGGGGTTGAACCAGTATTGGTATCACAGCGAACGCCGTTTCCGGCGCGGCATTATCGGCCGGATTTTACTGAAAAGCCATGCCGGTTGGCGGCGTTTAACCCGGCGCAGGCATTGGCGATTGGCGGTTTATGCGCTGCTGCTGGTTGCCAGCGGTTGGATGGTTGGCGCGCTGCTGGATGATTGGGTGCAGCGCGAGCCGGAGTTGTTCTGGCGCGACCAATTGGCGATGCAGTGGCTGCGGTTGGGCGCGGAGGAGACGTCGCCCTGGCTGTTGGCGATTGCCTGGCTGGGGGATGTGCGGGTGTTGACGGCGGTGGCGGCGCTAACGGCCGTCTGGCAGTGGCGGCGCGGTCATCGAACCGTGACGGAGTTGACGTTTGTCAATTATTTCGGCGCATTATCGTTGGGCTGGGGGCTGCAATGGTGGCTGAAACGGCCGTTGCCCCCCGCCGCCGAACATTTATGGCATCTCACCAATTACTCCTTCCCCAATTTACCCAGCGTGATGGCCGTTGCCGTTTACGGCTGGCTGGCCTACTCCTGGCAGCGCGAGCGCGTGTGGCGCAGCCGCCTGAACGTTGGTGTCGTCACCGTTTTTCTGGCGCTCATCATCGCCATTGCCAATTTGTATTTGGCTCAGGCCCAATTGAGCGACGTGTTGGCCGGACTGTCGTTAGGGGCGTTGTGGCTGCTCATCCCCGTCGCCCTTACCGACCCGGAACTGGTCACAGAAAGCCGCCGCGTGCAGGCCAAAGCGGACAGAATGCCGCCGCGCCGGCGGCTGCGCCTTTTGTTGGCGCTTACCATCCCCGTCATCATCCTCACCTTCATCTCGCCGCCCATCGCGCAAGACCCCAGTTACCACAATTTTGCCGACCAACGGCTGATTTGGGGGATTCCCAACTTCTTCAATGTGACGTCTAACGCGCCATTTTTGCTGTTTGGGGCGATGGGGCTGCTATTTTTATGGCGGCTGCGGGCGACGGGGGGCTGGCCTTCTTTTGCGGCGTTGGTGGAGGAACGGCCGTATTGGGTCTTCTTCTTTGGGGTGGCTGTTACCAGCATCGGCTCCAGCTACTACCACTGGGCGCCCAGCAACACCCACCTCGTCTGGGATCGGCTGCCGATGACTTTCGGATTCATGTCCCTCTTTGCCGCCATCATCATGGAGCGCATTGACCGGGACGCCGGACTGCGGCTGCTTACGCCGCTTGTCATTATTGGCGTCGGCAGCGTTGCTTATTGGTATCTGAGCGAACTGCACAATCACGGCGATCTGCGTTTTTACGTGGACGTGCAGTTTTATCCCCTGATCGCCATTCCCCTGCTCGCCTATTTGTTCAAATCCCGCTACACCAAAGGGGGCGAAATTTACAACGTCATCCTCATTTACGCCGTCGCCAAAGCGTTTGAGATGCTGGATGTTCCCGTGTATCAATTTACGAACGGCTTTATCAGCGGCCATACCATCAAACATCTGGTCGCTTCATTTGCAACATACTGGGTTTTAGTCATGCTGATGCGGCGGCGGGTGGCAGTGGATGATTCTGTGGAGAAAACGGCCGTTACCAGGCCGGCAACATGAGGTGAGAAAATGTACAAATTAGTCCTGTTACGACACGGACAGAGCGTTTGGAATTTAGAAAACAAATTTACCGGTTGGACCGATGTGGACTTGAGCGTGCAGGGCGTGGAAGAAGCCCGCAGCGCCGGTCAGCTTTTGCGGGCGGGGGGGTATGAATTCGACCTGGTTTATACCTCCGTGCTGAAAAGGGCCATCCGCACCATGTGGCTGGCGCTGGATGAATTAGACCAGATGTGGCTGCCAATTGTGCGCCATTGGCGGCTGAATGAACGCCATTACGGCGCGCTGCAAGGGCTGAATAAAGCGGAAACAGCGCAAAAAGTGGGCGCAGAACAGGTTCACATCTGGCGGCGCTCTTACGCCACGCCGCCGCCGCCGCTGACGCTGGACGATCCCCGTTATCCGGGCCACGACCGCCGCTATGCGGACTTGAGCCGGAATGAGATTCCGCTGACCGAAAGTTTGCAAAATACAGTGGCCCGCTTCCTACCTTATTGGCAGGAAACAATTGCTCCGCAAATCAAACAGGGGCAGCGCGTCCTTATCGTGGCGCATGGCAACAGCTTGCGCGCCCTGGTCAAACATCTTGACGGCCTTTCGGAGGCGGAAATTGTGGGGTTGAATATCCCGACGGGGATTCCGTTGGTGTATGAGTTGGATGCTGCGTTACGGCCGTTACACAAAACCTATCTCGGCGATCCAGAAGCGGCGCGCAAAGCAGCCGAAGCCGTCGCCAACCAGGCCAAAACGAAATCTGATTGACAGAGGGTAACCATGAATGAAAAAGAATTAACAAGCACTCTCCCGGAAAGAATCGCGGGCTTAGGTGCGTTGGCTTATAACCTGTGGTGGAGCTGGACGCCGTCGGCACGGGAACTGTTCCGCGCTATAGACCTGGAAACGTGGCGGGCCTGCGGCTACAATCCGGTGCGCTTTTTGGCTCATTTATCACCCGATAGTTTGTCCCAAGCTGCTGCCGATCCAACGCTGCTGGCGCGGTACGACGCCGTCATGAATGAGTTTACAACGGAGATGAACGCTGCCGCCACCTGGCCGGGTTCGTCGGACGAAGGCGTTTTGGCCTATTTCTCCGCCGAGTTTGGCCTGCACGTGTCGCTGCCCTTTTATGCCGGCGGCCTGGGTATTTTGGCTGGTGATTACCTCAAGGAATGCAGCGATTCGCATTTGCCGGTGGTGGGCGTAGGCTTGCTCTATTCGCGCGGCTACACCTGGCAGCGCGTCCGGGATGACGGCTGGCCGGAAGATATCGAGGAGATTTTAGACCGCTCGCTGGACCCAATTCAGCAGGTGAATGATGGGCAGGGACGGCCGTTAGTCGTCCAAATCCCGCTGTTAGACCCGCCCGTTCATGCCGCCGTCTGGCGGATCAACGTGGGCCGGATTCCACTGTATCTGCTGGATACCGACATTGACGACAACCAGCCCTGGGATCGGGCGATTTCGCACCATTTGTATACCGCCAACCTAGAACAGCGGCTGCGGCAGGAGATTACGCTGGGGATGGGCGGGATGAAAGTATTGGAGGCGTTGGGGATACGGCCGTCTGCGCTGCACATCAACGAGGGGCATCCGGCGCTGGCGACGCTAACCTGGATGCAGTCATTGGTCACCGCCGGGCAAAGCTTTGACGCGGCCCGACAGTGGGTGCAGCAGCACACCGTTTTTACCACTCACACACCCGTCGCCGCCGGGACGGATGTGTTCCCGTTTGCGATGTTGGACAAATATCTTTCCCATCTTTACGCGCCGCTGCAAACAGACCAGGCCGCGCTGTTCCAATTAGGCGCGCATCCGGAGAATCCCGGCGCGGGCTTTAACATGACGGTTTTCGCCCTCCGGATGGCTCGTTTTAGCAATGCCGTCAGCCAAAAGCATGGCCAGGTGGCGCGCCAGATGTGGGCCAGCCTGTGGCCGGGGAAGAAGGTGGAAGATGTGCCGATTACGGCCGTTACCAATGGCGTCCATTTACCCACCTGGATTGATCCGAACCGGTTACGGCCGTTACTCGATGAATACCTGGGAGCTGACTGGATGGCCCGCCAGGACGATCCGCAAACGTGGACGGCCGTTGACGCCATTCCCGACAGCACCTGGTGGGACGCTCACCGGCAGAGCAAATCCGCCCTGCTGGCCCAGATAGACAAGCGAGCCAAACGACGCTGGCGGGACGACAAAGTCGCCGCCACCAACGTCATCGCCTACGGCGCGCTGCTGGAACCGGATGTGTTAACCCTGGGCTTTGCCCGCCGCTTCACCGGCTACAAACGGCCCGACCTCATCTTCACCGACATGGAGCGCATCAAACGGCTGCTATCCAATGCCGACCGGCCGCTGCAAATCATCTTTGCCGGCAAAGCCCACCCGGCCGACCTGGAAGGCAAACGCCTCATCCAGAGGATTTTTCGACTGGCCCAAGACCCTGCCTATGCCGGGCGCATCGCCTTCGTCGAAGATTACGACCAACAGTTGGCCCGCTATTTGGTGCATGGGGTGGATGTCTGGCTTAACAACCCGCTGCCGCCGTTGGAAGCCAGCGGCACCAGCGGCATGAAAGCGGCGGCCAACGGCACGCCCAATTTATCAATTTTGGATGGCTGGTGGCTGGAAGGGTACCAGGAAGGAAACGGCTGGGCTTTTGGCGGGGATGCGCCATTTGGAGACCGCACCGGGGCAGATGCCGAAGCGCTGTACCGCTTGCTGGAAGAAAAAATCATTCCCCTTTATTATGCCCCTTCGGATGATGAAATGCCGCATGGCTTTATTCAAGTGATGAAGAAGGCGATGAAAAGTGCAGCCCCGGCTTTTAGCGCCCGGCGCATGGTTAACGATTACGTGGGGCAATTTTATCTACCCATTCTGGCCTGAGACGATATAAAAAAGGGCTGCTTGCATAAGCGAGCAGCCCTTTTGCTTTTTTAATGGTGTAGGAAACGGCCGTTACACATCTTCAAACCGCAAAATCAGCTTATCCCC
>JANTHP010000314.1 GCA_024762395.1 Anaerolineae bacterium | reverse complement strand
GCGGCTCAGTTGGTCGTTCCTATTAAGCGGGAAGGGTTGATTTCCGGGTTAATTACCTTGGAGAGCCAACAAATACACGCCATCAATGATGAGGATATCGCTTTTGTGGAACGTTTGGCCGATCGGGCGGCGGTTGCCATCAAAAATGCGCGTCTTTATGAAGAAATTCAAGCCATTAGCGCGGCCAAGAGTCAGTTTGTTTCTGTTGTCACACATGAGCTGCGTTTGCCCATGACATCCATTAAGGGATACAGTGATCTGATAGTGAGCGGTGTGACCGGGCCGCTTACCGACCAGCAGAAGGAGTTTTTGAAGGTTATCAGGCGTAATGTTGATCGGATGCAGGATTTGATTTCGGATTTATCTGATATTAACCGGGTTGAAAGCGGGCGGATGCGGTTTGAATATGACACGTTTGACCTGCGCGATGTGGTGCAAGATGTTCATGATAGTTTGCAGCAAGTTATTTCTGATAAGCATCAATCTTTGACCGTGACGATTGAGGCGGAGACAACGGCCGTTTACGCCGATCCCAAACGTGTGAGCCAGGTATTAACCAATCTGGTCAGCAACGCCTACAAATACACGCCGGAAGGGGGGGAAATCACCATACAGGTTGAAAATGAACCCGGTTTTGCCAAAATATCTGTGAGCGATAACGGTATTGGTATCTCAGAAGAAAATCAGGCCAGGCTGTTCACCCAATTCTTCCGGGCCGAGGATAAGGCTGTCCGTGAACAGGCTGGTTGGGGATTAGGGTTGTCCATTGTCAAAACGATGGTGGAAGCGCAAGGGGGAGAAATCAATTTCAAAAGCCAGCTAAATCAAGGCAGCGTCTTCACATTTACCGTTCCATTGGCGTGACTACTCAGGTGACAGTCACTTTTCCCAGAGGCATTAGTCACAACTTGCTACATTTTAAGTGACTGTCACCTCTGAGGCTGAGTAGTTACCCATTGGCTAACGTGACAGAAGAAACTTCTACAGCCGCCTAATCGTATTGAAGGATAAATGGTAAAATAGATGTAACGATACGGCTACCGGAGGTGACAGTCACTTACCAACATCATGGCTTCGGCTGATACTTCTGGAAAAAGTGACTGTCACCTGAATAGTTACAAATAGTTATAACGATACGGCGGCGTCAAAAAGCGTTGTCAAATTTCTCGGCAAATTTGACAAACCTAAGCCCCCTAGACATTTTGCGAGGTGAATGATCATGAATGACGACGTTATTGGTATGAAACTACTGCTTAGTTACGAGCTGAATCCAGGAGCTTCTCAAGAGTATTATCAATTTGTCATGGGAAGCTATGTGCCCACCATGCAAGCGTTGGGCTTGCAAATGAGCGAAGCCTGGCATACAGCGTATGGCGATGCGCCAAACCGCCTTCTCGGCTTTGTAACGGATAACCCTGAAGATATGATGAGTTTGCTGGACAATGAAACCTGGCTGAAATTAAATGAACAATTGGAGAAGTATGTGTCTGAGTTCAGTTACAAGGTAATTCCGTACCGAGGCGGTTTTCAGATTTAATGCGTGGTCCCGAAAATATCCATTTAAAGACCGTCGGCTTAACATCCGGCGGTCTTTTTGTTTTTGGGGGCGTATCAATTTCTAATCCCGTTCGTCGGCATCTCGTCATGCAAGCGACGGCCGTTTTGCTAAAATGAGTTTGTGAAACGTGAAACGTGAAGGGAGGTATGGCATGAAAAGGTACGCGCTGTTTTTGGTTGGGGTACTGTTTTTGATTGGCTGCGACGATGGGGCGGGGACGGCCGTTCCCAACCCCCACATCACCCGAACCGATCTTCCCACCGATTTGTACCCGCGCGGCGTGAACGATAATTGGTATGCCGCTTCCCCGCCGGAGGGGGGCGCGCTCATCCTGATTGATATTGAATCCGGGCAGCGCACCGTGATTAGCGAAAATGGCGGTTGGGGGCCGGTGGCGCTGACGCCGGCAACGGCCGCCTGGATTGACGACAGCGGGCAGGTGCAGCTGTACAACATCGTCTCCGGCGAAACCCAACAGGTGACGCAGGTGTCGGCCGAGCGAGTAAATCTGGTGGGCAATGACCGCTGGTTGGTGTGGCAGGACAAACGCAACGAAACTGGCGACGATAATTATTATGCGGCGGACATCTACGCTTACGATTTGTTCGCCGGTGAGGAGATTGCCGTGGCGGTGGCGGCAGGCGTTCAGCAGCAGCCCGCGCTTGCCGGCGACACGGTTGTCTGGGCCGACAATCGTGACAGTCCGGCGCGCGGCCAACCGCTGGAGGGGTGCGGTAACTGCCCGGACAATCCTTTTGACATTTATTCGTACAATTTGCAGACGGGGGAAACGGCCGTTCTCATTGCCGACGGGAAACACAATGCCCAACCCACTATCAGCGGCAATCAGGCGGCGTGGATTACCCACGGGGAAGGGATTAAAGTGATGGATTTGACGACGGGCGCGGTGGAAACGGCCGTGCCCTACCGGCAGGGCATGGGCCAGCCGCAGCTCTTTGGCGACCAGCTTCGCTACGTCGTCAAGCAGGCTTGCGACGTCGTCATGGTGGACGAAAGCGGTCAGGAAATCCCGGTCGAGACGGGCGCGTTTCTTTTCGATTTGGCCTCGCGGGAAACGGCCATACTGACCAGTTACAAAGAGCCGCTCGTTCTGCACAGCCGCGCCAACGTTCTTATTGCTGAAGGCTGCATGGCCGGCTTTGACACGGTTTATCTGTTGCAAAATTTGTATTCTCCTTCAGCGGAAAGCCCGGTTCAAGGTCCGGCTGTGATCAGCCATGATCCTGATTTGCTTGTGGTCGAATGGGAATATCTTGGGCCTGAATCGGCTGCTGAATTCCCCTCGGCTTCAGAAAGTGTGCGCGTGCTGGATGACCTGCATTATGAGATTCGGTTAAGGGAAACGGCCGTTGGCTTCGACCTCATTTGGGGGAATCTTCTTTGCAGCACACAGCCTGTACTCTTCATTCAACCAGATAACCGGCTGGAATTCTGGCCTGGAAGCATTGTGGGTGACGATTGTGTTGCAATGGAGGCCATCCACGTAATTACTGTGTCATTGGATCCAAACGTGCCTTTAGCTGACTGGCAGTTCGTTATCCACGCTCCGTCAGGCGAGTATTAGATTTAGATTGGTTCAATCTTAGAAATTGAGCCAATCTTGAAGGAGGTGGTTGAAAATGTCCCGCAAAATTTTGGCCATTCTGGCTCTGTTTGTGTTCCTTTATCTGGGGATAGGCGCTGTTTTTCACTTCAAATGGATAAGCGCCCAGACCGCCTGCCGCGAAATGCGCAGGGCGCAAGGGGAATTTGTTGAACCTGAAGTTTTCGGCGGCGCTTTAGGGTTGTTTTTTAATATGATCAATTGGCCGATCTACGGATGGGCAAATATCCACCACGATGGGACACCGTTTTCAACACCGTGTACCCATTCCCGGAATGTTGCCCCCTCAACTGTAAGAGCGCCAGCAGAAACATTGACCAGCAGCGAAGGCAAGGCTGCGGCAACGCGACCGGATGGCGCTGCTTTCCCTACGGTTACGCCGGCTCCTAACTTCCCCATGATGGGTGTGCATACGCCAGAAGACGTGGAGCAATACTTTGCCCAATGGCCGGATGAACACAAACTGCGTTTGGCGGACGATGTAGTCGTCCTTTTCACCTACCCGCACCCACTTGCCAATTGGGTGGCCGGAGCCATCATTTATCACATCCCCTCTGTCTCTGTTGTTCACCTGGACTTTGACGGAAGCGTGATGACTGAATACGCCCATTACGAAAGCCAGGCCGGACAGACACACCTGGAAGAGATTCTTGCTGATGAAGAATTGCTGAAGGAGTTGCAGGCGCACGTCATTGGCCAGTGGGAGCAGGTATTGGGGAAAACTTTGATGACGGCCACATCAATCCCTGACATCACCCCGGAACCAATGCCTACTTCATCGCCAGCGCCTACCGCTCAAAACGGAGCGAATACCTTGTTTCCCATGACCTCCCCTAATGACCAATGGCAAATCGTCACCCGTGTCTCAGACCCCGTGCCGGCAGAAGCGGATGAAACAGAACAATTTCCGAACGGCAAATACCGCGTCGAGATGATCGTTGAGCGTGCTGATGGCAGCCAAACATGGACGGTCGTTGACGAATGGCGCGGTTATGGTCTGGGATGGACTTCGCCACAGCCGGTGCGCTGGTCAGCAGACGGCCATTTCCTTTACTTTACTAATGTCCCTGTCCCCAATGGATGCAGCATCTTTGTCAACGGCGGCGACCTGTGGCGGCTCGATCTGAACAGCGGCGCTGTGACAGAAGTCGCTTCCTACATCGGTCTGGCGATGGCGCTGTCGCCGGACGAGACCCAACTGGCCGTAAATGCCTCCTACGGCCGTGGCTTCCTCATCCGCGACCTGGCAACCGGCGCAGAGCAGCCCATTTCCCTACCCCAACCGGACAGCAGTTGGCAGATCGGCGGGCTGCAATGGTCGCCTGACGGCCAGCACCTGTTGCTGTCACAAGCTGTCAACCCGTGCAGTCCGGAAATGAAAACGGCCGTTGTCCGCATAGACGTAAACGAATTATCCGCCACAACTCTCCTCGAACCGGACGAACGTAACTTCACCTTACTGGAATGGGTTCGAGATGACGAAGTGCCGCTGCAAGACAGGGACGGCCGTACCTGGTATCTGGAGGTGTTTTCTGGTGAATTAGCGGAAGAGGAAACGGCCGAGTCCCCCGCGTCCGGGCAGCGGCAAACCTTTACCAGTCAGGAATACGGCTTCTCTTTGCAGTACCCACCGGGCTGGACGCCAGTCGCTACTTTGCCCAATCAGGTGTCACTCATTCACGCAGGGGATTCGATAGCCTTGCGGTTTGGCGTCAGGCGCGTCACAGAGGACATCAATCTGGTGCGCAGCGGCGTATCTGCTGGCAACTTCGTGCCCAAAGAACCGGTGACTTTTATCGGGCAGCCCATTTCCAGCGAAGTTCTGGTTTATCAAGGCAAAGATAAGGCTGTCTTTTACGCCCAGGCCGATGAAATTGCGCGAGGCGATCTGGTTTTTGTCATTACGTTGGAAAGCAATCAGCTCGATTATGAAGCGATTGAAATTCCACCGCAAATCCAGGCGGAAGCGGACGCCATTGTGGCTTCGGCAGAACTTGTCGCTCCCAATAATTGAGCTGTCGATTTGTTGACTGGCTCTCACTACAAGCCCGTTTCCTTTTCGGGCCAACCCCGTTAAACAGTGCAGGAGAGTTCGCTATTGAATTGTGAACGCGAGTTGGCGGCACAGGCGGCGCAGGGTGACGAAACGGCCGTGAACAATTCATCATCCAGGTCCAGGCCACAACCGGCGGTTAAACCATCGTAGCCATTTTCCACGCCAATCGTCAAACGGCCGTCATGCAAGCGACGGCCGTTTTTTGCTAAAATGGGCAAAACGAATTTTTCCGGAGGGATACGATGAAAAAAGCAGCTCTATTTCTGGCTGGATTATTGTTTCTAGTAAGCTGTAATGAGGGGGGGAAAACGGCCGTTCCCCCATCTACCGCTGTACAATCAGGAGTCCCCACCCCCACCTTA
>JANTHP010000313.1 GCA_024762395.1 Anaerolineae bacterium | reverse complement strand
GTGTTTAGCATAATGATTCAATGTAATCGCCGATGATAATAGTCTGATAACGCCAGAGCTGCAACAACAGTTCATCCGGTAAGGGAATTTTACAGTACTAGAGCGTTGTTTGGTGTGAAAATTACGAATAAAGAGTCTGAAACAGGTTAGGAGGGACTCTTTCTCTCTTCCACTCAAATAGACATGCTAAATTTGCAAAAGTCACATGAATCCTTATGGTGTTGGCGTTGGCGTTGATGATGGCGTTATTGGCGGCGTTGGCGGTAGTGTGTTGATGATTGTCGCTCTAGGGGGCGCGGTGGAGAATGAATTGGGGGTGTTTGTGGGGGTGCTTGTGGCTGTGGCTGTGGGCGTCATCGTGGGAGTTGGCGTTTCGGTTGGCGTGGCTGTGGGCGTAGCGGTTGGTTTTAATAGGGTCAACAGGGTACGGGTTTCCAACGATACGGGGTCTGTTTCGTCTGTAAACGGGTTGTCCGGCCCAAATACGGTAAGCTTTAGGGTGATTGGCCCGAATAATCGGATGTCGGTGGTGTCCCAGATGGCTAAACGGCCGTTTTCCACCGCATTCGGTTGTAATGCCTGCACCAATCCCCAGCCGCCAGGGTCTGTTCCCAGGCCGTATTCGACCAGGTAGCCGCCAAAATTAGGCGCATTCGCCGAGCCAGACACAGGTACCAGGTCAATAATCTCATCGCCTGCCGCCGGCTGCGAAATGGAAGCTATCGGGCGCGGGAACGCTTCGCACGTTTGGGTGGGCGGCAGTTGCAATGGAATCTGGATGCCGCGGCTGTTGGCCCATGCTTGCCCGCCAGCCGTTTCCTCCAGCCATCGTTTCGCGGCGGCTTGCTCCCGTTCCCGCACAGAATCGTTTCCATTAACAAGAATCGTGAAGAAACTGGCGTCGTACACATCTTCAGGGCAGGCGGCGGTGGCGCGCTGTAAGCTCCATAAATCAATGGGCGTTTTTTGGATGAAATCCAGCCCGGCGTCCTGCGGCGGCTGGTCGCCGGCGAACAGTTCCAGGCGGCGATTGGCGCAGTTGGCGCTGGGGCGCGTGCCGGAATCGGCGCAAATTTCAATTTCGGTGACGCCGGGCGGCCGTACAAAATCCAGCGGCTGCTTATCGGCGTGGAATTGGGTCATGAAACTGTTCCAAATGGGGGAGGCCACCCGGTAACCGGACTGTCCGGTTCCGATGGGGTCGTTGTTGGTGTTGCCCGTCCAAACGGCCGTTACCACATACGGCGTAAATCCAATCGTCCAGGCGTCGCGCACATCATACTTATCCGTGCCGGACGTGCCCGTTTTGGCGGCGGCGCGGTGTCCGGCGATAACCAGGTTGTTGTTAATGCCAAACTCCGGCTGGCGGGCGTCATTATCCGACAAAATGTGGGTGAGCAAATAAGCGTGTTCCGGGCGTACCACTTGCGAGACCGCCGGATCGGGCGGCGCGTGTTCAAACAGCACCTCTCCCTGCCGGTTTTCGATGCGGGAAAGGGCGTAGGGGGCGATGAAGCGGCCCTGATTCGCCAATGTACTGAAAGCGGCGGCCATCTCGATGGGCGCAATCTCGCCGCCGCCCAGAGATAAGGCCAGCCCGTAATTGCGCGGCTGCCCCGATTCGACACAACCGTCATCTTGCAGCGAGGTCAGCCCCAGCTTTTGCACATTGGCAATGAAATCGCACACGCCGACAAATTCCAGCGCTTTCACGGCCGGTATGTTATACGAGTTGCCCAGAGACGGCCGTAATCGCAGCGGCCCATGAAATTCATCATCATAATTCTTCGGTTCATACGGCGGATTCGTTCCATTGGGAAACTGCGTCGGCACATCCCAAATCAGCGTAGACGGCGTCCATCCCCGCTCCATCGCCGACAAATAAACCAGCGGTTTAATCGTTGAACCCGGCTGGCGCGGCGCAAGCGCCATATTCACCTGCCCGTCAATCGCCTCATCATTAAAATCCATACTGCCTACCAGCGCCAAAATCTCACCCGTATCCGGTTTGATGGCTACCAGCGCGGCATTATTGGCCCCCGCTGCGTTGACCGCGTCCCGATTGGCGGCAATCGTCTCCTCCGCCAACCGCTGCGCCGTCGGGTCCAGTGTCGTCTCAATTCGCAGCCCGCCGCGATAAATCGCCTGCGAGCCTAGCAGCTCTTCCGCTTGCTGCAGCACAATCACCGTAAAATGCGGGTGTTTAATTGTCATAACCGGCGGCGTCAGGTTGTACAAACGCAAATTCATCTCATCCAGAGCGGCTGAAGCCTCATCGTAGGTGATGTATCCCTCAGACAACATCAAAGTCAACACTTCCCACTGACGGCCGATTGCTTTTTCTGGCGCCGTGTAGGGGTCCCACAATGCCGGCGCCTGCGGCAGCCCCGCCAGCAGCGACGCTTCGGCCAGCGTTAATTCTGCCGCTGATTTCCCAAAATAGGTTTGCGCCGCCGCCTCAATGCCGTAAGCACGGTTGCCATAGTAAATTTCATTGAGATACATTTCCAAAATCGTATCTTTTTCGTAGGTGCGGGTCAGTTCGGCCGCCAGAATGATTTCACGCACTTTGCGCCGAAACGTTACTTCGGTGCGCTCATCCTCGCCTAGTAGGACAGCCCGCACTAATTGTTGGGTAATGGTGCTGGCGCCGCCCATCAATTCCCGTTCCCGCGCCGCCGCAATAATCGCCCGCACAATGCCGATGGGGTCAAACCCTGGGTTTTCATAAAAACGGGCGTCCTCTGTGGCGATGGTGGCGTTGATGAGGTAGGGAGATATTTCATCCAGCGAAACACGGGTGCGGTCGCCGGCATCGGGGTCTATGAGGGAGTAGAGCAGGTTGCCGTCCCGGTCGTAGATGCGGGCGGTTTCAAAATCGCTGGCGCGTTCGATGAGTTCTGTTGGTTCCGGCAAATCGCGGGCGATGGATTGGTAGCCGAGGGCGGCGCCGATGACGCCCAAAGCTATGCCGCCAATGCCCACTATCACGATGGCGATGATGGCGCGTGTGAAACAGCTTCGCCAGTTGCGCCGCCGCCGTGTTTGCGGTTTGGGATGAATGGGATGCGGCTGTCTGGGGATGGCGACTTTGGTTGTTGGTTGTTGGCGGCTGGAGGCTGGGGGATGGGGGCGTTCGCGGATGGGTGAGCGTGAGGGTAATGGGCGGTGAGAAGACACCGGCCGTTGGGAAGACACTGGTCGTTGCACGGGCCGCTGCACAATAGTAGGCGCATCCTCAATTTTTGGTTCAGGTTTGGGGCGCGGGATGGGTTGGATGGGCTGGGTGGGCGCTTCGGAGACGGGTGTTTCGCTGCCGGGGAAGGCGACGCGGGGTTGTACTTCGGTGGCGTCGGTGTCGTGGATTAACGGCCGTTTCCGCGGCGGCGTCAATTCTTCGGTAGAGAGCGGCAAAGGGGCCGGTTTGGGCTTGTCGGGTACGATGGGAGGCAGATCGGCCGTGTCCTCATCATCCGTTGCCGCCATCAAATCCAGCAGCGAGATGGTTTCGCCTGAATCTATTTCCGGGTCTTCCGTTACTGGTGCGCTTTCATCGTGTTGCTCCGCACCAACCGGCTCGACCGATCCAATTGGAAGCGATTGTTCTTTTGGCTCCAGATTTTCATCGCCTGCTGCCAATTCCTGCTCATCACTCATCTTACCAGCCTCTATCTCTAGCTCTAATCTTTAGCTTTCACCAGCATGATCCAATCACCGCGCTGGACGACTTTACCATCCTGGTTAACGACGCTGTACTTCATCGTAATGTTCCCGCCGCCCAGCCGGGGCAGCGCTTTTTTGCTGGTGATTTCAAGCTTAACGTGAATCGTGTCGCCGATAAAAGTTGGCAGGCTAAATTTAATTGTAGATTCGCGGAAAGCCAGCACTGTGCCTTCGATAACGCCTGTTTGCGTCGCCAATCCGGTGGCAATGGATTGTACCAGTAAGCCGTGAGCAATACGCTGCCCAAACATATAATCGGCAGAATAGGCCGCATCCGTATGAATTTGATTAAAATCGCCGGATAACCCGGCAAATGTGACAATATCGGCTTCTGTGACGGTGCGCCCGGCCGTTACCATTTTTTGTCCCACTTCAAAATCTTCAAAATACAGACCGCGTGGTTGGTAGGTGAGTTCAGTCATATTGTTGTCCTTTTGTCGAGTAGTTTGGTAGTCGAGTAGTCTGGTAGTCGAGTAGTCGAGTAGTTGACTACCAGACTATCCGACTATCCGACTACCAGACTATTACCCTTCAACCGCTGCCAGCTTTTCCGCCTGGTCGGCGATAGTCAGGGCTGTAATAATTGGGTCAAGTCCGCCATCCATAATGGCCGAAAGATTGTGGCTGGTAAAACCGATCCGGTGGTCGGTAACGCGGCTTTGGGGGTAGTTGTAAGTGCGAATCTTTTCGCTGCGGTCGCCACTGCCTACCTGCGATTTGCGTTTGGCGGCCTGGGAGGCATGTTGTTCCGCCTCGGCTCTTTCTTGCAGCCGCGCCTGGATGATGGCCATGCCTAGCTGCTTGTTTTGGGTCAGACTGCGCTCCGACTGGATTTTGACGGATAAACCGGACGGTTTATGGACGATGCGGGCGGCGGTGGCGTTTTTTTGCATGTGCTGCCCGCCGGGGCCGGAGGAAAAAGTGGACGTAATTTCCAAATCGCGTTCGTCCAGCGTAATTTCGACCGGCTCAATTTCGGGCATAACGGCGACGGTGGCGGCGCTGGTGTGGATGCGTCCCTGGGATTCGGTGATGGGAACGCGCTGAACGCGATGAGTACCGCTCTCGAACTTGAAGCGGGAGTAGGCGCCTTTGCCTTTGACGGCGAGCGTTACTTTGTTGTACCCGCCAACACCGGTGCGGCTTTCATCCACGATTTCGGTTTTCCATTTGAGGCTTTCGGCATAGCGGACGTACATCCGCAGGAGATCGGCGGCAAAAATACCGGCCTCATCGCCGCCTGTCCCGGCCCGAATTTCGATGAAGACGTTTTTGTCGTCGCGCGGGTCTTTGGGCACAAGCAGTAGGCGCATTTGTTCTTCTAGCTGTTCCAAATCGGCCGTAAGCTGGCTGATTTCCTCTTCGGCCAGCGCAATCATCTCTTTGTCATCTTCCGATTCAACCATTTCACGGGCATCGGACAGTTCCTGGGTCAGGGTTTGGTGTTTGCGGTAGGCTTCAACCAGGGGTTGTAAATCAGACCGTTCCTGGGCCAGTTCCGTTAGTTTCACATGGTCGGTCAGGACGGCGGGGTCGGCCATTTGTCTTTCGATTTCGTCGTAGCGAGCGACGACTTTTGCTATTTTGTCTAGCATGTTTGTTCCCGATTTGTGTTATTTTGTCGTGTGCTGCTGTTTTTGAATGATGTACGAGGTGATTATAACGACTGGGGTATGCGCGTCAAGGCAGGGCAGAGGGGCTGGGGACTAGGCTGTCGGAAAAGTCTTGAAAACCTTGACAGGACACGGATTAACGCAGATAAACACGGATTTTCAGGCTAAAAACGTTAAAAAATCGTAACTATTCAGGTGTCCCTTGAGATTTGTCAAATTTGGTCTGGTCAACGCTTGGTCATGTTAAAAAATTTGACAAATCTTCTCGC
>JANTHP010000312.1 GCA_024762395.1 Anaerolineae bacterium | reverse complement strand
GACATATTGGAGGACAGGACAGGCGTTCCACACGCCATCGCTTCTAAAAGCGGCAGGCCAAATCCTTCATACAGGCTGGGCATGGCAAAGAGGTCAGCCGCGCTGTATAGGGCGGGCAGGTCGGCGTCGTCTACGAAACCGATGAAGTGAACACGGCCGTTCACCCCCAACTTATCCACTTCTGCCAACATATCATCATACAGCCACCCCTTCCCGCCGGCGATGATTAGATTATGGGGGTAATTGGCGGCGATGGGACGGAAGGCGCGGATGAGCATTTGGTAATTTTTGCGCGGCTGGACGGTTCCCAGGCTGAGAATGTAGGGGGCATCGGTTAGATTGTATTTGTGGCGAACGGCCGTTATCCTCCCCTCATCCGTCACAGGCTGGAAGGCCTCATTGACTCCGGCATACAAAACCGTGATTTTTCCCGTCGGGACATGCCAGATATTTACCAAATCATCCTTCGTTGCCTGCGAATCGGCCAAAATATGCGTCGCTCGACGCACCGACCAGGGAACGACAGCGTTCAAATAGGCTACCAAATTGGCCGGGAACGTTTCCGGGTAATGGACAAATGAAAGGTCATGCACCGTCAGCAATGTGGGGATGCGGCCACTAACCGGCGGCAGGACAAAATCGGGCGAATGAAACAAATCCAACCGTCCCGTCACCCACTGCACAGGCAGCGGCAAGCGCAAACGATACCACAGACGGTACAACCATCGTTCATCCAGCGGCGCCGGGTGATAATGAACATTGGCCGCCGCAGGAATGGGATCGGGAACGGGTAATTTTGGCGGCTGCCTGGCAGAGAAAAAATGATATTCATTATCGCCATCAGCCTTGACCAACGCTTGCACCAGTTCCCGCGTATACCGGCCAATCCCGCCCCCCTGCGTAATGGCGGACGTTACGTCAATACCAATTTTCATACATCCTCAATCCACATCGTTATACGTCCAGTAACGATTGATGAAGAAATTCCAGAACAGTACCACAACCGTCGCCACGATTTTAGCCAGGAATTTGCCCAATCCAGGTGCCAATCCCATCGTTTCCAGCAAATCGGTAGCTGGATGTTCAAGGAAACCTAAAATAGTATTGTTGATGGCTAAACCAACGATGCTGACCAAAGCAAATTGACCCAACTGCGACGACAGCATCTTGTCGCGCGAATCGGGGTACGTCCAATAACGGTTGAGCGTAAAATTGCTAAGGACAGCCAATGAAAAGGAGATGGTGTTGGCAACCAACGTGGGCAAGCCAACTAATTCTGTGAGCAAAGCAAATGTGCCGAAATCAACAACAGCCCCAATTGTGCCCACAACAAGGAATTTTGAGAAGCGCTCGGCTTCTTTGGGATTGATGCCAAAACGGCTGGCAATTTGCACGAACAAAGCAATCATTTAGTCTTGTAGTCTCCGGTTTTTAGTCGAGTAGTCGAGTAGTCGAGTAGTCTTGTAGTCGAGTAGTCTTGTAGTCGAGTGGTCTTGTGGTTTTTAGTCTTCTGCTCCCCGGCGCTATCGTCTAACAGTTGCAGCAGGCCCAGCATGACGCCCAGGTAAATGTAGATGTTGTTGACGTACAATTTATCTACCAGGTGGTGGACGGAGAGGGCAGTCCAGGCGGCCAGCAAGCCCAGGGCAATGCCGCGCCGGGGCCAATCAGATTTGTTGATGATGCGGATGGTTTGCCAAAAAACGGCCGTCCACAGCCCCACATACGCCAATAACCCCAACACACCCGTCTCTGCCAACAAATTCAAATAATAATTATGGGCATGTCCCAATGGAGCCGGCCAATTGATGAGGTCATAATCGGCGTAAGCCGGCTCATAATTGCCAAAGCCAACACCCAGCCACACATCCGACTCGACCATGCCGATGGCAGCTTGCCAGTGGGCCAATCGCTCCAAAACGGCATAATTGGCATCATTCGCATCCACGCCGCGCACATCGCCAAATTGCAAATCCCGGCTAAAGCTGGTCACGCGCTCGGTAATGGATGCCGGGATGAGATTAAATTGCAAACTGACGAGCAGCAGTCCCATCCCCAAACCCAACAAAGCGACGCCTTGCCATCGTTTGCGGGGCAGGAAGAAGGCGAGTACGGCCGTTCCCGCCCCGAACCCCAGCCATGCCCCCCGACTCCAGGAAGCGACGAGAGCGATAGTTGTTATCACCGCAACCGCTCCTGTGAAGAGAAGAGGTGACGGGGTGAAAAGGTGAAAGGGTGAATTATTTTTTCGGGCGTGGATCATGCAGCCGATGAAGGCGCCCAAAGCTAACAGGGCCGTTAAATTGATGAAGCCGCCAAATGGGTTAGGCTGTTGGAATGTGCCGTAAGCGCGATAAAATCGGTCCAACACCAGAAAATGCTCTGGCCCATCGCCGCGTAAGCCAAATTGCCAGATGCCGATGGCGGCTTGAACGGTTCCCGCCAGCAGCAGCATCCACAGCAAATGCTGAATGCGGAATGATGAATGATGCGTGTATTCGTCTACCAACAGCCAGATGATGAACAAAATTTCGCCCCATTTAAGTAGTTCTTTGAAACCGATGGGCAGCGAGGGAGCGTTAACCAGCGTCAGCGCAGCAACAAACAGAAAAATGAGCAGGGGGACGTTCAAAAATGTGCGCGGAATGATGATGCGGCGGCGGCGTAAACCGCGCGCCAGCCAAACGACCAGCGTCAGCAGCAGCGCCAGTTGGCCGCTGTCCAGCGGCGACGCGAAGCCGAGGGAGCTTTCTAACGCACCCAACGGCCCCAGCAGCAGCGCCAACCCCAGCCCGGCCAATGGGTAAATGAGGATGATGAGGAAAACGGCCGTTCCCCCCACCATCGCCGCCGCCCACAACAACGGCAGCCGGGCCAACGCCACACCCAACAAGCCAGCAAACAGCAGAAATACTGAACGCTGAACGCTGAACGCTGAACGCTGAATGCTGAATGCCGAATGCTTCATCATACGCGAGAACGGAAATACGCGACCGTTTGCGCCAAACCGTCAGCCAGTTCAATTTTCGGCTCCCAGCCCAACACACGCCTGGCCTTGCTAATATCCGGGCGACGTACTTTGGGATCATCTGTGAAACGGCCGTCCTTCGGATTCATAAAAATAATATCCGACTGACTACCCGTAATCTCCACCACCGCATGGGCAAAATCCAAAATACTCATCTCCGTCGGATTACCGATATTCACCGGCATATCTTCAGCCGAAAACAAGAGCCGGTACACACCCTCCACCAAATCGGTGTAATACTGGAAAGAGCGCGTCTGGCTGCCATCGCCATAAACAGTTAACGGCTTGCCTTTTAATGCCTGAGCAATGAAATTAGGCACAACACGGCCGTCATTCAGCCGCATCCGAGGACCATACGTGTTAAAAATACGCACAATTCGCGTTTCCAACCCATGAGCGCGATGATAAGCCAGCACCAATGCCTCGCCGAACCGCTTCGCTTCATCATAACAACTACGCGGCCCATTCGGGTTCACATTGCCCCAATACGTTTCCGGCTGTGGATTCACCAACGGGTCGCCATACGCTTCCGAAGTCGAAGCAAACAAATACCGCGCTCCCTTCACCTTGGCCAACCCCAACGTATTATGCGTCCCTAACGACCCCACCTTCATCGTAGGAATAGGATATTCCAAATAATCATTGGGGCTGGCAGGCGAGGCGAAATGCAACACTGCATCCAACTCACCCGCCACGTAAATGAAATTGCTCACATCTTGATTCACAAAACTAAACCGCTCATGCCCCATCAAATGAGCGATATTATCCATACTACCCGTAATCAGATTATCCATCCCAACAACGGTATGCCCTTCATTTATAAACCGGTCAGACAAATGTGAACCGAGAAAGCCGGCAGCGCCGGTAATTAGTACACGCATGGTACCTCCATAAAAACTATCATTCAACCCGGTATTGTATCGTAGCCCCCAGGCAGAGACGAATAACGTAGTCAAGTCGTTAGGTAATCGTGCAGCGGGCCTTTGAGATGCCAGGGGGAGTCGAGGCTTCAGCCGGTGAATGCGCTGACTGGCTAAAGCCTCGGCCCCTAACAAGACAATCAGACTACCCGGCTGCACAACTACACGGTATACTTTTTGCCAAATAAACTAAACATGGAGTGTTTATGAATTCTCCCATGCGCCCCAACATCCCGGAAAACAACCATGAACAGCGCAAAGCCGACCATATTCGCATCAATTTAGAAGAAGATGTCGCCTTCAAAAAGATAACGACTGGCCTGGAAAAATATTTTTTCATGCACCAGGCGCTGCCTGAACTTGATCTGGCACAGATTGATACGACAACGCAGCTATTTGGCAAATCTCTTAAAACGCCCCTGCTCATCTCCTCCATGACTGGCGGCACACCCGAAGCACAAGAAATCAACCGCATTCTGGCAGTGGCGGCACAAGAAGTGGGCATGGCGATGGGATTAGGCTCGCAGCGAGCGGCCATCGAGGACGAAAGTCTGGCCGACACCTTCCGCGTGCGCGATGTCGCTCCTGATATTCCCCTATTCGCCAACCTGGGCGCTGTGCAGTTGAATTATGGTTACGGATTGGCCGAATGCCAGCATGCGGTAGACATGGTTGAAGCCGATGCCCTGATTTTGCATCTCAACCCCATCCAGGAAGCGGTGCAGCCGGAGGGCGACGGTAACTTTGCCGGATTACTGGGTAAAATCGAAGCGGTTTGCCGCCAATTGCCGGTTCCGGTGATTGCTAAAGAGGTTGGTTGGGGCTTTTCGCGGGAGGCGGCGCGGCAGTTGGCCGCTGCGGGCGTGGCGGCGATTGATGTGGCCGGAGCGGGCGGCACGTCGTGGAGCCAGGTGGAAATGTACCGCGCCCCAACGGCTCGCCATGCGCGTGTGGCCGGGGCGTTTATTGATTGGGGGATTCCAACGGCCGTTTCCATTCAACAGTGCCGCCAGGCTGCCAACCTGCCCATCATCGCCAGTGGCGGCATCCACAACGGCATCGAAGTCGCCAAAAGCATCGCCCTGGGGGCGCGGCTGGCCGGCATCGCCGGCGATTTTCTCCGCGCCGGCGACCAAAATGGCGTCGAGGGCGTCATCGAACTGGCCCAAACCATCACCGACGAGCTGCGCGTCGCCATGTTTGGCGCGGGCGCTGCCAATCTGACAGCCTTATCGGAAACAAAATTGTATACGGAGTTTTAGAGGTTGAAAATTAATCAGTCTCCAGTCTCCAATCTCAAAAAATCATGACAAACGAACTAACCAACTACTTCCAGGAAATGCTCCCCGCACTAGAGCGGGAAATGCGGGATATTTTGCAATATGATGGCGCTGAGCCGCATCCGTTTTATGGCATGATGCAGTATCACATGGGCTGGGTAGATGCCGGTTTGCAGCCGATTGACATCAACAGCGGCAAACGTATCCGCCCCATTTTATGTCTTTTAACTTGCCAGGCCGCCGGCGGCGATTGGCGGCAAGCGTTACCGGCTGCCGCTGCGATTGAACTGCTGCATAATTTCTCGCTCATCCATGATGATATTGAGGATAACAGCCCCACCCGGCGCGGTCGGGCGGCAGTCTGGAAAATCTGGGGCGTCCCCCAGGCCATCAACAGCG
>JANTHP010000311.1 GCA_024762395.1 Anaerolineae bacterium | reverse complement strand
CGATCACGACAACGATTTTTTTGCCAGCGAAGTCTGGCAAAAGACGTAGACGCTTACTCACGTTCACAAGTTAAACGTTTATCGGACGCCCGGATGAATGAGTTCATCCGGGCGTTTTTGGTTATTGACAAACGGTCAAAACGGTTCCATAATGAAACCATATCGGAACCGTTGGAGGTGTTAAAATGCCCACAATTACAGTAAAAAACATTCCAGAGGATGTGTACGAGCGGCTCAAAGAGCAAGCCAAACGGAATCGGCGCAGCATTAACAGCGAAATCATCACGCTGATGGAGCGTGCTGTTATGAGTTATCGCATTGACCCTGAGGAAATCCTTGAAAGCGCCAGAGCCATCCGAGAAAGTCTTAATTTTGTAGCGACAGAGGAAGAAATTAATCGGGCCAAAAACGAGGGCCGTCCATGATCGTTGTTGATACCAATGTTATCAGTTATATCTTTTTGCCCAGTCAAGAGCTAACAACGACCGCGAAGCGGATTTATCGCAAGGATTCAAACTGGGCTGCTCCGTTATTATGGCGGAGCGAATTCCGCAATGTATTGGCCTTCTACATGCGTCGTCAGCAGATGTCACTGGCAAAAGCGAAAATCATCATGCAAGATGCCGAAGCGATGATGATAGGGTTTGAACATACAATTGCGTCGGCTGCTGTGATTAATTTGATTGATAACAGCAGTTGCTCGGCGTATGATTGTGAATTTGTGGCGCTGGCGCATGAGCTGAATGTGCCGCTGGTGACGTTTGATAAGAAGATATTGCAGGAGTTTGGGGGGACGGCCGTTTCCCCCTCCCAATTCCTTGCCTAATCGTAACTACTAAGCCTGAGAGGTGACAGTCACTTAATATAGCGATTTGTTATGACCATTGCCTCTGGAGAAAGTGACTGTCACCTTAGTAGTTACGCCTAATCTACCCCCATTCGTAAAAGCAGTTTGTAATGAGCCGGTTCCAATGTGAACGGCGCCGAAGCGGCGACGATCAGGATCGGGTTGTTTTTCTCGTTTACTGTCAATGTCGCGGTTTGGTCGGCCGTCAAGGCGATTTTTTCGACTTGGGGGACGCCATCTTTGAAGGTAACGAGCTGCAAATGCCATGTTTGGGGTAGATAAGCGGCCGTCCGCACAAAGCCTGCGGCCGTCCACCCTTCGGCCAACGATTCGGCATCGTCGTAAAAGTTGATTTCAGGAATGGCGATGTTGTCCAAAGCAAAGCCGCCGTAGGTCAAAATGAGGTCGGTGACGTATTCAAAACGCAGTTGGATGATCTGCCCGGCGTATTGGCTCAGGTCTACCCGTTCTTCGCGCCACTCTTGGATGCGGCCAGTGTAAAAGCGGTTTGTGTAAGCGCTGCCGGCCGGATTGTCTTCCGGGGACAGTCCTTGCATGTTGTCGGCGGTGAGTCCTTGCCAGGTACGGCCGTTATCCTCCGACACCGACACATACGCAAAATCATACCCCTGTTCAATATCCACATACACCGCATAGCTCAACGTCGCCGTGTCCACATCGCGCAAATCTACTGTGCGCGTCAGGCGCGGATTGCTGTAATTGGCCCGCTGCGCGTACCACATCATCTCGCCGGAGTAAGGAACCGTGTTTAGCAGCGGCACAACTGTTTGCCCTTCAAATTTAATCGTCGTGGAGCCGGTGGGTAGTTTGTAGTAATCGGCCGCATTTTGGGCGACTGTGGTATCGAAATCGTCATCGTCGTTTACGGCCGTCATCGCTGCCGTGTCTAACGGCGCGCCCTGAAAACGGTACAAATCGGGCGCGCCCGGTTCGTTGTGGACCGCCAGCGCGACCAGCCAATCCAGCCAAAGCTGTTCGCCGGTCACATCCAGGCCGTTTTGGGCGGCTACTTCGTCCACCGCCCGCAGCCCGTACCCGTCGCTGGTGGCGAATTGGCGGTACAAATCGGCTCCCAGGCGGTCATAAATGTAGCGGTTGAGGACGTAGCCCATGCCGTAATAGGGCAAGGTGCTGAATTCGTTGCTGTCTACCCAACTGTTTAGCTGCTGGTCGGGGTTTTGCAGGAACAGGTTGCCGCGCTGCTGGCCGCTGCCGGGATAGCCGAGCAGTTCTTCGGCCAATGTGGCCGAGCCTTCAGCTTCCCAATCGGCGTCGCCCTGGTCGTGGTTGTCTTCAATCATGTGCCGGAATTCGTGACCCAATACATTGAGATAGAAGCTTGTACCAAATTGCTGGGTGTTCATGATGAACATTTCGTGTTCGTTGGAGTTGGGATTGGCGGCGCGGGGCAGTGCGTGTTCGGCGCTGAAGTAGCCGGCGACGCCGCAGTTGATGCTGCCGCATAAGGCTAATGGGGAGGCGTGGACGATGTAAACGCGCGGGTCGCCGTCTATGCCGGGGCTGCTTTCGGAACCAAAGTGGGCGACGTCGGTTTCGTAGATGTCGTCGAAGGCGGCGGCGATGTCGGCTAGTTGGTTGGGATCGGGGTCTACGGATTCGGGGCCGGTGTCAAACCAGAAGTAGGCGTGGTCGCTAACGGCCGTTAACTCGGCGTCAATTGAGGAAACTGTGTTGTCAACGATATTGCCAATGTTGAATGTTTGGTGCGCGCCGACGGTTAAAGGATCGGGCTGCGGCGGGGGATCTGCCGGGGTGTCAATGGCGCCCAAATAGGCGGCGGCCAGGCGCATGTCGTCCCGTTCGGGGGGCATGGATTGGTTGAGTTGGTCGAGGGATGCTGTCATTGCGGCGGAAACGGCCGTTTTTGCGAACGGTTCTAATGGCTGCATAGGCGGCGGCCAGCCGGAAAAGGTATCTGTCGGCGGCAGCGTTGGCGGCACGACAGGCGTTGGCGATGGCGGCGGCGTAGGTGTAGGCGTTGACGGTGTTAGTAAGGTTTCACTGGCGCGACAAGCTAACAAAACCAGTAAAACAATAGCAAATCCCCAAATTCGTTTGTGCATACAATGTTCTCCCGAATCGTTATCTAACCTGGAATAAGAAGATAGAGATAGAGATAGAGATAGAGATAGAGATAGAGGAAGAAACCCTCTATCTCTGTCTCTGTTTCTATTCTGATTATGCTGATTGTACTTTAGATAGGGAGCCGGGGGCAATTTTGGAGAGGCGGTACAGCTCTTGGATGTTGCGGCGGGTGATGAGGCCCAGGCAACGGCCGTTTTCCACTACCGGCAGCGCGTCCAGTTGTTCCGCATCTAGCCGCTGCTGCACCTCATAAATATCGGTTAGCAGGGTGACCGGTTTCACATCACGGCGCATCACATCGCTGACCCAGGTATGCCGCGCCCGCGTTTGCAGCGCCTGTTCCAACCGTTCCCGCGTCAGGAAGCCCACGTATGATTCACCCTGCGAAACGGGGAAGTTCGACTGCCCGCTCATCAGCATAAAATCTACTACGTGCTGTAAATTGTGGTATGGGCTAAGTTGGTACACCGATGGCGAGTATGCCTGCTGTACCGTGTAGCCGCGCAGAGAACCGCGCAGTTTTACCATGCGTTCTTCCGCTGTAGCGCCGGAGTAGATGAAGATGGCGATCAACACCATGAAGAAGCCGCCGTTGAAGAGGCCGTAAATGCCCATCAAGATGGCAACGCCCCGGCCAACTGTGGCCGCGATTTTGGTGGCGCGGACGTATTCCAACCGCATGGCTAACAGCGAGCGGAAAACGCGCCCGCCGTCCATGGGGAAGGCGGGCAGCAGGTTGAAGAGGGCTAAAAAGATGTTGTAGATGAAGATGTAGCCGAACAGGGCGGACAGGGAGACGCCGCCGTAGCCGGATAGGACAGCCAGCGTATCGCCCAGGTTGATATTGAAGAGAACGGCCGTGCCCCACATCAATCCTGCTATTACAAAATTGACTGCCGGGCCGGCGATGGCAATGACAAATTCCTGAGCGGGTTTTTCCGGTATCCGCATCATCTGGGCTACGCCGCCGATGGGCGAGAGGATGATTTGTTTTACCGGCACGCCGTAATGCTGGGCGGCCATGCTGTGCCCCAGTTCGTGCAGGGTGATGAGGACGAAGAGGAGGGAGACGGCCGCTACGCCAAAAACAGCCCCCGCTAACCCGGCGCCGGAAGCCGTGCCAAACTGAAACGCCGCCCACAGCAAAATCAAGGGAAACGTTAAATGTAAGCGAATATCAATTCCCCGCACCGTAAACAATTTTAGTGAAGTCATGATTACATCTTACGAAAAAAGTCTATAAATGGTGTTAGCAAATGATGAAGAATTGATTAAGGTAATGGCCGTTTGTAACTGTACAGGTGACAGTCACTTTTCCCAGGGGTATTAGCCAAAGCCACGATGTTTAGGGTTTGTTCGTTCTTAACTTTTTGGCATGTTTCGGGAATTCCAATTCCCGAAACACCAACGAAGCCACGATGTTTAGTAAGTGACTGTCATCTCTGGTAAGCGATAAAAACGCGCGGCACGCGGGGCAGCAGGCTGGTTGTCACTTCATAATTGATGGTTTCCGCCCATTGGGACACTTCTTCGGCGGAGAGGCGTTCATTGCCTTGCGCGCCGATGAGGATGACTTCATCATCCTGCCGGACGCCTTTAATGCCGGTCACATCAACGACGAATTGATCCATGCAAACGCGGCCAATAATAGGGGCGCGCTGACCGCGAATGAGGACGCAGCCGCGGTTGGAGTGCAGCCGGTGGTAGCCGTCGCCGTAGCCGATGGGGATGAGGGCGACGGGGGTGGGGCGGGTGGTGGTGTAGGTACGGCCGTAACTGACGCTGCTCCCTGCCGGCAAGGTTCTGAGTCGGGCCACATGGCTTTTCAGCGTCAGGGCGGGGCGCAGCGGGGAGTTGGGGTTGACGATGTTGTTCGGCTCCAGCCCGTACAGGGCGATACCGGCGCGCACGCCGTCCAGTTGCATTTCCGGCAGTTCCAGGGCGGCGGCGCTGTTGGCGGTGTGGCGCAGCCGGATGGTGTGTCCGGCCGCTTCAACTTGCGCTAACACATCCTGGAAGATGGCGAACTGGCGGCGGGTGTAGCTTTTGTCGGCTTCGTCGGCGACGGCGAAGTGGGTGTACAGTCCTTCGATGTCGAGGTGGGGTAGTGGGCTGATTTCGTCTAAAAAGGGGGCGACTTCATCGGGGAGGAGGCCGTAGCGGCCCATGCCGGTGTCTACTTTGACGTGGACGGCGGCGGTTTTGTTTTGGGCGGTGGCGAAGGAGGAGAGGGTTTGGGCGAAAACGGCTGTGTTTACTGTCGCCGTCAAATCATAGTCTACAAATAATCCGGCTTCGGCGGGAATGTGGTAGCCCATCACTAAAATGGGGGCGTCCAGACCGGCCCGGCGCAGTTCTACGCCTTCGGCTGCGCGCGCTACGGCCAGCCGCGACGCGCCATGCTGCAATGCGGTTCGGGCGACTTCAACTGCGCCATGCCCGTAGCCGTTGGCTTTGACGACGGCGAATAGTTTGACTTCCGGCCCGATGCGGGTTTTTAATAGGCGGGTGTTGTGGGAAACGGCCGTTAAATCTATCTCGGCCAGGGTTGTGAACGTATTGGATTTAATCATAGCAGCCTCAATTTTGTAAATCCTTGACTCCTCTGTAAATAAACCGCAGATTACGCCGATTACACAGATTAAATCTGCGCCATCTGCGCAATC
>JANTHP010000310.1 GCA_024762395.1 Anaerolineae bacterium | reverse complement strand
CGATGTTCAGCGACGACCCCATGCTGGCGGCAAAATAAATCAGCGGCGGCAGCAAAAGAAACAACGGCGCGGCGGAAGACGGCCGTCGCCGCAGCGCCAAAAATACCTGCCGCCCCAATGCCGCCATTAGCAGCCCCAGCGTCAACAACGGCGTCTTCAAAAAGAAGGCGGCGGGAAAATAATACCACCAGCCCGCCGTCCCGTAGCGGCCAAACAGATACGCGCCATGCGGTTTGTCAAAATAACGCAGTTCCCAGAACAAATCATCCCAAAATGCGCCGCCGGGCAAGAAACCGCGCCACAAATGGAAGCCGTAAGCCGCCCAAATAACCAGCCATCCCAACAGCCCAATGGCGATGACGGCCGTTACCGGCCGCCAAACAGCCGCCGACGGCCGTCCGCGCCGCCGCCAGGCCAACCACAAGCCAATCATCCCCAAAATGGGAACCAGCAGGGCAGCGTTAAACTTCGTCGCCCCGGCCAGCCCCAGCCCCAGCCCGGCCAGCGCCAGCCCGCCCGCTTTGCCCACATCCCAGCGCCACAGCCCGTAAACAGTCAGCGTAAAGAAAAGGGTCAACGGGAGGTCGCCGGTGATGAGACGGCCGTTCGCCAACACATTCGGGTCTAACAAAAACAGCGCCAGCGCCAACGCCCCCGCGTAAGGGCCGGCCAATTCCCGTCCCCAGCGAAACAGCAGCGCGCCCAGCAGCAGCGTCAGCCAGATAACCGGCAGCCGTCCCAAAAACAGCAGCCGCTGCGGATTCTCATTGATGCGCCACAAAAACGCATCCCCGGCCAACGACCAGTTACCCGCCTCCCAGGCCGGATCGTCCAGCGGCAGGCGCAAATCCGGCTCCGTCAGCAGCGGCAGGGCGGAAATGGCGCTGCCCAGCAGGGGATGCCCCAGCAAAAAATGGGTCGCGCCCGCCTCCAAATAGGCCGCGCCGCGAAACAGATGGCTCTGCTCGTCCACCGTCGCGCTTTTCCGCAGCGCGCTGCCCATCATCAACGCAAACGCCAGCAGAAACAGGAAAACGGCCGTCCACCTGCCACTCGCCACTAGCCACTCGCCACTTGCTACTCGCTTACTCATCACTCGCCTACTCGCCCACTCGCCGCTACAATTCCGCCATGCCTAACTCACCCCGATGGCCTCGCTTTGTTTTGTTTATCGGCGTCCTGTTCAGCGCCGCCGTTCTTTGGGACGCATTTCCGCTTTTGCGCGGGCCGTCCCAATGGCGCTGGCCCTTGCTGACCACGCCGCCGCTGTCCATCTGGGTGGGAACGGCCGTTACCTTCATCATCTTCATCCTCGGCTGGCAAAAACTGGGCCAATGGCTGCGGGCAAAGCCCACTCGCCTGCGCGCCCACCTGACCCTGCTCGGTCTGCTGGCGCTGAGCCTGCTCGTCCAGGCCGCGCTGCTGTTCACCGCGCCCGCCACCGCCGGACAATACCAGCCGCTCGCCGTTCAATTTGAGCGGTTGGCCTCCGACCAGGCAAGCGGGTATTTTACCGTAGCCGCCGAAATAGAGCATCTCCCCGCATTTTTGCGCCAATTTCCGGAACAAATGCCCCATTTTCGCCCCGACCCCCATCCGCGCAGCAAACCGCCGGGCATCATTTTGCTCAATTGGGGAATGGGACAGCTCATGACAAAGCTGCCCCGCCTCAGCGCCGCGCTGGGGCATTGGGCGCGGGGCGTGCGCTGCCACGATTTATGGCTGGCGCGGCTGCCCGATAATTGGCTGGCGGCCAACCTGCTCATGGGGCTGCTGACGCCGCTGCTGGCGGGGCTGGCAATTTGGCCCGCTTACGGGCTGGCGGCGCGGCGCGGCGGCGCGGCGGCGGGCTGGCTGGCCGCCGGGCTGGTTGCGCTAATGCCGGGGCGGCTGCTGTTTACGCCCCACATGGACACGGCCTATCCGTTTTTGACGCTGCTGGCTCTGTATCTGGCGGATACGGGCGTGCGCCGTCAACGGGCGGGCTGGCAGTTCTGGGCCGGCGCGGTCGTCAGCCTCATGACGTTTTTTAGTTTGGTGAATGGGGTCGTGGCGGTAGTCGTCGGCTTGTTTGTGCTGGTGGCAATTTATCGAAATGGGGCGCAGATTAACGCGACTAACGCAAATGAGGAACGGCCGTTCCCCTGGCGGGCATTTTTGATGCACGGAACCTTACTCGTCGCCGGAACTCTGTCCATCTGGCTGGTTTATTGGCTGGGCAGCGGCGTCACGCCATTCGCCATTTACCGCGCCGCCGCGCCCGCCCGCCACGATTTGGCCCGCAGCTACCCGCTGTGGCTGGTGGGCAATGTATATGATTTCGCCGTTTTTGCCGGACTGCCCGCCTTTTTGTTGGCGCTGCCGGCCCGGCGGGAATTGGATTGGCGGCGATGGGGGAAATTTACGGCCGTTTTGCTCGCCTTTTGGGGGTTCTTCATTCTCTTCGACCTCAGCGGCATGATTCGCGGCGAAGTAGGGCGCATCTGGCTGATGCTGGCCCCCTTCCCGGCGCTGTTGGCCGCCAGAACCAATGCAGGCCCAACCCCATCACGCAAAGGATTGGCGTTGATGGGCGTCGCCGCGCTGGCCGCTTTTGGCATGGGGATGCGCTGGCAAGTAACGACGCTGGAATGGCCGACGGCCGAACTGCGCCCCATCGCAATGACCGCGCCGTCCATCCCGCGCCCGCTCACGGCCGATTTCGGCGCCGACATTGAACTGCTTGGCTATGATTTGGCGCAGACTGGCGGGGAACTGCGCCTGACGCTTTTCTGGCACAGCCTGACCCGCCCGGATATCCCCTTCCACGTTTTCATCCACCTCACCGATGCCGAGGGGAATTTGGTCGCCCAGCAGGATGTGATGCCGCAGGACGGCCGTTTACCAACCACTTGCTGGCAGCCGGACGAATTTATCAGCGATGCGCATCTGTTGGATGTGTCAGCGCTGCCGCCGGGGAAGTACGCCATCACGGTCGGGTTGTATGATCAGGCGACGGGGCAGCGGCTGGGCGAGGCGGTGATTGGGGGTTGGTAGTTGGTGGCTGGTGGTTGGGGGTTGGTGATTCTAGCTCTTTGGGAATTCGCGGGGTAATCATGGCGTAATGCGTAATCCGTGATGCGTAACCAGAGGCAAATCACGCATTACGCATTACGGCAACCCCCGCAAAATCACCTATTTCTTCTGAAAACGGGTCAACAAGACGCGATCTGCTGCATCGTCCAATAGAAAACGGGCGCCGGTATCCGGGTTGTACAGACCTAGCTGCACCCAGTAATCGCCGGGGGGCAGGTTATTCAGGGAAATGGTTTGTATCTGGAAGAACAGGTCGCCGGGGAAGAGGGAAGCGTAATCGGCGGCCAAATAGTCGTTTTGGGCGGCGACTGCGCCGTTTTGCGCCAGCACATGGACGAAAACGCGGCGCGGAGCCGGTTTGTTCAAACTGCGCGTCTCCACGCGCCAGGCTGTGATGAGCGATAAGGTGTCGTCTGTTTGCTCCCACTGCGCGCCCAGAAGAGAAAAGTCGCCGTCTTCGCCGCTGAATGTAGCCGGGAGTTGGGCGGGAACGGCCGTTTCCTCCCCATCAGGAACCAACCGGTCGCTGCGATAATATCCCTGCGAAAAATCAGACAACCAGCGCTCCGCCTGCGCGTGCAAATCCGCCTGCAAAGCAAATGTGCCCGCGCCGCCCAGCCCCAGCGGCCCCGCTAATTGGGGTGCGGGCGGCGTAGATTCGTGAATAAACCACCAGGCAGGGCCGTCAGGCACAACCATCCCCTGCCGCGCATCTACCCAGCGGCGCAAGACATGATTGACGCCAAACCCCTGCCGGATGGCGGGGTCTACCTCATCAAAACTTTGGTAGCCGGAGACGACCGCCGCCAGGTATTGGCGCGGTTCCGGCGGGGCGTAAACCAGGCGGAAGGGAGGATAAGCGGGATTCCAGGGATTTAAGGCGCCGGGATAGGTTCCCCAAATAGAAACCAGGGCCAAAACGCCCCACAAACCAATCCGCCAGCGCGGACGGTACAGACCGGGGTTGGTTTGGGCGAATAGGGCCAGTAAGGGGATGGGGATGAGCAGCCAGCGCACGCCAAAGGCGAATCCGCCGAAGCTGTAGGTGTCGAAGGAGAAGTAGGCGATGTAAGCCAGGGTGGCGGCGGCGACGGCAACGGCCGTGTAACGGATGTTTTTTTGGCGGGAACGAAGCGCCGCAAACAAAGCGGTTCCGTACAAAAAGACGATGGGGTAAAAGGAGAACAGCCCGTAATCGCCCACGAACAGGCGGAAAATGTACTGGAACACGTTGTCGGCCTGCCGGTGTCCGGCGACGCGGGCTTCGATGACGGACCCTTCGTATTGGTAGCCGGCGGTGTGGAATTGGGGCGGCAAAAGGCTGCCGATGATTTGATAGTCGAGAACGGCCGTTAACAAAGCCGGAATAATCGCCCCCAACGCCACCCATACCGCATCCCGCCGGTAGACAATTGCGCTGTAGACGAGGATAGCGATGAAATAAACGCCGGATGAAAGGTCAAGGGAGACGGCAAGAGCGGCAAAAAAACCAATCATCCATAACGGCCGTTTCCCCGGCTGGGGGCGGGTCATGATGAGATAAAGGGCGGCAACGAGGGCGGCGGCGGCGGGAACATGATTAACAAAAACGACACTGAAAGGGAAAACGGCCGTACCCAATCCCAACACCGCCACAAGCCCCAGGTTCAACCAATTGGGCAGTCCAAACCGCCAGCCCAGCCGGTAAACCAACGCCAGCGCCAAAATGCCGGGCAGCGCTGCCAACAAAAACGTCAGCGAAAAATAAGCCCAATCAGCCTCAGCCGGTTCCAGCAGCGCCCGGCAGTGCGTTGGATTCAGGTCGGGAGCGCAGCCCTGCGTTTGCAGCGTGAGGCCCAGACCCTTGTGCAGCAGCGCATAAATCCCGGCTCCCGCAAACGATAAAACGGGCGGCTTGGTGGAATAAAAACTGTCGCCGACCTTGATCCGATCCAGCGTATGGGCAAAGGGGGAGTCGTCTATGGCCCAAGTCTGCCGGTGGACGAGGGATTCGATGGATGCCATGCGGGAGGCATCGTTGGTGGAGTAGGCCCGTGTGTGGATGAAGCTGCCCCACACGGCGGCAAAAAAAATGATTACCAGCCAGGTCAGGTTTTTTTGACGGCGCGGTTCTGGTCTTAACTGTTCGTTCATATCAGATAAGTCACACAGAGATTCGCGGAGAAAGCGCGGAGATTCACAGAAAATCCGCGTTCATCTACGTTCATCTGTGTCCAATTAGCGTGCATTTTAAGGGTAGGTAACGGCCGTTAACTCAACCGCATCCCCCAAACGTTCCAGCGTCGCCAGCTCATAAAAGCCGGTTTGCAGCGTGTACGTCCCCGGCGGTAAATCGGGCGGCAAATCAATCGTGAACGTATCAGCCACAATCTCGCCGCGCCGCCAATCGCCGGTGGGGTAGCCGCCGGGAGGCCGGTCTGTCTGCGCCAGCGGCGGGCCGCCCGCAGCGCCCAACAGATGGACGAAGGCGGTGTAATCCACTGTCATCGGCGCGGCGGCCCCCCAGGCCAGCGTCACGCGCAGCCGCTCCGCCTGCTCGTCTACGGCCCAGTAAAGCAGCCGGATTTTATCCCCGAATTGGGGAAC
>JANTHP010000309.1 GCA_024762395.1 Anaerolineae bacterium | reverse complement strand
TGAACCAAAGTGACAGTCACGGGGCGAACGGCCTTAGTTTACCCAAGATTTTACGCCCCGTGACTGTCACTTCAACCGAAATGAAACACACCCTTTAACAAATCGTTCTACGATGACAACGAGGTGAAAATGACAACCGATTCGACAACATCCAACTTCATCCGCAGCATCATAGATGAAGACCTGAAAAACAACACTTACGGCGGGCGCGTTCACACCCGGTTCCCGCCGGAACCCAACGGCTACCTCCACATCGGCCACGCCAAATCCATCTGCCTGAATTTCGGGCTGGCCGAAGATTACGGCGGCAAAACCAACCTCCGCTTCGACGACACCAACCCTGTCAAAGAAGAGCAAGAATATATTGACGCCATCATCGAAGACATTCGCTGGCTCGGTTTTGATTGGGAAGATCGCCTATTTTACGCTTCCGATTACTTCGAGCAGCTTTACGAATGGGCCGTTAAACTCATCAAAGACGGCAAAGCGTATGTGGATGATTTGAGCGCCGAAGAAATCCGGGAATATCGCGGCACGCTTACCCGTCCGGGTAAAAACAGCCCCTACCGCGACCGTTCCGCTGCCGAAAACCTGGATTTATTTGCCCGGATGAAGGCGGGCGAGTTCCCCGACGGCTCCCGCGTGCTGCGGGCCAAAATTGATATGTCGTCGCCCATCATCAACTTCCGCGACCCGGTTTTGTACCGCATTTTGCACGAAACCCATCCCCGCACCGGCAATGAATGGTGCATCTACCCCATGTACGATTGGGCGCATGGTCAGTCGGATTCGATTGAGGGGATTACCCATTCCATTTGCACGCTGGAGTTTGAAAATCATCGGCCGTTGTACGAATGGCTGCTGGAACAATTGGGCGTTTATAAGCCTAAACAAATTGAATTTGCCCGCCTGAATCTGACGTATACGGTGATGAGTAAGCGTAAACTGCTGAAATTGGTGAAGGAGGGCTATGTCAGCGGCTGGGACGACCCGCGTATGCCGACGATTCGCGGGTTGCGGCGGCGCGGCTATACGCCGGCGGCGATGCGCAAGTTTGCCGATATGATTGGCGTGGCGAAGGCGAACAGTGTGGTGGATTTGGAGATGCTGGAGTATGCGATTCGGGAGGATTTGAATGCGTCTGCGCCGCGGGCGATGGGGGTGTTACGGCCGTTAAAAATCACCGTCTCCAATTATCCCGAAGAGATGGTGGAAGAATTTGAAGTACCCACCCATCCACAGGATAAATCCAACACCGAAACCCGCGTCGTCCCCTTCTCCCGCGAAATTTATGTGGAACAAAGCGACTTTATGGAAGATGCGCCGCGTAAATTCTTTCGGCTGTCGCCGGGGCGCGAGGTGCGGCTGCTGGGCGCGTACTACGTCACCTGCACTGATGTGGTGAAGGATGAAGACGACAATGTGACGGAACTGATTTGCACCTATGATCCGGAATCACGGGGCGGGCAGTCGCCAGACGGCCGTAAAGTGCGCGGTACTATCCATTGGGTCTCTGCCCGGCACGCCGTCCAGGCCGAAATTCGCTTGTACAACCACCTTTTCACCAAGAAGAACCCGGAAGAGGGCGGCGGTTTCATTCAGAATCTCAATCCCAACTCGCTGGAAATTATCGAAAACGCGATGCTGGAACCCAGTTTGGCCGAAGCCAAACCGGGCGATCAGTTCCAATTCATGCGCCAGGGCTATTTTGCCGTTGATTCGGTAGACTCTAAGCCGGGCAAGCCGGTCTTTAATCGCACCGTTTCATTGCGCGATTCCTGGAAGAAGCAGCAAGGGAAGAAGTAGAGAGAAAAGCGGGGATTGGGGAGCGCTCCCCAATCCCCGCTTTTTTATGGATTACGCAGGATTACCGGCAAGAAAGCCTTGTGGGGCGGGATGTCCAGTATCTCAATGGTGTGGGTAGCGGTAAAAGCGCCGCCGCAGTTTTCAGCCGTCAGGGTGACGGTGTACGTGCCGGGAACGGGCCATTGATATTGGGATACGGCCGTTCCCTGCCCGCTGAGCGGTTCCGGTGACCATGTGTAGGTGATGGGCGTCGTGGCAAATAGGGGGTCGGTAACGGCCGTAAACGATTCCACCGTCTCTGTAAACCCGACAGTCGGGCCTTCAATCGCCGCCTCCGTCAGCGCATCGCACTGATTTGCCCCGGCAAGGTACACATTCATCTGATTAGCCTCATCGTCGCTGGGCGTATCGCCATCATAACTATCCAACAAATCCATGTACGGATATGCGCCGCCAGGCCACACCAATTCAGCCGAGTTTTGATTGACGCGGGTGGCATCGCGGAACGTGCCGGCCCGCGCGGCTGAGGCTACTTGCGAAACGCCGTCAATGGCATAAAGCGCATATTCCGACGCATACCAATCTACTGCAAATGGGTCGCGGCTGGCCAGCAATATGTCCTGACGCGATACATTGCCCGAATTGTTGCCTTGAGTCGCAATCCAGATAGCGTCTACCACATGCAGATCAGGCGTGGTTACTTGAGCAATTTCTCGCCCAATTAACCCATAATCTACATCGCCAAGTCCCAGATACCCCCAAAAGAAGCCGTGCATTTCATTCCAGCCGCCGAAACGGTTGGTGTCAGAGGCGGTTACGTAGCCGATTAAATTTTTCCAGGAAACGGTGGATCCGGCCATGCCGTGTCTTTTCAGCGTGGGCAGGTTGATGAAGGTCAGTTTTTCTTTGTTATAGCTGGCGCCATCCCAAATGCCGTAGCGCATACTGACGTAAGTGCCTTCGGCCGTCTGAAATTTGGGATATGAAAACTCGTCCGTGGCGGCGGAGGCCGGGTCTTCCAGCATAATGTAAGCGTCCTGGTCGTTTCCGTTAATGTATTCGCCGGGTGGATAACCGGAATCGTTGATATTGCCGCCGCTGATGCGGTTTGAATTCAAGTCAGTCCAATTGAATAAGTAAACGGGATAGCCTAAATTGAAAAAGGTATCTATCACTGCTTGGAAGGATTGTGCCTGGTCTTCGGCGTTGGCCGGGGTTATGTCCCAGGGGACGCTTGTTGATTGTGTGTTTTCGGCGATGACGATTTCGCCGGTGAATCCGTCGGGGTGCTGGAGAATGCGCCAGATTAACCCCTTGAGCGTGTCAGTGTTGGTGGCAAAACGGCCGTCGCCTTTGTCGCCCCACTGATTGTTTACCTTGATGACGACAACATCATCTGCGCCAACTGTGCCGGTGGGGTGAACGGCCGTTTTGTAAAAATAATCGCCCCGCAGTTCCATTTCGTTAACCAAGCTGTCTACCCCCTCGTCGCGCAAAGCGTAATTGGGATCATTGCACGGCTGGGTAGTCGGCAGCCCGGCAGCCAGGCTGCAATCGGGGACAGGCACATTTTCGACGGCGTAAACATTGGAAACGGCCGTTTCACTCGTCCAGGCAGGCAGCGTTACCTGTGCATACGTCGGCTTTAGCAGCGAAAACTCATCCGGCAGCGCCAAAAATGCCAACAGCAGCAAAATAACCATGCCGCCGCCAGTCAGCGCCGCCATAAAAACCGGCCCCCTTTTCGCCCGTTTCGCCTTATGTTTCAGCCGGTGATACAGGTGCGCCACGCCAAACAGCGAAGCCAGATACCCCAAAAAGCCCACACTCGTCGTCAGCGCGGCCTGCTGGCACGGATAAGCTAACCGCCGGGGTTTTGTGCCGCTGCGCAAAAGTAGCCAGGCCAAAGACCCCAGTCCCATTGTCCAGAAAGACCACTTAGCGCGGCGTGAATGCTTTGCGTGATGGCGCTGTTCTGAATCATGGGCGTCCTGCATATCATGATGGTGTGAATGATGGGGGCGATGGGAACACGCATGTGTCTGTTCATGTACATCTTCCTGCCCGCCGGGTTTCTCATGATGAGAACCGTGCGCGCATTTACCTGTCTCTAGGCTTTGCATTGGGTCGTCGTGCATAATGCATCCTCCTAACTTCATAGTATGGTTCTTCACGTTTCACGCTTCACGTTTCACGCTTCACGTTTCACGTTTCACGCTTCACGTTTTACGTTTCACGCTTCACGCCGTGATTATCACGGGAATTCCCAAAAATCCCGTAGCATTCGTTCAGATAGAACACAGCGTTACCCTGAGAATAGGGAGATTTCCTCTGCGTAACTGAACGCTTACACTACATTTACGACGCCGTATGATTTTGTTGAACTACCAGAAAAAAACGATGTGAGGGTGGAGTTAGACCGCGCCGGGGAAACCGCGCGCTTGCCAGGCAGCGTATACAAGAATGGAACCGGCCACGGCCGCATTTAGCGATTCAACATGCCCGCGCTGCGGCAGGTAAAGCCGGATATCGCAGCTTTGACGTACCAGGCGGCGCATACCGCCGCCTTCATGCCCCACAACAATGCCCAGCGGCATATTTAAATCGGTTTGTGCCAAAGATTGGGCATTTTTATCCACATCCATGCCTACGATCCATATATCATTTTCTTGCAATTGTCGAATTGTTTGTACCAGATTGGTTACTTGGGCGATGAGGAGATGTTCAGCGGCGCCGGCCGCGTATTGAACAACGGCGGGGGTGATGTCGGGCGCGCGCCGGTCTTGCAAAATGACGCCATGCACGCCGCAGATTTCGGCGGTACGCAGCAGGCTGCCGATGTTTTGCGGCCCGTGCAGTAAATCGAGCAGCAGCAAAAAGGGCGGTTCGTCCCGTTCGGCAGCTAAAGCCAGCATGTCGTCCACATCGCTGTAGGGGTACGGGCCTACTTCTAACACGACGCCTTGATGACGGCCGTCTTGCGCCAGATTGCTGAGTTTTTGTTTAACGGCCGTCTCAACCGGAACCCCCCGTTCCTTTGCCGCTGCCAAAATCGAAGCCGTCAGCTTGCGATCCAGCCCCTTCTGTACCCACAAGCGAAGAATTTCACGGCGGCTGCCCCGCAGCGCCTCTAAAACCGTATTGCGACGAACAAGAATTTCAGACATGAGACATCACGTGCCTGCGGCGCACCACGAACGAATGAAAACCGCAGCCGCCTACTCTAATTTCCAGATTGTGCCGTCGGGATGGTCTTCCAAAACAACGCCTAATGCTTTCAACTGATCGCGGATAGTGTCGGAAGTAGCCCAATCCTTGTTGGCGCGAGCCTGGGCGCGCAGTTCAATCAGCAGCCGAATCAGCCCTTCTTCCCGCTCGGCGCTGGCGCTGCTTTCGGCCTGTTCAGGGATGATGCCTAACACGTCGCCGCCCAGCTCGCGGTAAAGCTGGTCAATGGCGGCCAGCGTTTCTTTGCTATGCGGCCCCTTTTCATTCAACAGCGTATTTACCTGCCGCGTCAGCTCTTGCAAAACGGCAATGGCAGCCGGGGCGTTGAAGTCGTCGTCCATTTTCTCGATGAAGCTGGCTTTGGTTTTTTCCAGCAGTGTGATGACTTCGGGGTTGGCGCTGCCGGAAACGGCCGTGCGCAGATGTTCCCGTACCAAACTCACCGCGCCCCAAATCCGCTGCCAACCCTTGTTGGCAGCTTCAACCGCCGCATCCGAAAAATCAATCGGGCTGGCGTAATGGCTGGACAAAATGAAAGCGCGAATCGCTTCCGGACGCCATCTTGCCAGCGCGTCGCGGAGAGTGAGCGTGTTGCCCAGGCTTTTGCTCATTTTAACGCCGTCCAGCGT
>JANTHP010000308.1 GCA_024762395.1 Anaerolineae bacterium | reverse complement strand
CGAAGACACCTATCTCTTCCAAAAGATGGTGCGGGCGCTGCTGGGAACCAATAACGTCGATCACTGCGCCCGCCTTTGCCACGCCGGGTCGGTGACCGGTTTGCAGTTGTCGTTGGGAACCAGCGCTATGTCCAACTCCATCGCCGAGATGGAAAACCTGGACGTCTTCATCGTCACCGGCTCCAACACCACCGAAACCCATCCGGTCATCTCCAACTTCCTCAAGCGAGCGGTGCGCCAAAATGGGGCTAAACTCATCGTCGTCGATCCGCGCCAGATTGGGATGACCAATTTTGCGACGCATTGGCTGCGGCAGAAACCAGGCACGGATGTGGCCGTCTTCCAGGCGATGGCCCATGTCGTCGTCAAAGAAAAGTTGTATGACGCAGATTTCATTGCTCAACGCACCGAGGGTTTCAGCGAGTACATCGAATCGCTGGAGGAATACACGCCAGAATGGGCGGAGGAAGTCAGCGGCGTTCCGGCGCAGTCCATCCGCGAGGCGGCGCGGCTGTACGCGGGCGCCGAACGGGGCGCGATTTTCTGGGGCATGGGCATCAGCCAGAGCACACACGGCACCGATAACACATTGACGCTGGTTAACCTGGCGATGATGTGCGGGCACATCGGCAAAGCAGGTACGGGGTTGAACCCATTGCGCGGGCAGAATAACGTGCAAGGCTGCTCCGACAGCGGCGGGCTGCCCAATGTCTTCACCGCTTATCAAAGCGTCGCCAATCCCGCCATCCAGCAGAAATTCGAGCAGTTTTGGGGCGTGAAGCTCAATCCCACACCAGGATTGACGGCGACGGAGATGGTGGACGGCGCGGCGACCGGCTCGGTAAAAGCGATGTTTGTCCTGGGCGAGAACCCGATGATGAGCGAGCCGAACCAGAACCATTCCCGTCATGCGCTGGAAGCGTTGGATTTTCTGGTCTGCCAGGACATCTTCATCAATGAAACGGGCGCGATGGCCGACGTGATTTTGCCGGCGGTGAGCTTTGCTGAAAAAGATGGCACGTTTACCAACACTGACCGGCGCGTCCAGCGCTGCCGCAAGGCGGTGGAACCCGTCGGCGATGCGCGGGCGGATTGGGACATCATTTGCGATTTGGGACGGCGCATCGAAAAACGCCTGGGCGTGACGATGACGGCCGGATTCGATTACAGCCATCCATCCGAGATTTGGGAAGAGATGCGCCAGTTGACGCCCGATTTTGGCGGCATTGATTATGAGCGGATTGAGCGGGAAGGCGGCGTCCATTGGCCCTGCCCCAGCTACGATCATCCGGGGACGCCGTACCTGTTTGAGACCAGTTTCCCGCGCGGTAAGGGCAAGTTCTGGGAAGTGGAATTTGGCACAGAGTCAGAGCAGCCGGATGCGGCGTATCCGTTTAACATGAGTACGGGGCGGGTGTTGTATCATTGGCACGGCCGTACCATGACCGGCCGTTCTTCCCTGGACAACATCTACCCGGAAGCGACGTGTGAAATGCACCCGGAGGATGCGGGGGGCTTGGGGCTGGAGACTGGGGACTGGGTGGAAGTGTCGTCGCGGCGCGGGGCGATTAAGCTGCGGGTGTTGGTGACGGGGCGCTCGCCGCAGGGGACGGTGTTCATTCCCTTCCACTTTGCCGAGGCGGCAGCCAATTTGCTAACGACGGTCCAGTTGGATAAGCGGGCGAAAATACCGGATTACAAGAATACGGCCGTTGCCGTCCGCAAAATCACCCCGCCAACCGAGTGGGAATCAGAACCGCTGTTTGACCGGGGCGCGATTAAGGACCCGGTGGAAATTCACTAATATGGTGATTGGGTAATTAGGTAATTGAGTAATTGAAGCGATAAATTACCAATTACAAATTACCAATTACAAATCACCCAATTACAAAACAACTTCTAAAGGAGAAAAAAATGACAGTACGACAATCTACAGCAATTTGGCAAGGCACATTAAAAGAGGGCAACGGCGAAATGAAATCGGGCAGCGGCCATTTTGATGTGCCGTTTACCTTTGCCTCTCGTTTCGAGGAAGATAAAAACGCGACGAATCCGGAGGAGATGATTGGCGCGGCGCACGCGGGCTGCTACTCTATGTTCCTCTCGGCATTATTGAGCGGCGAAGGGTTCAATCCGACCAAGATTGAGACAACGGCAACCGTACATCTGGGCCGTGATGACAGCGGACCGCTGATTACGAAGATTGAACTGGAAATGGAAGCGGCCGTTCCCGGTTTGGAAGAAGCGCAGTTTATGGAATTGGCCGAGAAGGCGAAGGCTGGCTGCCCTATTTCCCGTGTGCTTGCGGCCGTGCCGGAAATGACGTTGCAGGCGACGCTGCTTGGTTAAATAAAATATGGGGAAGCTATTTTTCCCCCAAAATTAAGAATGAAATCTTAGTAACGCTTGACGTTAATGACGCCAAGCGTTATTATTTTGAATAATGATTAAGAGTTTCGCCAGCAAGGAAGCAAAAAAGCTATTTGAACGCCGATTCTCGCGCAGACTACCGCAAGATATTCAGCGAGCCGCTCGAATGAAACTCGAAATCTTGGATGCAGCGGAAGCTTTACAGGATTTGCAAATCCCACCCTCCAATCGTTTGGAAAAATTGTACGGGAATCGCAAAGGACAACATAGCATTCGCATCAACAATCAATGGCGTATTTGTTTTGTATGGCGTAACGGACATGTTCATGATGTTGAGATTGTTGATTACCATTGAGGTTATGTGATGAGCGAAGAAAAATTACCGCCTATTCATCCGGGTGAAATCCTGGCAGAAGAATTCTTAAAGCCGATGGGGATTAGCCAGTATCGGTTGGCGAAAGATATTAGCGTACCCGCGCGGCGTATCAATGAGATTGTGCATGGCAAACGAGCCATTACGCCAGACACGGCATTGCGTCTATCGCGCTTTTTTGGTTTGTCGGAGCGGTTTTGGATTAATATGCAGACGCGCTACGATATGGAAGTTGCCAAGGACAAGCTACAAAATCGTTTGGAACGAGAAGTGCAGATTTATGCACTTACTTAACTGAAAGCTGCTCACGCGAAAAACAAAGTGAACCGAGAACGGCCGTTACCAAAACCATGAGAAATTTCCCCGAAAGCGACTGGAAAAAACTACGCGCTCTCAAACCGAACGCGCTGGATCGATTCTGCGCCCGCGTTTTAGACCGCCTGCAAACAACGATAACGCCCCTCCCACAACAAAACGCACATCAAAAGTATCTGGATGTTTGGCGCATCATGCGTGAAGATGATGAATTGTTGTCAATTCTCTTTGATACCTGGCGTAGAAGTAACGCCAACATCATGTTCATGGGCTGGGTCAATCATGGCTTGATGACTGAAGAAGAATTTAACGCCTTTTCAGATGAAACGAGAGCGTTAGCGAATCTCCTCGACGACGGATTCTCGTTTTATCAGCCCGAAGTTGAATAAAGGAAACCCGCATGGATGCTGACGAGGCTATCAACAATGCTTTGGCCCAAATGTTTCTCATGGCGCATGCCCAGTTTGGCGACGCTGTAAAATCCTACTGGTTCAATGACACAGGAATCTGCCCTGGTTGTGGCCGGCAGGCTGGCACAGTCAAACACAAAGGCAAGGATGCCTTGTCATTAAATGCCTTTATTTACCGGGAAGTGGGCGTGTTGATTGGCTATTTCCTGTGTCAGCGCTGCATGAAAGAGGTGTTTCGGACGGCAAAACGGACGCCGGGGCAGCAAGGGCCGCGCCATGATGCGATTGAGGCTAACTTGAAGGCGGCTTACCAGCAGCACATACATGCGCTGGATTCTTGATTTACGGAAACAGGTCTAAATCATCCTGGTTGGTATGGGGGGACGGCCGTTCCAACCGCCGATAAACCGCATACAAAATCAGCCCCATCATCGCACTCACCGCGAAAAAAGGCCCAAATTCGCCATACGCAACAGCCTCCACCAGCGGCAGACAATCAAACGCCAGCAGCCCGATGGCTATCCCGCCCAAGACGGCATTGCGGCGTTCGGCCAGCGGCAGCGTCCGCCAACGCGGCGAGACGAGCAGATAAATACCCGTCGCCGGTGGGACGGCCCATAAGAGAAACCAGATAAATGGAACCGGGCCGGTATCTATCATGCCTGGTTCAACAGTTCCCAACAACAGGAACATCAAAATAGCGCCAAACATGGCCGACAAGCGCAGTTTAATGGCGGCCAATTTGCTCAAAAGCTCCTCTTGATTTACCGACTCCGCCTCAATTTGTTGTTTTTTCAATAAATCCAATTTTGCCATCATGGTCGTCACCTCACTTTACCTGGCCTGTGTTTCACATCAAGGAAACAGCGTGTCAGACGATTCATCCGATTCAGTAAAAAACGCTTTTTTCTGGAGCCAACGGCCGAAAGACCATAGGCCAAACCCAGTCGGTAGAACAATTAACAAAACTGCAATTGGATCGTCCTTTGACAAAACGTAATAAACATAAGCGCTGGTCGTTAGCCAACTAAGCGTTAAAGACCAGACGATGAATTCGTGGCGCACCCGAAGGGAGAGTTGGTTCCATCGCGGCCATTTCCAGAGGACAATGCCCAAGCCTAACGTCCCCACCATGAGCAGAAACCACACCAATGGTAGAACTGGCGGCGTTCTGCTATAGATAAACACAATGCCGGAAACGGCCTCCAACCAGATCATGGCAACCATGCCGGAAATGACAAATAGCCATTTTTTAATGTGAGCCAGTTGTTGTGTTAGATGTTCATCTGACACCGGTTTGGCCTGGGGAGTATCCTCAAACGTTATTTTTGATGTCATAATCCGCCTCCTTATTCGCTACGGCCGATCACATTTTCAATCGCTTTTAATACCTGCGGCTGTTGGAACACGAGAACGTTACGCCGGATAAACGCAGCTAATAGTTGCTGTCCCATCTGAGTTAAGGCGAAATAACGACGAGGCGGGCCGAGGTCAGACGGCCGTTTCTCACTGTGAATCAATCCTGTCCCAGCAAACCGCTTCAATGCCCGGTAAATGCTGTTATCGTCGGCCACCATCATCCCCTGGCTCATCTGGCGGATTTCGTCGCGCATTTCATAGGCGTACATCTCCCGTTCGTTCAAGAGCAGCAAAATCCAAAAACTGAGCAATCCCCGTTTGTAGGATTGCTCCCATTGGCGCAGCAATGTTTCAACTTTATCTTCTGACATATCAAACCGCCGGTATTATACCATCAGTATAATAGATGGGTTGGTGATTGTCAAGCGTGATTTGAAGTCTTTGCTGCGATACGGCCGTTTCCATCCCCTCGATCCTGACAATTGACCTACAGAAAAGATGACATCTGTTACCCTGCCCCCACGCCGGTTGATTTACAATACACGCAGAACCAAATTAACCTGACTCATTACCAACCACCAACCGCCAGCAACCAGCCGCCAAAAGGAGATCGTATGGAGCAACAACTAAACGCGATTTTATCAGCCCACCCGCCCCGGCAAGACCAAATTCTGCCCCTTTTGCACGATATTCAAGACGCCTACGGCTACCTGTCCCGCGAAGCGATGCTGCAAGTAGCCCGCCACACCCGCACGCCCGAAGCCGGCGTCTACGGCGTCGCCACCTTCTATGACGAATTCCAGACCGCCCCCCCCGCGCCTTCCATTTTGGTATGCGACGGCGC
>JANTHP010000307.1 GCA_024762395.1 Anaerolineae bacterium | reverse complement strand
AGCGACAACAGCGTCACATCGCCCAACTGCTGACCGCCCGTATCTGCATCCAGCGCCTGCGCCAACGCGCACATACTGGGGTTAATCGCCGCTACGCCGCCGTCAATGTACCCTTGATAAACGGGAAAATACGTCGGAACCGCCGCCGTGCGCACGCCGACATCCACCACCAATTCATCCCCATCCGAATCATCCCCAGGGTAATTGTGGAAAAATTTCGGCTTCCAGCAGCGCACACCTTCCGGGTCATCTCCTTCATTATCCAGGTCAAACGCCGAAATAAGCGCCCTTTTGGATAAATCGGCCAGCGTTTGAGAGCCGAACTGGTCAGTCAACGCCTGAATCAGGTTTGCATTGTCGTATTGAGCGCCAGCAGCAAACCCCAGGTCCTTCAGATTATCCCAAAACGAATCGGCGAAAATGCTGGGGCCTTGTTCTTCGTATAATTGTCGGGCTTCTGTTGGCGTCAAGCCAGATGCAAAGCCCAATGCCAACAGCCCTCCGGTGGATGTGCCGGCAAAAAGATCGAATTGAGCCAAAAAATTCGGCCGTACCGCCGATAATCGTTCCAGAATGACTGCCGCCAAAATGCCGCGAATGCCACCCCCATCAATTGATAAAATCCGATAATCAGACATATGTTACCTCCTTGGGTAAAAATCGGGATAATTGCTAAGGGATGAGAACTGAATAACGTACAAGAGATTGGAGATTGGAGACTGGAGATTAGTCTAGTCTCAAGCCTCTAATCTCCAGTCTCAGTTCCGTAGGTTATTCAATTTCCGTTCCTTAGGGTTCAATCGTAAATAACTTTGGTGTTTCGGGAATTGCAATTCCCGAAACATGCTGTCCAAACAGGAAAGTTAAAAACGAGCGAACCTTAGCCATTACAAATTGAGAAAACAAGCAAAATGTCGTTTAATCGTTTCTAGCAGCTTGTCGGAGAAAGAATAATGGGACACGGAATTCACGGATAAACACAGATTTTTTTGATATTTTTGACTTGAAAATCCATGTTTATCTGTGTTAATCCGTGTCCAATCAATGTTTCTTAGACTTTTCCGACAGCCTGCCAGGATGTTGGGAAGACACTTGAGTACAGTATAAACGATTTTCTGGCAGGATTTCCAGTTAAAATTGAATGAGATTGCTTGCAAAAATGAGCGCTCAGTATGACCATTAGAAGACAATAGAATGCCCTGGTGAATAAAACCGATGAAAAAGACAACGATAAAACAATTAACTTGTGCCCGTATTCCAACGGAATTTGGTGAATTTAAGCTGTGTTTGTATAGCAATAATCAAGATGACAAAGAACATCTGGCGCTCGTCATGGGTGATGTTGACGGGCAAGAAAATGTGCTGGCGCGGGTTCATTCTGAATGCTTTACCGGCGATGTGCTGGGGTCGCGGCGGTGTGACTGCGGCGAGCAGCTTAACCGGGCAATGGCGCGCATTGCCGCTGAAGGACAAGGCGTCGTTTTGTATTTGCGCCAGGAAGGGCGAGGTATTGGCTTGTTGAGTAAGCTGCGGGCCTATAATTTGCAGGATGAGGGTTACGATACGGTTGAGGCTAATTTGATGCTGGGGCATCAAGCCGACGAACGGGATTACACGGTGGCAGCGCTTATTTTCCAGGATTTGAACGTGAAATCGCTGCGCCTTTTAACGAATAATCCGGCAAAAATTGAAGGATTGGAGGCGTTAGGCATCAAGATTGCTTCGCGGGTTCCCTTGCAGCCGGCGATTACGGCCGATAATGCCGATTATTTGCTGACAAAAGTTAAACGTATGCGTCATATGTTGAAGTTGAACGGGCATGTAAATGGCGTGCAAGGTCGGGTTTTGTTCAAGGGAGGGAAAGGCGGCGAGGAGCGGAAACGGCCGTTTGTCACCCTGAGTTATGCCCAAAGTCTGGATGGTTCCATTACCGCGCGGCAAGGACAGCCCCTGACCGTCAGCGGCCGGCCGGCCATGACGATGACGCATAAACTGCGGGCTGAACATGATGCGATTTTAGTGGGGATTGGCACTGTCCTGGCTGACGATCCCAGTTTGACGGTGCGGTTGGTAAACGGCCGTGACCCCCAACCCATCATCCTCGACAGCCAGTTACGCTTCCCGCTTCACGCCAGGATGTTAAACAACCCGCGCCCGCCCTGGATTGCTGCGACCGCGCCGGTAGAAGCCGCCCGACAGCAAGCATTGGAAGCAGCCGGGGCGCAAATCCTTACCATTCCCCCAAACGGAGATGGGCAGATAGATTTGGCTGCCTTACTGGCATATTTAGCCGGCCGGGGCATTGAGAGCGTGATGGTTGAGGGCGGCGCACAGGTTATCACAAGCTTTTTGGCGGCGCGATTGGTAGATCGGCTGGTTATTACCGTTGCTCCCATGTTGGTAGGCGGATTGAACGCGGTTGGCAATCTGGCGCAGCTAAATGGGAACGGATTCCCCCGTTTGCAAGAGCCGCATTATGAATGGATGGGCCAGGATATGGTTTTATCTGGCAATGTGGTATGGCCGATAAAGGGGGATGGATGAAACGGGCATCGCTGTTTTTTGTCGAGCCGTATCGGGTTGAGGTGCGGGAGGAGCGCCTGCCGCAGGTGGGACCGGGACAATTGTTGGTGCAATCGCTCGTCTCGGCCATCAGTTCCGGCACGGAGATGCTGTTGTATCGCGGTTTAATGCCGCCGGATATGGCGGTGGATGAGACGATTGACTCGCTGGCGGGGACGTTTGATTTTCCATTGAAGTATGGGTATGCGGTTGTGGGGCAGGTGGTGGCTGTCGGCCGGGATGTGGATGCGGGCTGGCACGGCCGTTTTGTCTTTGCTTTCCATCCCCATGAGAGCTATTTTGTGGCTGAACCGGCTCATTTACTGCCGCTGCCGGATGGGATGAACCCGGAAACGGCCGTTTTTTTACCTAACATGGAGACGGCCGTATCATTTTTAATGGATGGTCAGCCGATGATTGGGGAGCAGGTCGCCGTGTTCGGGCAGGGCGTTGTGGGGCTGTTGACAACGACGCTGCTGGCGCAAATGCCGCTGGTCAGTTTGATTACGTTAGATCAACATCCGTTACGCCGGGAATGGTCACGCACAGTGGGGGCCGCAGCCAGCTTTGACCCAACGGAACCGGGCGCGCTGGCTGCATTGAAATCGGCGCTGCAAGGGAAACGGCCGTATGCCGGCGCCGACTTGTCCTACGAATTATCGGGCAATCCGCAGGCGTTGGCGATGGCTGTTGAAGCAGCGGGGTATAACGGCCGTATCCTCATCGGCTCATGGTACGGGCAAAAACAAGCCACTCTAAACCTGGGGGGACGGTTCCATCGCAGTCACATGAAGCTCATCAGCAGTCAGGTCAGCCATATTGCGCCGCAGTGGAACGGCCGTTGGACCAAAACCCGCCGCCTGCAATTAGCCTGGAAAATGCTGGCTCAACACAATCCTGAACGCCTCATCACCCATCACTTCCCCATCAACAAAGCCGATCAAGCATACCAACTGTTGGCGCAGTCTCCTGACCAGGCAATCCAGGTCGTGCTAACTTATCCATAACGCATAACACCTGATTCTGATTATTTCCCCTTCACCGGCGTCCCGCATTGACGGCAGAAACGGTCTCCGGGACCGATTGCTTCGCCGCAATTATGGCAAAAACGCACGCTGCCTTTGCCTGACGGGCCGCGAACCGGACGCGGCTTGCGCACCCGTGATTTAGGCTGATTACCAAAATACAGCAATACCAGCGCTGCTATTACCAAAACACCCCCGCCTATACCGGCAATTAGCGGCCAGTTAACCGCATTGCTGGCAGGCAGCGTGGTTGGTTCAGACCCTGCTGCCGGCTGCAAATCAATGGTGATGCTGTCGCTGCTATCATTCAATTGATTCGCCGACAATTGCGAAGATGGATTGTCGTAATTGACCGAAAAGGCAAATGGTTGATTGGCTGGCAGTGCTTGGGATGCCAAAACTTGATAGGTCAATCCGTTTTGCCCGATGATAGTGTCAATTGCCTGAGGTTCGGTGGCGAAGTTTTCGCTTGTAATAGGCTGCTGAACTTTTGCCTCGAACTGCGTCACACTAAAATCGGACAGCCAGGTGAAGGAAAAGGAGCGTTGGTCGCCCTGGACGTTGTAAGGTAGGTAGTATTCCACACGGAAGTTCAACGCTGGGGTGGTCAGGGTCAGATTGCCGCCGTCAATCGTGTGTTCGATATTCATCATATTGCCGCCGGCGTCTCGGTAAGCGGCCGCATTAAAGCTGGCGGTTTCCGGCAAAGGGATAGTCAGTGTGGTCGGCAATGAGGTACCGGCAGGAAGCTCACCATCCAGCAGCACCAATACGGCCGTCTGGTCGTAATCGGGCCAAAAGTCAAGGATGATTGAGTTAACGGCCGTTACCTCCCCCTGTGCCTGACCAATCGAAATAGGTAAAACGAACAATAGTAATAAGAACAAGGCGTAACGTTTCATAAGTGAATTTTGTCCTGTTTGGTTTTTATTAGCTTGTCAGCTATCAGCATTTCAGCTTGTCAGTTGGACAGCATGTTTCGGGAATTCCAATTCCCGAAACACAAAGTTATTTACGGTTGAACCCTAAGCATGGCCCCGTAGACGAATCCGATTGGCGCGGCAGTAGGGGCATTCCAAATCGGTATAATCGCGGCCGCAGGTACGACAGGTGCGTACTTCAACAGGGCGTTCATCATTCAGCAAACCGAGAACCAGCGCCGCTTCTTCTCCCTCGTGTCGGGCCAACCAATCTGTCAAATCATGTCCGCCAATGCGCCATACGCCGTCATTGTCGCGGGCAATCACACCGTTCATCACATCCAGCTTCATCTCGTAGGCGGCGGAAGCTAATTTTAGAATCGCCGCGCGTCTCATTGCCGACATAACTTATCCTTTCCCTGCCAGGGCAGGGACGCTCGGAAGCGGTCTGCCGCCTATTATACCCTATCGTTTGGTTGTGCATATGAAGGCATTCAATGTCTAGCAGGCTGTCGGAAAAGTCTTAAAAACCTTGACAGGACACGGATTAACACAGATAAACTCGGATTTTCAGGCTAAAAACGTTAAAAAATCTGTGTTTATCCGTGAAATCCGTGTCCCATTGTTCTTTCTCCGACAAGCTGCTAGCAATTCCAATTCTGGAAATTCACCCTGGCAGGGGCGGGATGGTCGAGTAAAGGGCGAATAAAGGTCTGGCGATTCTCGATTTTTCAGTAATCGCGCATCAAAATATGCCGAATCGCTCAACTTGAAATGGGGCCAGGTCGAGAGACGGCCGTTCCTCCTCCACAATCTCCGCCACCAACTTTCCCGTCACCGGCCCCATCGAGAGGCCCAGCATCGCATGGCCGGTGGCTACAACCAGGTTGTTGTAGCGGTTGGTACGGCCGATATACGGCATGCCGTCTGGCGTAACCGGTCGCATTCCCCGCCAGATTTCCACCAACTCGCGCTCCCCACTGTCTGCCAGATAATTATCTGCTGCGCGCAATATGGCGTTCACCCGCCGCTGGTTGATGGCAAAATCAAATCCAGCCAATTCCAGCGTTCCGGCAAAGCGTAAATGCGGCCCCATGGGTGTGACGGCGATTTTGGCTTCGCCGAGATAGAGGTACATGTTGGGGCTGGTGGACGGCCGTTTCACCGT
>JANTHP010000306.1 GCA_024762395.1 Anaerolineae bacterium | reverse complement strand
CGGTTCCGCCGACAAACACACCGCAGCCAACGGCCACCTCGGTTCCGCCGACAAACACACCGCAGCCAACGGCCACCTCGGTTCCGCCGACAAACACGCCACAGCCAACGGCGACCTCGGTTCCGCCCACGAACACGCCGCAGCCGACAGCCACTTCGGTTCCGCCAACGAACACGCCGCAGCCAACGGCCACTTCGGTTCCGCCAACGCCGACGCCGGCTCCAGGCAGCGATGTAATTTACGTTAGTTCAACATCGGGCGGTAACGCTGGCGGCGTCCGCTTTGCCGATGAGGACATTCTCAGCCATGACACCGTCAGCGGCGCATGGGCGATGGTGTTCGACGGCTCAGATGTAGGCGTAACGAACGATGTTAATGCGTTTACCCGCCTGGCCGATGGTTCATTTTTGCTCAGTTTCAACACTGGAACCAGTGTGCCCGGCGTAGGCTCGGTAGATGATTCGGATATAGTTCGTTTCATCCCCACAACGTTGGGAACCAGCACATCGGGCACGTTTGAATGGTATTTTGACGGGTCTGATGTTGGTCTGACAACGAATGGCGAAGATGTAGATGCGATTCATATGCTGAGCGACGGCCGTCTCCTCATCAGTACAGTCGGCAGCTATAGCGTTACCGGAGCCTCTGGCCGGGACGAGGACTTAATTGTCTTTGACCCGACCGCGTTAGGCAGCGCCACCAGCGGTAGTTGGGCGCTTTACTTCGATGGTTCTGACGTTGGATTAAGCAGTTCCAGTACCGAAGACGTAACCGGAACCTGGCAAGCTGGCAATGGGGATCTTTACCTGACCACGTTGAGTACATTTTCCGTAACTGGCGCCAGCGGCGACGGTGCAGACATCTTTGTTTGCACCCCCGGCACGCTGGGAGATTCGACAAGCTGTACCTTTAGCATGTACTGGGACGGTTCAGCTAATGGCTATGGCGGCGAGCGCATGGACGGTTTTTATATCGAGCAATAGCTTTCCCGTTCAGCAATAACAAAAAAAGGGTCTCGTTTCTCACGAGACCCTTTTTTTGTTCCCAATCATAGACACTTTGGCAGAATTTCAGTACACTCAAGCTGAATTTGTTTTGTGGAGTTGAGGTTGAATATATGCGCTCGAATAAGAACCTGATATCCCTGCTGATTTTGCTTATTTTGCTCGTACCGGCTTGCGGTTCGTCTGCCCCGGAACCATTGCCCACGTTGATTCCGGCAGTGGATATGCCGACTTCGCCGCCGCCAACAGCCACCTCGTTACCGCCAACGGCCGATTTACATGCGCCAACCCAACCGCCCCCGCCAACGGCCGTTCCCCCCACACACCCGCCCGCATCAACGCCCACACCTATATCGCCCATCGTCGGCATCGCGTCGCCCAAAGACGACGCCGACATCGTGTTGGGAAAAGAGGTGACGGTGCGCGGGTTGACGCAGCGTGAACTAGGGCAGACGATTGAGGTAGCGCTGGTCAGTCTGAACGGCCGTATCCTCATCGAATCTCCCACATCCGGCGGGCCGCAAAGCTGGGAAGCCGCCGTTGTCGTGCCACCCTTTGTGAGCGGTGCGGCCTATTTCCAGGCCAGGCTGATGGACGAATCGGGTAATGTACTGGCTGAAGACCGGGTTCCGGTCAATTTGGTGACGGATACGACCTCGCCCGACCGTTTTTTGGTGTTAGCACGGCCGTTAGCGGGAGAAACGGCCGTTTCCGGCTACAATCTCATCTTCGACGGCATCGTCTACCGCCCCGCCAACAGCGCCATCACCATCTCCGTGTGGGTGAATGATTGCCAGGAACGCATCGCGCGGCAGGGCTTCACCCTGGGCCGCAGTACCGTTCCCTTCCACTGGCAAGGCTTCGTCGTCATTCCCGACCAAACGGCCGGGCCGGCCTGCGCCGTCGCCCACTTTGGCGAGCCAGACAGCGCGGATTGGCGCGAAGCGGTGATCCCCATCAACATTTTGCCGCCCGACGACCCGGCAGCCAAAGGCATCCGCATCGGCGGCCCGACGCCAGACAGCCATGTTACCGCCGGGCGCGAGCTGCTGCTTTATGGCACGGCCTTGAATGTGCGGGAAGGGCCGGTATCGGTGAGCATTTTGATGGAAAACGGCCGTATCATCAGCCAGGAAACCGCGCCCGCCGACTACTGGGGCTACTGGGAATTCCGCGTCGCCATTCCGCCCGATGTGTTTGGCCCGGCCCAAGTCACCGTCTCCAGCGGCGATGAAGGCGGCGACAACTACGCCGAATCACAATTCCTCATTAACATTGACCCGGCTCCCACGCCAGAGTCATAAAAACAGTAGGACAAGTTTGCAAACTTGTCCCACAACGATCAGGAAAGAACATGACAAACAACTCCACCCGCCGCTTCCGGCTAACCATGTTTGGCATACAGTAGGACAAGTTTGCAAACTTGTCCCACAACGATTAGGAAAGAACATGACAAATAACTCCACCCGCCGCTTCCGGCTAACCATGTTTGGCATCTTGTATTTTGTGCAAGGTTCCGCGCTGGCCTACTTTCGCAACTTTCAAAAACCGTATCTGGACAGCATCGGCATTGACCCTGATGTCATCGGGCTGCTCACCAGCCTGCTGCTGCTGCCCTTCATCCTCAAAATCTTCATCGGCATGTTGAGCGACCGCGTCAACCTGGCCGGACACGGCCACCGCAAGCCGTACATCATTTTGGGGCTGCTGCTGGCCGTCGTCGCTTTTGCCGGGGCTGGATTTATTGATCCGAACGGCCGTTTTGGCCTGTTTGCGGCGCTCATCGTGCTTGGCTCCTTCAGCGTAGCCCTGTTCGATTCAACAACCGATGGCCTGGCAATTGACACAACGCCGCATGAGGAACATGGCACGGTACAGGGCACAATGGTCGGCGGGCGGGCGTTGGGTTTCATCGTCCTCTCACTGGTGTTTGGGACGTTGGTGCAAGCGCAAGGGTATAAAGTAGTCTTTGTCATCATTGCCGTCAGCATGCTGCTGCCGCTGCTGTGGGTACTGCGGGTAACGGAACCGGCCCACCGCGCCCAAAAACAAGCCTTCGATTGGAGCGCGTTCCGGGTGATGAAGCAGCGCCGCTTCGTTATGTTCGGCCTTTACGCCATTTTTTACTCCATCGTCTCCTTTGGCGTAGATGGCTTGATTACGCTGTTTATGAGTAATGAGTTTCACGCCGCCAAAACTGCCATCGGGCAATACGGCGCGCTGCGCGGCGTGGGCGCGGTGATTGGCGCGGTAGGCGGCGGCTTTCTGGTGGATAAATTGGGCCGTCGTCGCAGCGCGATTGGCGGGCTGATTGCCGTTTCGATTGGCGCGGTTTTGATTGGATTGGCCCCCGGTATCACCGTTTTGCTGATTTTGGGCGTGGTCTGGGGCATTGCCTGGGGCTTTCAGGAGACAATTTTTGTGGCGTTGGCGATGGATTTGTCGGATCGGCGGATTGCGGCTTCGATGTTTGCGATTATGATGGCGCTCTCAAATGTGGGCACGGCCGTTGGCGAAGGCATCGCCACAGGGTTAACCGACAATCTCAGTTTTACCGCCATCTTCTGGCTGCTAGCCGGCCTTAATGTCATCAATGTTCCTATTTTAATCTGGCTGTTTAAAGCAGCGCCTGAAAGCTAGAGGATAGAGCGAGAGCTAGAGGGGTGAGGAACAAAATCCTCTCGCTCTAGCTCTCGCTCTCGCTAAAAACAATGACTTTTATTTACAACCGACCTGTTGAACTCCTGCAAAATCTGATTCGTTTTGATACGACCAATCCGCCGGGGAATGAAACGGCCGTCATCGCCTATCTCAAGCAAATCATCGAAGACGCCGGGCTGAAAACGACTGTTTTAGCCAAAAACGATAACCGGCCCAATCTCATCACGCGGCTGCCGGGGCGCGGCGAAGCGCCGCCGCTGCTGCTGTACGGCCATGTGGATGTGGTCACCACCGCCGGGCAGCAGTGGACGCATCCCCCATTTGAAGCCGTCATCGCCGACGAGATGGTGTGGGGACGGGGCGCGCTGGACATGAAAGGCGGCATTGCCATGATGGTTTCCGCCTTTTTGCGCGTCCATGCCAGCGGCGTTAAACCGGCCGGCGACATCATCCTGGCAATTTTGGCCGATGAAGAGGCTAACGGCACGTTCGGGGCCAAATTTTTGGTCAATGAACACCCTGACCTGTTCGTAGGGGTGCGCTACGCCATCGGCGAAGGCGGCGGCGTAACGATTCAGATGGGCGGGCAGAAATTTTACACGATTATGGTGGCTGAAAAGCAGATTTGCAGTATGCGGGCGACGATGCGCGGGCCGGCCGGACATGGGTCGGCGCCGCGGCGCGGCGGGGCGATGAGCAAGCTGGCGCGGATGCTGGATACGCTGGAAAAACGACGCCTGCCGGTTCATGTTACGGCCGTTACCCGGCAAATGCTGCAAACCATTGGCGCGTCCCTGCCATTCCCAACCAATTTAGGGATGAAACTGCTCCTTAACCCCCTGTTCACAGACCGAATTTTAGACGCGCTAGGCGAAAACGGCGTCCTGATTAATCCGCTGCTGCACAACACGGTCAGCCCCAATATCGTGCGCGGCGGCGACAAAATCAATGTGATTCCGGCGGAGGTGGCTGTGGAGTTGGACGGCCGTCTCCTCCCCGGCTTCACCCCTGACGACATGCTGGCCGAACTGGGCCAACTCCTCGGCAGCGATGTGGAACTGGAAGTGACCCAATACGATAAAGGGGCAGGCGAACCGGATTTGACGCTTTATCCCCTGCTGGCCGATATTTTGCAAAAGGCCGATCCGACCGGCGTCCCTATTCCGATTTTGTTGAGCGGGGTGACAGACGGCCGTTTCTTCTCCCAACTTGGCATCCAAACCTACGGCTTTTTGCCGATGGATACGCCGTCGGGCCTGATTGACACCATCCACGCCGCCGACGAACGGGTTCCGGTGGCAGCAATGGAATTTGGGACAAACGCCTTGCAAACGGCGCTGCAACAATATCATTTTGGAGGTTAACAATGGCAAAGGAAATGTCAGTTGAAGAGATTAAACAGTTTTTGATGACAGGAACGCGGACGGGGAAATTGGCAACGGTAAGGAAAGACGGCCGTGCCCATGTCGCCCCCATCTGGTTTGTGCTGGATGGGGATGATCTCATCTTCAACACCTGGCACAGTTCCGTCAAAGCGCGCAACATGCGGCGCGATAACCGCGTCAGCTTGTGTGTGGATGAGGAGATCGCGCCCTTCGCTTTTGTCATCATCGAAGGCACAGTCGCGCTCAGCGATGATTTAGACGAGAGTTTGATATGGGCCACGCGCATTGGCGGCCGTTACATGGGGGAAGACCAGGCTGAAGCGTTTGGCCGGCGCAACAGCGTTGAGGGAGAGCTGCTGGTTCGGCTGACGCCGACAAAAATCATCGCTAAGAAAGATGTGGCAGGCTGGTAGCTAAAACAGGGGCCGGGGCCGGGGAGGCCCCTCTACCCACGCGAAATCGTAGAGGAGCCTCCCAGGCTCCGGCTTTGGAGCACTCGAGTTTCCTCAATTCGTCAGGCGATAGTAAGTCATCGCCGCTATTTTGGTCACAGCCATGACGATCAAAAAGGCAAATACGTCCCAGTGGATCAATTCTTTGGTGATTAATTCGAATTCAAACCAGGCCGCCATGGC
>JANTHP010000305.1 GCA_024762395.1 Anaerolineae bacterium | reverse complement strand
CGGTGTGTTTGTTGATTTGGATGAGCAGACCGCCGCAGTGAGGACAGGGTTGGGGTAACGGCCGTTTCCAACTCGTCCAGTCGCATTCCGGGTAATTAGCGCAGCCGTAAAAGATACGGTTCTTGCGCGTCCGCTTTTCCACCAAATCACCGCCGTCTTTGGGGCATTTCACGCCAATCTTCACCAAAATCTGCTCCGTATAGCGGCATTTGGGGAAATTGCTACAACCGATAAAGCGGCCAAACCGCCCCTCGCGGTACACCAGCGGGCTGCCGCATTGGGGGCAGTCGCGCCCAACCGGCTCCGGCTCCCGTTTCAAATCAATCTTGGGGATAGCCGCGTCAGCCGCCTCCAGATTTTTTGAAAAACGGTCATAAAAGCCGCTGATGACCGGAACCCATTCCTTGCCGTTGGCGATGTCGTCCAGTTCGCTCTCCATCCGCGCCGTAAAATCGGGCGAAAGGACGTTGGGGAAATACTGCACCAACAAATCATTCACAATCCGGCCGGTTTCGGTAGGCACAAGGCGGCGTTTTTCCCGCTCTACGTAGCCGCGCCGCTGGATGGTTGACAGGGTGGCGGCGTAGGTGCTGGGCCGCCCAATGCCCTGCTCTTCCATCGCCTTCACCAATGTCGCCTCGGAATAGCGGGGCGGCGGCTGGGTGAAATGCTGTTCCGGCAGCAAGCGGAGCAAATCTACCAATTCGCCCTGCTTCAAATCGGATGGAACGGGGTTATCGCCCATGTCGTCGGGGCGGTCTTCGGGTTTGGTTTCTTCGTACAAGGCCAGGAACCCGGCAAAACGTAAGGTTGACCCGGTGGAGCGGAAGAGATACGGCCGTTTCCGCGCCGCCACCTTCCCATCCCCCGCCCAAATATCAGCCGACACCGTATCATAAATCGCCGACGCCATCTGGCTGGCCACAAACCGCTCCCAAATCAACTGGTACAACCGGTACTGGTCGCGGGTAAGATGTTTTTTAATGCGTTTGGGCGTGCGATGGACAGAAGTCGGCCGTATCGCCTCATGCGCTTCCTGCGCCGCCTTCGCCTTCGTCTTATAAACCGGCGGCTTTTGCGGCGCATAATCGGGGCCAAACTCATCCCGGATGTAGGCGCTGGTGATGGCTTGCGCCTCTTTAGAGACATTGACGCTGTCGGTACGCATGTAGGTAATCAAACCAACCGCTTCATTCTCGCCCACATCCACGCCTTCATACAACTGCTGGGCGATGCGCATCGTCTTGCTGGCCCCAAAATTCAATTTGCGCGACGCTTCCTGCTGCATCGTACTCGTCGTGAAGGGGGCGGCAGGGCGCCGCGTCCGCGTCCCCAGCCGCACATCGCCCACCGTCCAGGCTGCCTTCTCCAGCGCGGCCACATGGGGCTGTACATCTGTTTCGCAGCACAACTTCGGCTTTTTTCCCTTGAATTTATGGAATTTGGCGACGAAAAACGGTCTATTCTTCTCAGCGGCGAACTTTTGCTGGCTCAATTCCGCATCCAGCGTCCAATACTCTTCCGGCGTGAAATTGTCAATCTCCCGTTCACGCTCAACCACCAGCCGCACAGCCACCGACTGCACCCGCCCCGCCGACAACCGCCCGCGCACTTTGCGCCACAGCAGCGGGCTTAACTTGTAGCCGACTAACCGGTCTAAAATCCGGCGCGCCTGCTGCGCGTTCACCTGATCCATATCAATCTCGCGCGGGTTCTCAAACGCGGCTTTAATGGCCGGTTTGGTGATTTCCTGGAAAACGACGCGCTTCGTCCGCGCCGGGTCCATTTCCGCCGACTCCTGCACGTGCCAGGCGATGGCCTCCCCTTCCCGATCCAGGTCGGTTGCCAGGTAGATTTCTTTCGCTTTGGCGGCCGCTTCCTTCAACTCCTTCACCACCTTGCGTTTGTCGTTGGGGACGCGGTATTCGGGCTGGAAACCGTGTTCAACATCCACGCTCAAGCGGGATTTGAGCAGGTCGCGCACATGGCCGACGCTGGATTTGACGGTGTAGCCGCGTCCCAAATACCGCCCAATCGTCTTGGCCTTGGCCGGCGATTCGACGATGACTAATTTGCCGTAACGGCGGGGAGCGCGTTTGGCCGCCTTCTTTTTGGCGGTCTTTTTCTTGGTTGTCTTTTTCCGCTTACGGGGTTGGATTTCCGGTTTGGGCAGATTTTCGTGGGCCGGGGTGCGGCCGGCTTTGTAGATTGTGCCGCCGCAAACGGGGCATTGGCCGCGCGTGCCGGGCGTGCCATTAGCTGCCCATTCCGGCTTCGGATTCAAAATGGGCCGTTTTTCTTTACACTTAAAACAGTAACCAATCAGTTGTTCGTCGCTCATAAACGATTCTCATGAAGCGTGAAACGTGAAACGTGAAGGAAAGTTCACCACGTTTCACGTTTCAGCTATATTTCTCTAATTCTGTCCCTTCTAACCCGTTCACAACCTGCTTCACCAGGGGAATGCTGTCTTTGTGAACCACTAAAATGGCGTCTTCGGTGTTGACAACGACAAGACCTTCCACCCCCACGGTCACAACCAGCTTATCAGGTTCGTAGTTATATACCAAACAATCTTGTGTTTTTTCGATGATAACCTGCCCTTTGGTCACATTGGCGGTTAAATCGGGGTTGATGGCTTCTTTGAGGGCGTAGAGTGTGCCGGGGTCGCTCCAACCCATTTCGCTGTGCAGGATTAATGCCTGTTCCGGGGCCACATGAGTTAAAATGGCGTCGTCAAAGCTAATGATTTCTAGTTGGGGGTAGATGTCGTGGAGAACGGCCGTATACCCATCCTGTCCTATTTGCGCTTCGATTTGACTCAACTGCGCCCACATGGCGGGCTGCCGTTCTCGGTAGAGGCGGCGCACAAACCCCAGCGTCGTCACAAAATAGCCCGTGTTCCACACATGGCTTTTGGCGGCAAACATGCGCTGGCAGTCAGCCAACGGCGGGCGGTAAGTGAGGGAACCAAAGCGAAAGTAAGGCTGCCCGTCTATGCTGCCAAGCTGCTCGCCCAGACCCAGCCAGCCCAAATTCTCGTTGGCAAAACGGGGCGTTTCGCCGATGAAGAGGATGTCGGCTTGTTTTTGTTGCAGTAGTTTTTCGGCCGTCGCCATCACCTTCAGGAAGTTGGGGACGTGATCCATGTAATTGTCGCCCCACAAAATGGCAACCGGCTCCTCGTCCAGACCGTCGGCTCCGGGCGCATGGTGGGCCAGATGGGCCATCGCCAGACCAACGGCCGGCGCCAAATCGCGCCGGGTAGGTTCGCCGATGATGTTGGCCGCCGGAAGCTGCGGTAATTGTTCCCGCACCATCTCTACATATTTCTCATTGGTAGAAATAAAGATATTCTCTGCGCCGTAAGTATCTAACACACGGCCAACGGCCAATTGCAAGGTTGATTCGGAGCCAAGAATCGGCTCGAACTGTTTGGGTGATTTCTGGCGGCTGATGGGCCACAAACGGCGTCCTGATCCGCCGGCAAAGATGACGATTTTCATGGGAATTAGTCCTTAGTCTTGTAGTCGTGTAGTCTTGTAGTCATTAGTCTTGTAGTCATTAGTCTTGTAGTCATTAGTCTTGTAGTCGTGTAGTCTATGTTTCTTCACGCATTACGCATTACGCATCACGCATTACGCATCACGCATCACGCTTCACGTTTCACGTTTCACGTTTCACGTTTCACGTTTCACGCTTCACTTCATATACCGGCCCGTCTTCGCGGATACGGGCGTAGTTCATGCCGCCTACCTGCTGCACCATGCCTTTGAGTTCCATCAGGGTCAAGGTGCTGCTGATGAGGCTGGCGGCCATGCCTGTGGCCCGGCTGAGTTCGTCTATGTGGACGGGTTGGGCGCTGAGATGGGCCATGAGGGCGGCTTCTTCGGCGGATTCGGGCAGGGCGAGCTGCACGGCCGTTTTCTCGGCCACCATCGTCAAATTCAACTCCTCCAACACATCGTCGGCGCTGGTAACCAGCTTGGCGCCGCGCTGAATGAGCCGGTTGGGGCCGCGGCTGACGGGGCTGTTGATGTTACCGGGTACGGCGAATACCTCGCGGTCTTGCTCCAGCGCAAATTTGGACGTAATCAGCGCGCCGCTGCGTTCGCCGGCCTCTACCACAATCACGCCCAACGAGAGGCCGCTGATGACGCGGTTGCGCGGCGGAAAGTTTCTGGCGTCCGGATGCACGCCCAAAGCGTATTCGGATATGACCGCGCCGCGTCCGTCTATAATCTGGCTCGCCAAACGGCGGTTTTCGGATGGGTAGATGCAATCCAGCCCCGACCCCAACACAGCAATGGTGCGCCCACCGGCGTCTACGGCCGTTTGGTGGGCCACAGAATCAATGCCGCGCGCCAGCCCGCTGACAATGGTAACGCCGTTCCGTACTAATCCAACGGTCAAATCGCGGGTGACTTGACGGCCGTAACTCGTCAACCGCCGCGTACCCACAATCGCCACCGCCCATTTATCCGCCTCTTTAATCCTGCCCTGCGCATACAACACAGGCGGCGCATTAGGAATCTCGCGCAGATAAGCGGGATAATCGGGCGACTCCCAGGTTATCAAATTAATACCGGCCGTCTGAACCTGCGCCAGGCGCTCGTCCAAATCCAATTCTGCGCGAGCGGCAATAAAGCTATTTATCGCTCGTTGGTCAAATCCGATTTTACGTAATTCGAATTCGGTTGCACGCCAGGCCGTGTCCAGGCTGCCGAAAGCTCCAATCAGGGCTTGCATTTTGGCCGGGCCAATGCCTTTGACCAAATTGAACCCCAACCAGTATTTCAGTTCGGACATAAAACGAGCATACAAGCAACTGTGCGAGTGTGCAAGTTTGCGAGAGGCAAGCCCTTTACCCCTTCACCCGGCCCCCTTGCTTCCTCGCTTCTTTGCGTCATACTTATACGCATGGATTTATCAAAACAACAATCAAATCGCATTCAATTCCCCCGCCTTGTATATCGTAAAACCATTGTGATGCCGACGGAACATGGGTCTTGGCCCTGGCTGCTGGTTCCATTTGCGGTAGGAGCGGGTATAGCCGGACGGTTTAATTTGCCGGTCTGGTTAACGCTGATTGGGGCTTTGGCGGCTTTTTTTATGCGGCAGCCGATGACGGTGTGGCTGCGAGCGCGGCGCGGCAAGGCGCGGGCGGCAGACGGCCCCATCGCCGCCGGCTGGGTTTTGACGTTTGCGCTGGCAGGCTTGCTGGCTCTAATTGGGTTGATTGTTCTGAAACGGGGCGCGATGCTGGTTTTGCTGTGGCCGTTTCTGGCGATTTTGGCTTTGTACCTGATTGCGGCGCGTTACGGCCGTGCCGGTCTCCGTTCTCTGTGGATGGAATTAGCGGGAGCGGGGGCGCTCTCCATGATGGCTCCGGCAGCGGCGATTGCGGGAAACGGCCGTGTCATCGGCTGGGAATGGGCGTTGTGGGGGATGATGGCGGCGCAAAACGTGTTGGGGGCGTTGTACGTGCGCCTGCGCGTGGCCGACACGCACAACCGCCCCATGCGCCGCTGGCCGATTGTAGCCGCGCATTTTGTGGGGCTGCTGGTAGGAATTGGGGTGGGAATTGAAGGATTTGTGCCGTTGGCAACGGCCGTGCCCTTCGTTGGCTACCTCATACGCGCCGGATGGGCTGCCGCCGCGCCGCGCCCCATCCCCAACATCGAAAA
>JANTHP010000304.1 GCA_024762395.1 Anaerolineae bacterium | reverse complement strand
GATCTCCCATTCCAGGCGTCAAATCTTTGAGATGGGAAGCGGGTACAAAGCCGCGTAACCGACCAAAAGGCACAATAGCGCCCCCTTTGTTGTAGCCAATTACTTCGCCCTCAATCACTTCGCCGCTGGCCATCAGTTTTTCCGCTTCAACCCAATCTTGGTTAAGGCGGGCCAAATTGATGGAAACTTTCAGGCTGTCCGGTTCTGATGCGTTGAGGACGTACACATCAATTTCGTCGTTGACTTTGAAACTGGCGCGTTCTTCAGGATCAAGTTTGGCCAGGTCTGTAGGCGGCACAATGCCGTCTTGTTTCAATCCCAGGTCAACGATGATGTCTTGATCGTTAATGGCTACGATGATACCCTTGCGGATTTCGCCTACTTTGGGTAACGTGTAATCATGTTGGTCTAATAGCTCTTGCAAAGAGTCGGTCTTTTCGTCGGTCATTCTTATCAAATCTCTTTATAAAAAATTTTTGCTGCGCCCAAACAAAAACTCGGCCGTTGCATGAATTACTGGCACAGCCGAGTCAGGGTGTTTGTAACTCTATTGACAGCCGTTTGTTTGGTATATTGGGCGTATTCCTTGATTGCTTGAATCATTAACAATTTGATTGTTAATTGATTGCCTACATATGCACTGAAATGAAATAACTTCCCTCTATTAACTCAGCCTGCGGATTATAGCTGGTGGGCATAGCGTTGTCAATGCGTTTGAAGAGAATTTGGGCGAAAATCGGATATTTCTGGGGGTTAGGGGACAAAAATTTCGGGACTTGACGGGATTTCCTGCTTGTTGGGTGGGTTTTATGTTACTATTTTGTAACTATACAGCGCATCCTTACAAATCACGAATGATGCGCGTGAATGAATTTAGAGGTAGTGGTGATGAAGCGATTTTTTCAACGTGGCGGCGACGGGCGTGAGGGGAAGAACGGCCGTTCCCTCTCCGTCGCCCCTTATTTGATTGATTTACACGGTGTGGTGAAGGCCTATGAAACGCCGGCGGGCGATTTCATTGCGCTCAAAGGCATTGATTTGCAAGTGGCGCGGGGCGAATTTGTAGCCGTCATTGGTAAATCGGGCAGCGGCAAGACGACGTTGGTTAACATGATCACCGGCATTGATCGGCCTACGTCGGGGACAGTGCATGTGGGCGATACGGCCGTTCACACTCTCAAAGAAGGGCCAATGGCTGAATGGCGGGGCCGGACCATCGGCATCATCTTCCAATTCTTCCAACTGCTGCCCATGCTCACCTGCATCGAAAACGTCATGCTGCCCATGGACTTTTGTAACAAGTACACCGCCCGCGAACGTAGAGAACGCGCCTTGCATTTACTTGATCAGGTCGGACTCATTGAACATGCCTACAAACTCCCTTCCGAAGTCTCCGGCGGGCAGCAGCAGCGCGTCGCCATCGCCCGCGCCCTGGCCAACGACCCGCCCATCCTGGTGGCTGACGAACCAACCGGCAACCTCGACTCCCAAACAGCGCTCTCCGTTATCGAACTGTTTGAAACATTAGTTGATCAGGGTAAAACAATTTTGATGGTAACGCATGATCAGGATTTGGCCCGGCGCGGCACACGCATTGTCGTTATTTCTGACGGCGAAATTATTGACGAACATCTGGCGAAAGCGTCCCCGGTGTTGGCCCCCTCGTAAGCGTAGAACGATTTGATAAGCGGTGATGATAAACTGGTTAACAGGTGGGGTGCAGAGCTACCCAATGGGACGCTTACTGAGTAATATTGTGGGGGCTTTGTTGGGAAGCCCACTAAGTGACTACGTTTTTCCAAAACTTCGTTTGGAAAAAATTGTTAATTGTTAACGCTCAATTGTCAATTGTCAATGGCGCGTCAATCAAGCAATCTCATTAACAATTGACCATTGACAATTAGCAATTGACAATTAGCGACACTTTTTGGGTCTTTAGGACTTCGCGGGGTTTTGCAAAAAAATCTGCGTGAAACGTGAAGGTTTTCTGGTCACGCATCACGTTTCACGTTTCACGGTTAATCAACCCCGCGAATTCCCAAAAAGCCTGCTTTTTCTATTTAGCGGAATAATTGGCTGGCTGGCAGCGGTTTTACTCATCGCTGCGTTGGCTGGTTTTTAGCGGCTTGGCGTGCGTCGCGCTTAAGCGTGCGCTAAACGTTGTCGTATGAGTAAGATGGTTCGCAAGTTTCCGAGTTTACAAGTAAGTGAATCACTTGTAAACTCGCAAGATCGCAGACTTGTAAACTCGCATACAGGAGTTATGAATGAATGTAAAACGCTTTTTAATCGGCCTGTTGGCGCTTGTTGTTTTGGCCGGCGGCGGTTTTTGGGCATACGGGCAGTTTTCATCCTCAGAAGCTAAAAGTGAGGAAACGGCCGTAAACCTGAACACTATCTCAGTAGATACCGGCGTGGACATCGTCTCGGCCGAAGGGCAGATTGTGCCGCTGCGCGAAGTGGCGTTGACTTTTCAGTCGCCGGGGCAGGTGGCCGAGATTCTGGTGGCTGAGGGGGATGTTGTGGCCCAGGGCGATCCATTGATTCGATTGGATGCGACCGATCAAGAAATCGCTTTGCAGCAAGCCCAGGCCAGCCTGACCCAGGCCCGGGCCAATTTAGAGACGGCCAATGCCGGCGTTTTAGGCGCGCAAACGGCCGTTTCTGCCGCCCAGGTTGCCGTTTCCGCCGCCGAAGCCAATCTGGCATTAGTCAAAGCATCGGCTACCGCCGAACAGATTGCGGTTAGCGAAGCGGGCGTTGACGTTGCCACAGCCGGTATCAGCCAGGCCGCAGGCAGCCGCGATGCGGCTTTAGAAGCCGCGCCTGAGGCGCAAATTCGGGCCGCTGAAGCCCAACTGCGCGCTGCCCAGGCCGCCCTCACCCCGGCCCAGACACGGTATGACCAAGTTACAGGGAACGAAATCGAAGGAGACGTCCGCGAACAGGCGGCGCTGCAACTGCAAGCGGCTGTGGCCCAGGTGAATGCGGCGCAGGCGGCGTTGGATGAGTTGAATGCAGGCGCGACGGAAGCGGAACGCCGTGCGGCTTCTGGCGGCGTGGCGGCAGCAACTGCGCAGCGCGATGCGGCGCAGGCCCAGCTTGATTTGCTGTTAGCGGGAGCGCAGCCGGAACGCATTGCTGTGGCTGAAGCGGGTGTGGAACAGGCGCAAACGGCCGTCTCCGAAGCAGAACTCGGATTGGCACAAGCGCGAACGGCCGTTACCCAGGCCGAAGCGGGCATTGTACAGGCTGAAACGGCCGTTGCCGCCGCCCAGGACGCCCTCGACCGCATGACCTTAACCGCCCCCTTCGCCGGAACCGTCGGTGACATCGCTGTTGAAGTGGGTGAACTAGCCATCTCTGGCATTCCGGCCGTCATTTTGGCCGATTTTAGCGGGTGGCAAATCAAAACCACCGATTTAACCGAGTTGGACGTGGTTGCCGTCGAAATCGGGCTGCCCGTTGAAGCTACCATAGACGCACTGCCCGGCGAAACCTTGCGCGGTACCGTCAGCGATATTGCCGAAGCCGCCAGCATTGTGCGCGGCGATGTGACTTATGTTGTCACCATTGATGTGGAAGAGCGCCCCGATCTGCCCCTGCGCTGGGGGATGACGGTGTTTGTGAATGTGGATGTGGAGTGATGCATGATGCGTAATGCGCGATGCGTAAAATCCTGGCGCTTTTCGTTTTGGAGTAGACCTATGAACAAAAAACTAATCATCCTAATTGCCCTGTTTGCCATTGCCGCGGCCGGTTCAATTATTTATTTTGGGACGGATACGGCCGTTGCCGCTGAAACCAATATGGGGGGCGAGACGGCCGTTGCCGGCATTGCCGCCCAATCAACCGGCCAAGTCTCCGCCGAGGGCGTCATTTCGCCGCTGCGGAGCGCCAATCTATCTGTTTTGATTGGTGGCAACGTGGCCGAGATTTTGGCCGAAGAAGGCAGCGTTGTTGCCGCCGGCGATCCTATTTTGCGGTTGGAAGCAGCCGATTTGGCATTGAACGTGCAGCAAGCGCAGGCCGGCGTAACATCGGCCGAAGCCGCGCTGTCGGCGGCGCAGGCCCAGTTAGCTTTGGCCCAGGCAGAGGTGAATTCCGCCGAAATTAGCGTGACCGTCGCTCAGGCGCAGCTTGATTTAACGGTAGCCGGCCCCCGCCCCGAAGAGATTACGGCCGCCGAAAAGAACCTGGCCGCTGCCGAGGCCGGCGTTGCTCAGGCGGCCGGCAGCCGAGACGCCGCCCTGGACATCTCTAATGCAGATATTCAAGCAGCCCAGGCAGAAGTGGCAGAAGCAGCGGCCGATTTACGCCTGGTGCAAGATGGCTATGATGACATCATTAACGGTTGTTACAAGCTGCCTGATGATACGGAAGTGTGCCCTTTGTACGGCACAACGGAGGAAAACACGCGCGCCCAGTTGGAAATTGCTCAATTGCAATTAAACGCGGCGCAGGCAGGCCTGGATGCGCTGTTGGCCGGGCCGACGACGGCGCAGCAGCGGGCGGCTGGCGGCAGCGTGGCTGTTGCTGCGGCTAACCGCGCTTTGGCGCAGGCGCAGCTTGATTTGCTGCTGGCTGGCGCCACCCCGGAGCAAATCCGGCAGGCGGAAGTAGCGGTTGAACAGGCGGAATTGGGTGTGGAACAGGCGCAAACGGCCGTTACCCAGGCAGAAGCGGCCGTTACCCAGGCAGAAGCCGGCGTTGTTCAGGCCCAGGCCGGGCTGGCCGCCGCCCAAAAAGCGCTGGATCGGATGACCCTTACCGCCCCCTTTGACGGAACCGTCGTCAGCCTGCTTATTGATGAGGGCGAATTAGCTTCTACCGGCGTTCCCATTGTTGTTTTTTCTGATGTGAGCGGTTGGTTAGTGGAAACCACCGACCTCACAGAACTAGATGTTGCCGCCATCGCTATTGGCGACCAGGCTGAGGTGCGGATTGATGCCATTGATGATGAGGTGTTATCAGGGACGATCACGAAGATAGCGGCCGTTTCCACCCTCACGCGCGGCGATGTGACCTATGCCGTGACAGTAGAACTGGATGCCAACACGCTGCCGCTGCGTTGGGGCATGACGGCATTTGTGAATGTTAATTAGTCAACCCTCTCGTTCCATGCTTTTCGTGAAGCGCTGATATAGGGCGTTTCATCTCTTTCTACGGCGTAGAACGTCATGTCGGTATACGCAGAATGTGGGAATGAGGAAATTGTGGGTCTTTCGGATCTCGTGGGGTTTACTGTAATTCGTGATGCGTGATGCGTGGCGGGCCTCTGGTTACGCATTACGGACTACGCATCACGCCATGATGACCCCACCGAATTCCCAAAGAGCCGAAATTGTTTGGATCTGGTTTACATGAACGCGCGGTACTACGACCCTTATATATACCGAATGGTCTCTGCTGATACCATTGTACCAGACCCCACAAATCCCCAAAGTTTCAATAGATACTCGTATGTCCTGAACAACCCGATGACGCACACATAATACTCCTCATTTCGGTTGTGGATCAGCGGGTTGCGCTGAATCCACCTCGTTTTCTTGAATATACCAACGATAATGGCTCCCATGTTGCAGCCGCCAGGTGAGCAAACGGCCGTCCCCCACCCCCTCTCGCAACTGTTCCGCCGATAAACCAAACCGGGCGGCCGCCTGCGGCAAAGGAATCATCTCCGGCTGCGTTTCCGGGCGGAAAGGCAAGTCGCGGGGCGCCTGTCCGCTGAGGCGAT
>JANTHP010000303.1 GCA_024762395.1 Anaerolineae bacterium | reverse complement strand
GTATCTTCTCAATACGCCGGGGGAGAGTTGACAAATTTTCCTATAGTATTCGTGCAAGACGAAGCGCTAATGAAATTTGTCAACGCTTATCCACGATTTATTGAGATGTTACGTTATGACAGAATTCGGGACGAAGGAGACAATTTCGATGTTACGTCCAGATGATTTTTTTGATTTAAGCGATGAGCGCACGGCCGTTTTTTTTGCTGATTGCGATTATGTATGGCAGGCGATACCTAAAATCGCAGAACTGGTGGCTCAATTGACCGGGGGTACTCAAACCATTCTGGGCGAGGTGATGCCCGGGGCGTATTTAGGCGATCGCCCTATTTTTATTGGCGAAGGGGCGCGCATTGAGCCAGGCGCTTATGTGCATGGCCCGGCGTACATTGGGGCGGGCGCGGTTGTGCGGCATGGCGCTTTTGTCCGTGAGAATGTTGTTTTGTTAGATGGAGCGATTCTGGGACACGCCAGCGAAGCCAAGAATAGTTTGTTTTTGCCGGGGGCACATGCGCCTCATTTCAATTATGTAGGCGATAGTATTCTGGGCAATCGGGTGAATTTGGGCGCGGGGACGAAGTTGAGTAATTTGGGGATATTGAGTGAAAAGGATGCGGCGACGGGGAAACGGCCGTCTATCCACCTCACCATTGACTCAAAAATATATGATACCGGGTTGGCAAAATTGGGCGCCATCATGGGTGACGACGCGCAAACCGGCTGCAACGCCGTTCTTAACCCCGGCTGCCTGGTGGGGCGCAACACGCTCATTTACGCCAATCTCAGTTTACGCAAGGGGTTTCATCCGCCCAACAGCATCGTCAAACTGCGCCAAACTGTGCGGCGGATTGAAAAAGTGGCGAGGTGACACGGTGAATGAGGCGGTGGGGGCCGGATTATCGGCTGCCGCGAAGGCCGGCGCGGCGCAGTTGGCTTGATGAAATATCTTCGCGGAATTGGGTTTCAGGGATGGGGGCAAATAACGGCTTGAATTGAGGGGGGATGGTTATGTGTGATAAATGGTGGAATGCGCCTTTATCGTCCACGCGCCCGGCGACGAGAAAGCGGCAGCCCTGTTTGCGGATTTCGGACAGGGCAGCGAGCATTTTTTTTCGGCTGTTTTGGTAATAGCGGGGCTGCAGAATGCGAACGGCCGTATCGTGACCGACGATAAAGGTGGAGCCAGGGAACAGCCGCGCTTTTTCCACAAAAGTGGGGGCCGCGCTGGCGATGACAGACCAACGCCCGGCAAATTGAGCGGTGCGTTCCAACAGCTCATTTGAAGAAAGCGGGGGTTTGTCTACATTAACCGCCGAAAGTTCAAAAGCGACCGGGTGGCCTAATAATCTGGCGGCGGCGCGGGCCAGGTTCAAGTGACCGTCGTGCAGGGGATCGAATGATCCGCTGAGAATGGCTTTGGCCGGGGCGCCGCTTGTGTGGATACGGCCGTTATCCTCCACACAAAAGCAGTCAATTTCCCGGCGAACCAATTGGCCTGCTTTCTCAGAGAAATCCCGTGTGTTCGTATCCAGCCGGTCGCCGGGGCGCAGCGACACGGGCAGACGGTCGGGAAGGCCTACCGCCTGCGCCAGGCTGTTCAGCATCACCCGGCTGACAAGCTCTTCCTCGCCGGCGCGGTCTCGTGCGCCTTTTTCCAGATGCAGCCCGTACCAAACCAACCGTTCTTTTTGCCAGGCCGCGATGTAAGCCCGATGCTCCCCCCGTTTAGGCCGATCGGTGATGATGGTGGCGGTGCAAGCCAGGCCGATAACGGGGCTGCTGCCCGTTTCTGCTTCCAGCCAGCGGGCGCGGGTGAAGGCGCGTCCGGCCATCAAGCGTGCCGTATCGGGGGCGACGAATTGGGCGGGCGTCTGGCCCAAGAACTCGGTGAACGCCGCTTCGCTGTAAGGAACCAGAGCTTCCAGCAGTGTGCGCGAGGCGCCGGCAACACCAAGTAAATCAGACAATGCCAGGGTGCCTGCGCCAGCAGCCACGAGCATTGTTTTGACGGGGCTGTTGTGGATGGCTTGTACTAATTGCTGAATATCTTTATCCATAGGCTAGAAATTTGGGTCTTTCGGATTTCGCTGAGCTTGACGTAATGCGTGATTCGTAATTCGTGATGCACCTCTGGTTACGCATTACGCATCATGTTGCCATTACCCCGCGAATTCCCAAGGGGCCAGAAATTTTAGCAAAAGAGGGAAGGGTATCGAACGATAGTGTGAACAATCGTTCGACGCCATGTTCTGTTTTGTTGTGGGCGTTATGGTTGTCATGGGGACGGCCGTTTTCTCCCTCCATTTTCCAGTCGTCAGACCCGTTGTCCCGTGGTGCGTTACGCCTTGTACCCATCAGGGCGGCGCAGTTCGCTTTTGAACATCAGGCTGCTTTTCGCCGTCCAGGTCCCGGAGCCGGTGTCGTTATCCAGATGATCGAAGAAGCCTTGTACGCGGCTGTCGAGCAAATCAATTTGATGCAGCAGAACGGCTTCTATCGTTTTGGGCGTAACGGGCGATCCCCATTCCTGGGTTCCATGATGTGAGGCGATGAGGTGAACGAGTTGGCGCGCCTGGTCGGGGGAGAGGGTGTTGAGCTGGGCAACGGCCGTTTCCACCATCGTAATAGCGCGAATAATGTGGCCGACTAAACGGCCGTCATCCGAAAACGCAAATTCGCCCTCAATCGAATACTCATGCACCTTGCCCATATCATGCAGCAGCGTTCCTGTAATCAATAAGTCTCGGTTGACATAAGAGTAATGATCCGCCAGATAATCGGCTAACGTGGTCATACTCAATGTGTGTTCCAGCAGCCCGCCGATGTACGCATGGTGCATCCCGCGCGCGGCCGGCGCATTGGCAAATTTAGGTAAAAAGGCGTCATCCAACAGCAAATGCGCCGCCAATCCCTGCCAGGGTTCCTTTAACCGGCTGATGTGCTGCCGCAGTTCGTCCACCATTTCTTCGCGGGGGCGGCGGCTGGAGGCCAAAAAATCACTCATGTCCATGCCGGTATCCGGGGCTAAATCCGTCACTGTTACTTGCAGCGCTTCTTTGTAGCTGACCACGCGCCCCGTGACCATCGCCACGATGCCGGACACGGCCCAGCCATCCACATATTCCGGCACATCCCAAAACACGCCGTTCACCTGGCCGGTTTTGTCTCGCAGTACCAGTAGTAAATAGGGACGGCCGTCCTTCGTCGTTCTCCGGGTTACATTTTGCAGTAAAAAAGAGTCATTATCCAGATAGTCGCCTACCTGGAGTTCAGCGGCATAAATTGATTTCACAGAAGCTCCTATGTGAATTATGAATTATGAAGGATGAATTATGAAAAACCGATCCATTTTTTGATTGTAGACCCATTTGAGTTTTTAAGCTACATCATCTAAAATCAAATTTATGAAACGACTCATCATTGGTATTTCAGGCGCCAGCGGCGTCATTTACGGCATTCGTTTGTTAGAAGTTCTGCGCGATGTGGCTGATGTGGAAACGCATTTGATTATGAGTGACGCGGCCAGCGTAACCATCGGTCTGGAGACTGATTATGCCGCGAAGGATGTGCTTGCGTTGGCGGATGTTGTCTATTCGTTCAAGAATATCGCCGCGGCTGTTGCTTCCGGCTCATTCAAAACGGCCGGTATGGTTGTGCTGCCATGCTCGATGAAAACGTTGGCGGGCATTGCCAATTCGTTTAGCGACAATCTGCTTTTACGCGCGGCTGATGTTGTCTTGAAGGAGCGCCGCCGATTAGTTTTGGCTCCGCGTGAGACGCCGCTGCATCTGGGCCATTTGCGCCTGATGACGCAAGTGACTGAAATGGGGGCCATTATTGCGCCGCCTGTGCCGGCTTTTTACCATCGCCCGCAGACGTTGGCGGAGGTGGTTGACCAGACGGTGAATCGGGTTTTGGATTTGATGGCGATTGAGCTGCCCGCCGATTTGTTTATGCGCTGGCAGGGGGAGCGCGCAGCGCGTGACTGATACGGCCGTTTCCAACACCCTCGCCTATCTACAGCAGCATCAAGTGATGACTCTGGCGACAACCGGGCCAAGCGGGGTGTGGGCAGCGGCCGTTTTTTATGTGAACGAGGGGTTTGACTTATATTTTCTTTCGGCGGGGCATACGCGCCACGCCCAGAACATGGCCGCCTCATCCAGGGTTTCAGCGGCCATACATGAGGATTATGGGGAGTGGACGGCCGTTAAAGGCATCCAACTTGAAGGCGTAACCCAGCCATTACAGGGACAGGCCCGACAATCAGCCATCGCATTGTACCGAACCAAATACCCCTTTCTGGCAAAGGTTCCGGCCGTCATCCAATCCGCGCTTGCCCAAGTAAACTGGTATCGTTTGCGACCAGACAAGCTCTACTTCATTGACAACAGCAAAGGCTTCGGTCACCGCGACGAAATTCCACTGCCGACCCACGTCTCCTAGTTTCCAATCCTCAAACTCACGCCTTCTCCACCCATTTGCTCATCACAATCTTCAAATAGCGCGCATAATTTGGCGTGTCGTAAAGGGCTATCGCCGCCTCTTCCAAATCAAACGGCTCATCTAAATCAAGAATTCGCTGCAGATAGGCGGCATCACAGCGCAGGACAGCTTCCTGGAACGGTTTGTCGTCATCAATTGCCAGCAGCGCCGGCGCTGATGCCAACGACGTTCCTTTGAGTGTGCGCACGACCTGAGCCTGTCTGGCTAGCAACAGAACAGCATTGATGTTGTTTTTGGAGACGGTTTGGCCTTTCTCTTTGTACAATGAATGGAGAGCGTTGATCAACTGCCGCCAATGATAATCGTTTGATTGCTGCAATATCTGGACAATGTCTTTTAGAATTTGCAGCCGGACATGGGATGGCACGACATGGAGATGTTGTTTTTTGAGCTGGCTGCGGTAGCGGAGGTGTAACGGCCGTACCGGCGGCTTTTTTTTCGGTCGGCGGACATACGTTGTGCTGCCATCTTGTTCCAACTGGGCAATATGTGGATGCCGGGCCAAAAACTTACGAAAACTTTTTTCGCCATACGACGATTTGTCAAAAGCGCCGCGGCTTACCTCTTGCATCTTTTGGTTTAGCACGCTGGCTCGCACACGCGGCTCTTCTTTCAACAGGTCGTTCAACGTACTTACCAGAAGCGTTTCAACGCTGTTTTCCGTTAATTCAGCGACCGGAACCAAGTCTTCATAATAAATATACTCGTCGCACAAGCTGGCAAAGCTGCGGCTGGTCGCATTTTTAATGCCGATACCAATCACCTGTTTGCCCCGTTTTCGCAGCGATTGCACCAACGGCGTAAAATCCCGGTCTCCTGTTATGAGCACATAGGTGCTGTACTGGTGACCGTCCACCAGCGTATCCATCGTATCCACCACAATCTGCATGTCTGCCAGGTTTTTGCTGAAGTTATTCAAGCGTACGGCCGACTGTGTGGTAAATCCGGCCGTTGCCAAATCTTGCATCAACTTCTGGCTTTGTCGCCAATCGCCATAGGAACGACGCAAAACGATACGGCCGTTTGTGACCGCTTTAACCCGCTCTAAAATCAGATTGATGTCAAATGCGAGATTGGCCTGCTTGGCTCCGATAACCAGATTGTCTAAATCCAAAAAGATAGCGATGTCGTTGCTCATGAATAGGTCTCATCCTGTTGCGGCTTTGATTACAAGGAGATTCTACAAGAAACGGCCGTTCCCGTAAATGTTTCCCGTGAAACAAACGACAGACGC
>JANTHP010000302.1 GCA_024762395.1 Anaerolineae bacterium | reverse complement strand
TGTTCCTCTCCTTGTTTGAAGAGATGATGGCCCCATTTGAGCAGCTATGGGCCGGCATTGTGGCCGACGAGACCAGCAGCGCCACCGACAAACTGCTGAACAGCCTGGGGTTGTTCAGCGGCGTCATGGATGAATTCATTCGTTATTTTGGCGTGATGATGGAAGCGTGGGCGCAAACGCGGCATGATGAAGAGGTGCTGCGATTAATGCGCGAATTTTACCGCCCTTACCTGGCGATCATGACGCAAATCATTGAGCAGGGGGTTGCCAGTGGGGAATTCCGGGCGTCTGCACCGGAAGCGACGGCGTTTGCCATCATGAATTTATTCGATGGGATTACGCTGGCGTTGGGGATGGAGGTTGCTGATGTGGACGGGCGGCAGTTGATTGATGCGGCCCGCGATCTGGTTTTGTACGGGTTGGGCGTGGAGCGGACCGATGGCTGACGAATGGGTGATTGAGACGGAAGGGCTGACGCGGACGTTTAAGAAGGTAACGGCCGTTAACAACCTCACTCTCCAAATCAAACGCGGCGAAATCTTCGGCCTGGTCGGCCCCGACGGCGCCGGCAAGACCACAACCATCCGCCTGCTGGCCGCCATTTTAGACCCCACCGGCGGCTCCGCCAAAGTAGACGGCTTCGACACCGTCGCCCAACCCGAACCCATCAAACGGCGCATCGGTTACATGGCCCAACGGTTCAATTTATACGGCGACCTTTCCGTCTGGGAAAACCTCAACTTCTTCGCCGACGTGTTTGAGATGACCGGAACCGAGCGGCAGGAGCGCATCGAAATGCTGCTCAACTTCGCCCGATTGACCGAATTCCGCGACCGCCACGCCGCCCATTTGTCCGGCGGGATGCAGAAAAAGCTGGCCCTGGCCTGCACCCTCATCCACACCCCCGACATCATCTATCTGGATGAGCCGACGACGGGCGTAGACCCCGTTTCCCGCCGCGAATTTTGGGACATTTTGACCGATTTGCATTTGCAGGGCATCACCCTCGTCGTTAGCACGCCGTACATGGACGAGGCCGAACGCTGCTCGCGGGTGGGGTTGATGTACCAGGGCGGGCTGGTCGTTTGCGATACGCCGGAAGCGATCAAAGCGATGACCGAAGGCGAACTGATCGCCCTCTGGCCGTCTGATTTACGCCGCGCCCACGATATTTTGCTGGGGACCGAAGGGGTGCTGGAAGTGCAAACCTACGGCGACCAACTGCGGCTTTTCGCGCGGGATGGCGACGACATCATGGCGCGGCTGCAAGCGACGCTGACCGAGCATAACATTCAACTGGCTGATGCGCGCCGCACCAGCCCGCGCATGGAAGAGGCGTTTATTTCGCTCATTCGGCGGCAGATGAATGAGAAACCGTAGCCCGATTTGGTAAATCGGGCATCGAGTTGCCAACTCGATTTACGAAGAATTGCAGTGCAGCCCGATTTGGTAAAGGGTGTGTTTCGTTTTAGTTAACAATCGTAGGTCGGATTGCCAATCCGACCTACAACATTTACGAAGAATTGCAGTGCAGCCCAATTTAGTAAATCGGATATCAAGTTATCAACATGATTTACAGAGAGTTATCATGAAGTGGCGTAGAGTTTGGTCGGTTATTCGGAAAGAGTGGTGGCATATCACGCGGGATAGAACCTCGTTTATTTTGCTGTTGTTATCTCCTGTTTTGTTGCTCATTACGATGGGGTACGCTTTTTCCATTGATATTACCAATGTGGGGATTGGGGTGATGGATCAAGACCTCACACCGTTATCGCGCCAATTTATCTCCCAATTAGCCAGCACGGATGCGCTGCGGGTGGAGAAGTGGCCGCAAAGTTTGGACGAGGTGGAAACGTTGATGATGCGCGGGCAGACGAAGGCGGTGGTCATCATTCCGCGCGGCTTTGAGACGGATTTGTTGAGCGGCAAAACGGCCGCTCTCCAGGTCATCGTGGACGGCACAGACCCCAACACGGCCGGACACGCCATCCGCCATATCAGCGCCCATGTGGAGCATTTTACGCTGGAACAGGTGGCGGAGCAGGTGGCGCGGGCGGGCATAGCGTTGAAAAATCTATCCCCGATTGATTTGAGTTTGCGCGCCTGGTTTAATCCGCAGTTACGTTACACCGTCTCGCTCATTCCGGCGCTGGTGGGGATTGTGTTGAGCGTCCCGGCGATGGCGGCGTCGCTGGCATTGACGCGGGAACGGGAGTGGGGGACGCTGGAAGGGCTGATTGCCACGCCCATCGGCCGGTTTGAGCTGATTTTGGGCAAGATTGTCCCTTACTTGATTGCCGGTTTTTTGAGTGTGCCGATGTGTGTGGCAACGGCCGTTTACGGTTACAAAATCCCGTTCGTGGGCAATCTGGGACTCTATCTGCTGTTGTCCATCGTCTACCTCTTCTCCACGATGAGCATCTCCCTGTTTCTGTCCGTCTTCGTCAGCAGCCAGCAAGTCGCCATGATCGCCTCCATGCTCATCTTCTTTTTCTCCGGTTTTTTCATGTCCGGCCTGCTTATTCCCTTTAGTTTGATGGGGCCGATGATCAAAATGGAAGCCTTTTTCTTCCCCACCACCCATTTTGTCATCATCAGCCGCAACATTTTCGTCAAAGGCGCCAGTTTTGCCGAAATTCAAGGGTATGTTTGGGCGATTGTGGGCATTGGCGCCATTTTCTTTACGCTGACATCGCTTATGTTTAAGAAGAAACTTTGATTGGGAGGTCCTGATGTTTTTAGATCCGCGTAAACCGATTGCGACCTGCGTTCAATCTTCCTGTGCCGGCTGTCCGGTGCATGAATCCCTTTATTGTCATTTTCAGGGGAAAGAGTTGGCTAGATTTTTAACGGCCGTCATCCCCACATTCATCATCGGCGTCATTGGTGTTTATCGTTACAACGCCTGGGTTTTGGCCGTCTGGATCGCCTTCATCCTGGCCTATTTCGGGCTAATCGAAATTCGCGTCATGTGTTCCCACTGCCCCCACTACGCCGAGCCGGGCGGCAGCTTGAAATGTTGGGCCAACTACGGCTCGCCCAAATTATGGCGTTATCGCCCCGGCCCCATGTCGGCAATGGAGAAAGTCGTTTTTCTGGCCGGTTTAATCGTGATTTTTGGCTTGCCGTTGGTCGTCCTGGCCGCCGCTTCCAATTGGATGCTGGCCGCCTTGTACGCCGCCGCCGTTGTGGGCGCATATGCCTTCATGCGAAAGACGATGTGTTCCCACTGCATGAATTTCGCCTGCCCGCTAAACCTCGTGGATGAAGAAAGAAAACGCGCCTTCCTCGACAACAATCCGGTTGTTGCCGCCGCCTGGAGCAAAAATGAATAGCTATCTGGGAATTTCCGCGATTAGACATGGCGTGAAGCGTGAAACGTGAAACGTGACTATAGGCATTCACGCATCACGCATCACGTTTCACGTTTCACGAGCAAAACAATGCTTTACCGAATTTTGACTCTCCTTCGTAAAGAATTTATCCAGCTTTTCCGAGACAAGCTGCTGGCGCCGTTTGTGCTGTTGGGGCCGCTGTCGGAACTGCTGATGATTGCCTGGTCAACCTCGCAGGGGATTGATCATTTGCCAACGGCCGTACTCGACCTTGACCTCAGCCCCGCCAGCCGCGCGTTGGTGACGGCGATGGAAAACAGCGAAACCTTCGACCCGTACACCGTCGCATCGCTGGACGATGTGACCGCCGATATTGCCGGCGGGCGGGCGATGGCGGCCTGGGTCATTCCGCCCGGTTTCCAGGCGCAGCTTCTGGACGCCGACGAAGCGGCTCCCGTCCAGTTGGTCGTTGATGGCTCTGATGTGATGGCGGCGCAAACGGCCGTAGACGTGGGCGAAGGAGTCGCTGCCGCCTATGGGCAAAGTATCATGATGCAAACGGTGGGGACTTCCGGCGGCGTACCGTTGGAAATGAGCTTGCGCGTCTGGTTCAACGAAGAACTCAAAGAATCCAACTTCATGATTCCCTCTGAGCTGGGCTTCATTGCCGCCGCCATTGCTGCCATGTTAGCCAGCATGATGATCGCTCGCGAACGGGAGTTGGGCACGCTGGAGCAGCTCATGGTCACGCCCATTCGCTCGTTAGAACTCGTTATCGGTAAATCCGCCCTGGCCTTCGCCCTCGGCTACACCGAATTCCTGCTCATGTTAGGCATGGTCGTCTGGTTTTTTGACGTGCCCTTGCGCGGGTCGTTAGCTTTGCTCATGCTCATCGCCTTCATTTACATGCTGGTGGAATTGGGTTGGGGATTGATGATTTCGGCTGTCGCCAAAACGCAAATGCAGGCGCTGCTCATCGCCTTTGCCGTCGTTATGGTCATGATCATCTTCTCCGGTTACGCCTTCCCGGTGGAGACGATGCCGCCCTTAATGCGCCTCATCGCCAACATTTTCCCGCTCAAGCATTGGCTCATCATTTTCCGCAGCATTTTGCTCAAAGGCGCCGGTCTTGAAGTATTCTGGCCGCAGTTATTGGCGATTTTGGGGCTGGGAACATTGATTTACACCGGCACAATTACGCTGCTGCGGCAGAAGAAGTTGGAGTAGCTGGTGGCTGGTGGCTGGTAGCTGGTGGCTGGTGGCTGGTAGCTGGTGGCTGGTAGCTGGTGGCTGGTAGCTGGTGGCTGGTAGCTGGTGGCTGGTAAATCGCCAGCAACCAACAACCAACAACCAACAACCAACAACCAACAACCAACAACCAATAACCAACAACTAGCAACCAGCGACCAACAACCAACCGCTATGAACAATTACGCCATCCAAACGATAGACCTGACCAAAAAGTTTGACGGGTTTACGGCCGTTAACCGCATCAACTTCACCGTCAAACGAGGCGAGATATTCGGCTTTCTGGGGCCAAACGGGGCCGGCAAGACGACGACCATGCGCATGTTGATGGGCCTCATCGCCCCCACATCCGGCGCGGCGACGGTGTTGGGGCATGACGTGGTGAAAGAAACGGCCGCTATCCGCCAGCGCATCGGTTACATGTCCCAGCGCTTCAGCCTGTACAACGATTTAACCGTTGTCGAAAACCTCAACTTCTTCGGCGGCACCTATGGCGTGCGTAACCAACATTTACGCGCGCGCAAAGAAGCGATTTTGGAGATGGCCGGGCTGAACGGCCGTGAAAAAGAACTCACCAAAAACCTCTCCGGCGGCTGGCGGCAGCGGCTGGCGTTAGGCTGCGCCATTCTGCACGAGCCGGAACTGCTCTTTTTAGACGAGCCAACCGCCGGCGTAGACCCCATCTCCCGCCGCGACTTTTGGGATTTGCTCTACGTCTTGGCCGACCAGGGCAAAACCATCTTCGTCACCACCCATTACATGGACGAGGCCGAGCATTGCCACCGGCTCTCCTTCATTCAGCGCGGCCGCCTCGTCGCCATCGGCTCGCCGGAGGAAATCAAACGGGAAAAAATGCGCGGCGAGGTGTTGGAGGTGGATTGTTCGGCGCCCGATGTGGCCATGAAGACGCTGCGGGAAGCCGATTTATTTGAAGAAGTCGCCTTGTACGGCGCGCTCATTCACGTCGTCGCCGAAAATGTGGCGTCATACAAACCGAAAATCAAGCAATTATTACAAGCGGAAAACATCCAAATCCGCAGCATGGAAAAAATCTTACCGTCGCTGGAAGATGTGTTCATCGCCAGCGCGCGGGAAGGAAATGGGACGCAGAAAAACGCGGAAATACGCGGAAAATGATAGGCCTTTATCCGCGTTACTCCGCGAAC
>JANTHP010000301.1 GCA_024762395.1 Anaerolineae bacterium | reverse complement strand
CTGCCTTTACACGGCCGTAACCCCGTAATTACCTCGGCCAACTCGCTCTGTCCGTTCCCGGCAATGGCGGCGATGCCTAAAATCTCCCCGGCGCGCACATCCAGTGACAATTTTCGCAGCGCAGGCACGCCTTTGTCGTTCTCTGCTTCTACGTCTTTCACTTCCAAAACAACGTCGCCCGGTTCCTGCGGCTTTTTCTCGACAGCAAAAATAACGCCGCGCCCGACCATCAAGCGGGCCAAATCGCGTTTGGTCAGCCCTTCCATGCTGTGCCCTTCGGAAGTAACTTTGCCTTTGCGTAGTACAGTGACGCGATCGGCGACGGCCGTTACCTCATGCAATTTATGGCTGATGAAAATGATAGACTTACCCTGCTCGGTCATCGAGCGCATCGTATTCATCAACTCATCAATTTCCTGGGGGGCGAGAACGGCCGTTGGCTCATCCATAATCAAAATCTGCGCCCCCCGATAAAGCGTCTTCAAAATCTCCACCCGCTGCTGCTCGCCCACCGATAACTGCCAGACCTTCGCCGTCGGGTCTACACGCAAACCATATTGATCTTCCAACGCCAGAATTTTCTTATCATATTCCGCCAGCTTCATAAAAAAGCGCGGCTCATCCAATCCCAGCAAAATGTTTTCCGTCACCGTCTGCGTCGGCACCAGCATAAAATGTTGATGCACCATGCCAATCCCCTTAGCAATCGCATCCTTGGGCGAATTAAAGTTCACCGGTTCGCCAAATACCTTGATAATGCCCGATGTCGGTTTGTACAACCCGGCCAGCGCATTCATCAGCGTGCTTTTACCCGCCCCGTTCTCACCCAGCAGCGCGTGAATCTCACCCTGTTTCAGCGTCAAATTCACATGATCATTCGCCAGCACACCAGGGAACCGGATAACAATATCCTTCATTTCAACAGCAAAGGGCGTCTCAGACATAACGCATCTCCGATAAGATAGAGGGTAGAGCTAGAGCTAGAGGAAGAAATCTCCTCCAGGCTCTAGCTTTCATAAAAAACCAGACAAGAAAACAAGAGCTAGAAAAAGATACTCCTCTAGCTCTTGCTCTTGCTCTAGCTCTCGCTACTCAAGCTCAGGCAATTCGGCCGTGATATTCTCGTTCCACCAGTACATGCAGGTTGTGCACGGGCTGCCAAACTGGGCAAACCCATCCAGGTCGGCCTGCTCCAGGCTGACGCCGTCTTCCAGGATTACATTGCCCTGGTTGTCAGTAATGGGGCCTTTGAAAACATCAAATCTCGTGAATTCACCGGCCAGCATCTTATCCAGAGTATCCTGAACCAGCGCCAAATCTTCGGCCGGCAGTTCAGCTACGCCCGGCTGCATCGTTTCGCCTTCCATGAAGCCGTACAGACCCAAGCCGCCGCTGTCGGCGTCAAAGTATTCCCAGCCGCCAACCCAGGTTCCCTCACGGGATTTTTCCACGATGTCCGCGTAAATGGGGCCCCAATTCCAGTACATGGAAGTGAGACAGGCATCCACAACGCAGTTGCCGCTGTAATCGTAAGTAATACCCCACTTGCCTTCAGGAGCCGCTTCCGCCGGGGCGGGTGTGTCGGCGCCGGTCATCACAACTTGCGCGCCGCCATCAAACAAGGATGATGCCGCTTCTTTCTCCAGGATAGGATCATGCCAGGTGAAGATCCAACGTACATCAACCGTACATTCGGGACAGGTTTGCTGCACGCCCAAAGCGAACGCATTGCCCAAACGGAGTTCTTCGGGGATGGGGAAGGTGGCGATGTAGCCCAACTTCGGGTTGCCGTCCATCTTGGCGCGAGAACCGGCTAACATGCCGGCCAGGTACTTCATATCTTCCATCGCACCCATCAGGTTGCCAAAGTTAGCTTCGTTGGATTTGAAACCGGTCAAGTGGATGATGTCTACGTCGGGGAATTCTTCGGCGACGATTTCGGAGGCGTCCATGTAGCCAAAGGAAGTGGTGAAGATGACATCAAATCCTTTGCGGGCCAGAGAGCGGATAACTTGTTCGGCGTCGGCGCCTTCGGCGACCAGTTCAACGTAAGCGGTGTGGACGTTGTCTACGTTATTTTCTACGTATTCGCGGCCAACATCGTGGGCTTGCGTCCAGCCGCCATCGTCATGGGGACCGACGTAAACGAACGCAACGTTGTATTTTCCTTCTTCAATGGTAGGAATCTGATAGCCGCCCTCTTCCGTTGTGGCCGGTTCTTCGGCAACCGGTTCTTCGGCAGCCGGTTCTTCTGCGGCCGGTTGTTCGGCTGCCGGTTCTTCAGCAGCCGGTTGTGCGCCGCCGCCGCAAGCGACCAAAATCAAACTCATTGTTAAAGCTAAAATTAAAAACATCCATAAGCGTTTTTGTTTCATTTTAATGGTTCTCCTCAAAAATTTTCAATTGACAACGAACAATTATCAAAGAGCAATTGTTTGTTTTGTACTCATTAAGCATTGTTCCTAACGCTTGTACAGATTTCGTGTTGAACATCACCTCCTTCAGGTTGAAGTTGTCGTGGTTTCTTATGCTGTTTGTCGTTCACCAGCCATCATTAGGCCAAGTTCTTCGGTTGTTACTTCGTCGCTGTTAACGATGCCCATGATTTGGCCGTCAAATAATACGGCGATGCGGTCGGACATGGCTTTGACTTCATCTAAATCTTCGGAGATGAGCAGGGTTGCCAACCCTTCGGCCCGCCCTACGAGCAGTTGGGCGTGGATGTATTCGGTGGCGCCAATGTCAACGCCGCGCGTAGGCTGGGCGGCGATGAGGACGCGCGGTCCGCGGGCCAGTTCACGCGCTAAAATCAGTTTTTGGATGTTGCCGCCGGATAAGTTTTTGGCCGGGGTTTCGCGGCTGGGTGTTTTGACGTTAAAGGCGCGAATGAGTTTTTTGGCATGTTCGGCGATGAAACCAAATGCCAGGAAAATCCATTTGGAGAAAGGCGGATTGACATGATCGCGTAAGATGAAGTTTTCGGAGACGCTGAAATCTTTGACGACGCCGTCGTGCATGCGCTCTTCGGGAATGTAGGAGAGGCCGCGATCGAGCATTTGAACGGGCGCGAAGTTGGTTACATCTTTACCGTCGAGATAGATACGGCCGTTTGCCACTTTCTGTAATCCGGCGACTGTTTCGGCTAACGGCCGTTGCCCGTTCCCCGAAATGCCGGCCACGCCCAAAATCTCGCCGGACTTCACTTCCAGACTGACATTGTCCAGTATTTTCTGCCCGTCGGCATTAAAGGCGGTGACATTTTCCAGCTTAAGCCGCGCCTCTCCCACTTCCACATCGGGGCGATCCCGCGTCAGCGACACTTCGCGCCCCACCATCATCGCCGCCAGCCCTTCTTTATCAATTTCGGAAGTGAGGACAGTGCCGACGGCACGGCCGTCTCGCAGCACCGTTACCCTGTCCGTCAAAGCAAAAATTTCATTCAGCTTATGCGAGATAAAAATAAGGGCGTGGCCGTCGGCGGCCATTTGCCGGAAAATCACAAACAAATCGTCTACTTCTTGCGGGGTGAGAACGGCCGTCGGCTCATCCAACACCAGCAGCGCCGCCCCGCGATACAACGCCTTAACAATCTCCACCCGCTGCCGCTCGCCCACCGCCAATTTCGACACCAAAACATCCGGGTCTACTTGCAGGCCGTACTTATCCGCCAACTCGCGGATACGCGCCGACACCACATCCAAATCCAGGCGCGGTTCGCGCGAAGATTTCAGCCCCAGCGCCACATTTTCGGCCACCGTCAGCGTTTCCACCAACATAAAATGCTGGTGAATCATACCAATCCCATAATTAAGCGAGTCAGTAGGCGAATTGATGCTGATCGGCTTCCCATTGAGAAGAATTTCCCCTTCCTCTGGATGATACAAGCCATACAAAATTTTCATCAGCGTGCTCTTACCGGCGCCATTCTCGCCTAGCAGCGCGTGAATCTCGCCTGCCTTCACGTCAAAATTTACATGGTCGTTCGCCAACACGCCGGGGAATTTTTTTACAATACCGCGCATTTCCAACGATTCAATTCGCGGTTTTCCAGAAGGAAGGAGATTGTTATCGCTCATATTTGACCTTTTCAATCAATAATCACGTTTTGGTAGGGGCAGGATGGCCGGGAAAATATCGGTCGGTGCAAACGGCGTTTTCTCCCGGTCATCTAACCCGAATCTACAAAATATCTGGACGAGACGGCGCGGAGATACGGCCGTTCATTTTACTAAGGCCATACCGCGCCGTCCCGTCCCTACTGCCACAAAATTTAGTTACGCGGTTCAGGGACAATTTCGATGCTGCCGTCAATGATACCCGCTTCCGCAGCCTGCGCCGCTTCCACAGCTTCCGCCGGCAAACTATCGGCATAAATCATCTTCTGGCCGCCATTCTCCAATGTCAACTGGAATACTTTGCCGCCGTATACGCCAGATTGGTTCGATGTGATCATGCCCAACAAAGTCGGAACCCAGTCATAGAAAACTGTACACACGACCGAATCGGGAGCCAGCGAGCTTTGGTCTGCTTGGACGCCCAACCAGGGAACGCCAGCTTCTTTGGCGACGCCAATCGCGCCAACCACTTGCTGCGCCGAACCTGTCAGTACGTCGGCGCCAGCCGCCAGATGGGTATTGGCCGCCTCAGCCGCCAACGCCGTATCGCCAAAAGAGCCGGTAAAGGAAACATTTACCTGAATATCAGGATCAACGGCATGAACGCCGGCCACGAAACCATCCACATGCAATTTGGCATCGCCTGCATCTACCGGGCCAACCAGGCCAATGATGCCGGATTCAGTTAAGTTTGCCGCCAGCACACCGCTGACATAGCCGCCTTGTTCCAGACGCGGGTCGTAAGCAAACACGTTGGTGACGCCTTCTTCCTCGCCCGTATTGGTTGTGGTTCCCCAGGCAAAGCTGGTTTCAGGGAAGTCGGGAGCAATTTCAAAGAGGGAGGTGCCGTACTGCGCGCCGTGCGCGATGATCAGATTGTACCCTTCATCCGCATAATCGCGGATGGCGGCGGCGGCGTCGGTGACGTTGAACATGTTTTCGCTGAAGGCGATTTCAAAGTTATCTGCGCCGTAATGATCTTGCAGCACAACCAGCGAATCGTACATGGATTGGCTCCAGGCCAAATCGGTGGTGGTGGAGGGCATAACCAAAGCCACGCGAACCGGATCGAGATCAGGATAATCCATCATCTCTTCTTCAGCCATGGCTTCACCGGAGAGCGCGGCCATCACATCAAAGCTGCCATCGGCAATGGCGGCGGCTTCTTGCTCAGCGGCGGCCACAGCGTCGGCGTCCAAACTGTCGGCAAAATCCATGACCAGACCGCCGTTGGCGAGGGTCAGCGCGTAGGCGGTGCCGCCATATTCGCCAGCTTGATGCTTTTTAATCATGTCGCCGAGAATGCCGTCCCAGTTGTACAACTGCGAGGCGACGACGGTGTCGGGAGCCAGAGAGCTTTGGTCAGATTGGGTTCCCATCCAGACAACGCCTTTTTCTTTGGCAACGCCAATGGCGCCCACAACTTGCTGCGCGGAGCCGGTTAGCACGTCGGCCCCGGCGGCGATGTGGGTGTTGGCAGCCTCGGCCGCCAATGCGGTGTCGCCGAAGGAGCCGGTGTAGCTAACATTGACGGTCACATCGGGGTTGGCCGCTTTGGCCCCAGCGACGAAGCCGTCAATGTACAGTTTGGCATCGCCGGCTTCGACGGGGCCAACAACGCCAATGACGTTGGATT
>JANTHP010000300.1 GCA_024762395.1 Anaerolineae bacterium | reverse complement strand
CACACCTGGCCGCCGCCATTGCCAACCATGTTGCCAGAGCCGGCGATCCCGTTTTGTTCATCGTCGTGCCCGATCTGCTCGACCATTTGCGAGCAACGTTTAATCCGGCCAGCGGGATGCGGTTGGATAAACGGTTTGACGAAGTGAAGACGGCCCCGCTGCTGGTTTTGGATGATTTGGGAACGGAAAGTGCGACAGCCTGGGCGCGGGAGAAGCTGTACCAATTATTCAACTACCGCTACAATGCCCGCCTGCCCACCGTTATCACCACGGCCACGCCGGTGGACGAGATTGACCCGCGCCTGGCAACGCGAATGCTGGATGGCAGCCGCTGTACGTTTTTCCTTATTGAAGCGCCCAGCTACCGGGGCGGGGTAAAGCCGAAGCGGACGAGAAAGCGGAAATAAACTATGAGGCGTGATCTGTGTCACTTTTTCTTACTCGTCCAATACAATGTCTAATCCATGCAGCAGCGCGATGGCTTCCGGCATGGAGAATTTGGTTTGTTTTAACAGATTGAGATGGGGCGCGATGAAATAATTGCGTGCGTCTGTGAAATCGGCCCGGGTAAAATTGACGCCGGAAAACCGGCTGTCACTGAAATCGGTACCGGTACAGTCGGCTTTGGTTAAATTAGTCTCGGAAAAATAGGTTTCTTTAGCCAGACAGCCAGTGATGACGGCGTGTTGTAAATCGAGGCCCATGAAGGTGGAGAAGCTGATATTGCAGTTGTGGAAGGCGATGTATTGGATTCGGGCGACTTTTGACCAATTGATGCCAATCAATTTTGAATCCTGAAATTTGTTGCGTAAAAAATGGCTATCATCAATGTTGATGAGGCTCAAATCGCAATCTTGGAAGTGGTTGTCTTGGAATGTGCAGCGTTTGAATTGGGTTTCGGTGAAGCTACATGATTGGAAGGTGCAGTTTTCGAAGGTAACGGCCGTTACCGCCTGCCGCGAAAAATCCTGCTCCACAAAATGCTCATCCAGATATTCATCCTGTTCAGCCAAAAAACGACTCATCACCACGCCTCCATTTCTACTTCTGCTACTGACTCATTATCTTCTTGAAACGAGATTACAGCCTGAACCTGCTTTCCTTCCAGAACCAACGGTAGCCAATGCGGGGCGTCTTGCCACATTTGGTCATAGGGAATTTGGCCGATGGAGAACCAAAAGGGCTTGATTTCATCGCTTTCTTGGGGAAGGCCGTTCCATTGAGCGTCGCAAAAGATGGCGACATCATGGCTCCAGTCTGGCTTAGCGGGGAATATAAATTGGACGCGGCCCATGTTTTGTAATTGCTCTGGCTGAATTTGGACATTGATTTCTTCGGCTACTTCGCGGATGACGGCCGTTTCTACCGCCTCACCCCTTTCCACCTTTCCCCCAATTCCGGCATACTTGCCCGCGCCAAAGCCGCGCTTCTTCAGCCCCAAGAGCGTCTCCCGCACTGGAAAGCCTTTGATCAAAAAACAAAGTGTTGCCGCTTGCATAAACTGTTTTCCTTAGCGCCGGTCGCAAGTGGGTTAGCGATTTTCAGAATGGGCTAACCTTCATATCAGCGCTCATGGAATTGTAACCGTTCACTCCCCCGTCTCGTTCCCACGTTCTACGTAAGAATACCCGCCCGGACGCTCTGCGTCCACTCGACGCGGAGCGTCTGGCAGGCGCATTCCACGCAGAGCGTGGAACGAGGGGGGTGAATGCTTACATGGAATTTTATATGGAGGTTCGTCTAATCTAACCATAACTATTATTCGGTTTCAGTCACTTGATAAATCTGCAAAACACCGCTGTACGAACTGACTACTAACTGCTCCCCGCCAGGCGAAAGATACAACCATTCCATTGGATCGTACTGATTGGCGATCTCTGATTTCACTGCCACAGTCTGCAACAATTGCCAATCAGCGGTTTGCAAAATGCAAATTTGGCCTTCATAAGCGTCATAGCCGCGTGTAAACATCAATTTACCATCAGGCGTAATTGGCCCAAAGGGTGCGCAGCCTTCAGGTAATCCATCTAGTTGCTGATATTCGTCCAACCGCTCACCCGTTGCTAAATCGTATTCGGTATAGTCGATCAAAAAGCTTTGATTAGGGGGATTAAAGCCCCAAAATTCAGGGAAATGGGACTTCAATGTGATCATACCATTGTAGTATTCAAGCGGTTCCGGCTCGATCATATATTGGGTGTCGCCAGTGGATGCTTGCCAGCTAACCACCCGCGCCCAACTACCATATCCAATTAGTTGGTCTGAATCATCAACATACGTCATCTCTTTGATAAAAATGCGAGATTCTTTGCCGTATTCTTCATACGGAATGGTATTGTTTTCAGCAAAATCATGAAGATAGCTACCTGTAACGACATCCCAGCTTTGAACGCGACAATCTTCTCCCGATGAGGCTAACACGTTCCCGTCTGGTGAAAATGCCAGCGCGTATATTTTTGCTGCATGAGCCTGGATGGTGTAAATGGGTTGTCTGGTATCCATATCTTGCATGATGATTTGCCCGTCTTGAGTGCCTAAAGCTAACAAATTGGCGGTGGGGGAAAGAGCAAATGCGTTTGCTTGATAACGGGATTGCAGAATGCCGTTGTCGGTGCGTCGTTGTTCCACCCAACCTTGTCGTTGTATTAGCAGGTAACGGCCGTCAACAGAATAGGCCACATCAGAAATAAGCGCATCAAAATGCCATAACCTGAAAGCGGGCTGAATTCGAGTCATATCCCACATTTCAATCAAGCCATTGCCGTATCCCACGAGCAGTGATTGTCCATCTGGAGCGTAGGCGAATGTCTCGACAGGTTGGGTAAAATTACCGATTCTGGCAACTACGCGCCCATCATTCATGCTATAAACATGCAATAAGCTAAACTGGTCGCTATTCCATAAATTTGAAGCCCGATACAACGCAGAAAAAGTTTCGCCGTTTGACGAGAATGCAACTCGATATGGCTGCATAGCCGACGGATCGTAGGCATTACCGCACATGCTAAATGATCTCAGGTCACACCCTTCTGGCGCATTATAATCGTCATATTGCACATACAACGTTTCGTCGGGAAGCTCATATAAAAGTTTGCCCGTGTTGTTATCATAGATTTCCCGGATAACAATTTCAATGTTCACATTATCTTCTGCGAATGTTGAATAGCTTGTAAACAGTCGTGATTCATCCTCCGATGTGATGCGAACGCGCCCAAAATCAACTCGGTTTGAGGGTTTTATCCAGATGACGCCGGTTACATCGCCCGCTAAACGTCCATCGGCATAACGGTAAACTTGCGATTCGTTTCGGCTCTCTAATAGCAGGTAGTTGCCGTCAGAGCTAAAAAACAGGCTTTCATAAAAATAGGGTTGTTCCCATAGGATCCATCGGGGCTGTGCGTTTGGGTTCGCGCTATCGTAAATGGCAAAGCCAACGGCCGTTCCCACAACAAATAAATTCCCATCCGGTGCGAAAGCGACGCCGAGAATGCTGCCGTTACCCCATTGGGCGACATAGGCTAGTTGTTGAACGTTGGTCGCGCTGATGGGTACGCGATCATCGGAGATATTTGTACCTGCATATGCGAGGGAAGTTTGCAAGAATACGGGAGTTGCCGTTGCCATAGGTAGCGGCGTGTTAGTAAAGGATGGAATTGCTGTGGGCGATGAGGCGGCGGTTGGTATGAATGTAGCTGTAGGCAATGATGTAGGAGGAAAAATCGCCGAGGGTTCGGGTACGGCCGTTTGCTCCACAACCAACTCGCTCTCTTCTGGCACAAGAGAAGCAACTTGCGGTTTGTCAGACTGGCAAGCAACTATAATGGCGATCACTGTGGCGAACAGAGCAATTAAAGAACAACGACGAAAGATATTCATGAAGACATCCTTTTCATGCAACGATCTGGTTAGGTGTCTTCATTTTAGCGAAAAATGCTAACTCAGGATATACGCCCAGACAACCATTATCCTATTCTATGAATACGGCATATGTGGACATTAAAAAGCGCCGCCTAAAACATCGGCCACAGAAATCGTCAAGCCGCGAAAATTATCGAATGTGACATCGTCGAAGGGGAGATTGTAATATGCCTTGACTTTGTCCATCAAGGCCAAATAGTTAGTCAACAAACGTTGGTTCCAATCCAGCCCCAACGCGGCGGCGGCGGCTTTGATGGCCGCTTCCGGCCCTTCCAGTTCCACAAAATCGCCATAGGGCATCTCGTCTAACGTGACCTCGACATCGCCCAGGCGGAAGGTTTCGCGCTGTTTTTCGTAGGTTTTGCGGGGGAAGTAGCCCAATCGGTTGAGGATGAGAACGGCCGTATCAAAATCATCCACCTTCACTTCCAACTCCTCGCGCACCTTCGCCTCGCTCAGCGCATCCTCGGCAACCTGGCCTTTGAAGGTGAGCGTAACGGCCGTATCCCGCCGCAGCCGCAGCAATTTATCATGCGCATACAGTTCATTGTCGGCCGTATCCAGAACCGCGTTTCGTTCCAAAACGCGCGGCGCTTTTACCACCGCGCCCACATCCAGCAGCTTTTGGCGAACGGCCGTTAAATCCCCCGCCAAAAACTTCACCTCAACCTCTAAATTTAAGGCTGAATGCTGAATGCTGAATGCTGAATCATCGCCCATCTAGCCACCTGCCACGCGCAAACTTGCCTACTTGCAAACTTGCTACTCGTCACTCTCCGCCTTAATCACCGCCAACACCTGCCCCTTTTCCACACCGTCCCCCGGTTTGACCGGCACGCGGGCCATAACGCCGTCGCTGGGCGCGCGCAGCTCATTCTCCATCTTCATAGATTCCAGAATAATCACCTTATCCCCCTTCTTCACCGGTTCCCCTTCGGCAATGGGAGTAGCAATAATAATACCCGGCATGGGAGATTTGATAGTAGCGTCCCCGGAAACGGCCGTTTCCCCGCCCCGCGCCTTCGCCAACCGATACGCCCGCTCATCCTGCACATTCACACCATACAACTCGCCCCGCACCAACACCGCCCAGGTAGCCTCCTCCTGCTCCTCCACCACCGCCTCATACGAATGATTATTCAACAACAGCGATGCCACGCCGCCATCCGGCAAAACCTGAAAATCAATCGCATACCGCTCCCCATTGACCAAAATCTCATCATCCTGGTCAATCACAATCTCAAACTCTTTCCCGTTAACCGTCGTAATATATTTCATAATTTAGCGAGAGCCAGAGCTAGAGGGAGAAACAGCCTCTCCCTCTAGCTCTCGCTCCATCCTCTATCTCCTCAATCGCTCCCAACGACCCAAATACTTCCAATTACTCGTATCCCGCGCACCGGGAGCCACAATCTGGCTGGCCTGCCGCCCTTTACGATGAGCAACCAGAGTCGCTAAAATCGCCGCCTCCAGTTCATCCGCAGCCTCGCGGTCATTCATACTAAACCGCTCCTCAACAAACTTCGTGTCAAAATTGCCCGATAGGAACCGGTGACTGTCCATCATATGCTGATGAAACGGGATATTGGTTTTAACGCCCATCACACGATATTCAGCCAGCGCCCGCCGCATCCGCAGCACCGCTTCCGCCCGCGTTTCGCCATAGCAAATCAGCTTGCTAATCATCGAATCATAAAACGGCGTCACCTCATACCCCCGGAAAACTCCCGTATCTACACGCACGCCGGGGCCGGTAGGCGCCCGGCTGGTCGTAACCAAACCCGTAGAAGGCATATAATTATTATACGGATCTTCAGCATTGATGCGGCACTCAATCG
>JANTHP010000299.1 GCA_024762395.1 Anaerolineae bacterium | reverse complement strand
CAATTCTTTGCGCCATTCGAGGAGCGGGTAGAGTTGTGCGCCGCCGCCGTTGCCCGCGCCAATACGGAAACGGGGTTCAACTGCATCTACATCCCCAACATCACCGCGCCTGCCGACCAAATCATGGCGAAGGCGCGGTTTGCCAGGCAGGCAGGCGCAGGCGGCTTGATGATTGCGCCGGGGCTGACCGGGCTTGATGCCATGCGCCAATTAGCTGATAACGATGACATTGCCTTGCCCATTTTGAGCCATCCCGCGTTTCAAGGCAGCTATGTCATTAACCCGGACAGCGGCATCTCGCATTACGCGCTGTTTGGGCAGATAGCGCGGCTGGCGGGCGCAGATGCCACGATTTATCCGAATTATGGCGGCCGTTTTTCCTTTAGCGAGGCTGAGTGTCGGGGGATTGTAGATGGAACGGCCGTCTCCATGCACCATCTCAAACCCATCTTCCCGGCCCCCGGCGGCGGCATGAGCCTGGATCGTCTTGACGAGATGCGCCGGTTCTACGGCCCAGATGTGATTTACCTGATTGGCGGGGATTTGCATCGGCGGGGGGATTTGACGGAAAACGGCCGTTTCATCTTCAACAGCTTGTCCGCAGGGTAAAAGTGGGGGAGTCGTCTCTCGTCATGGGGGGACGGGTTTGGTACACTTGCGCCCATGAGCGAAAAGCGAAACTCTCCCTTTTTAGTTGGATTGATTGCGTTGGTTGTTGTCGTTTTAGCCGTCGCTGCCGGCTGGCGGCTCATCAATGGCGACCGCAGTCTGTTACGCCATGTTGAAGTCGAAAAGAGCGTCATCACACCCAACGCCGATGGCGAAGACGACGCCACCCCCATTGCCTACGAAATTTCCCGCAATGCGGCCGTTTCCATCTATTTTGAAAATGAGGCCGGCGACCGTTTTTACTTCCGCCAGGAAAAACCGCGCGGCACAGGTAACTACTCAGTGCTGTTTAGCGGCGTGGTAGATGGTTATCGTCTGCCCGGAGAGACGGTTGAAGGCGAAATCTTGTCCCGTTTGCTGCAAAATGGCGCGTACACCTGGACGATTGAGGCGACGGATGAGGATGGGGTAACGGAAACGGCCGTCGGCCAACTAACCATCGCCGATGCTGACACGGAACTGCCGGAGATGCGGAATTTTACCGTCTACCCGGACGTATTCACGCCCAATCGGGATGGGATTGCCGACCGGGTACGGCCGCAATTTTATTTGACAAAAGAAGCGGCGAGCGTGCGCGTGTTTTTGGAGTTGGCGGACGGCCGTGAAGCCCCCATTTCCGAACTTGAACGCGACATCCCCGCCAATATGCCCGGCCGCCATTACTACGATTACGAGGGCGGCGTGGACAACGGGGCCACACCGCCGCCGGACGGAACCTATCCGCTCATTGCCATTGCCGAGGACGCCGAAGGGCAGAAGATTCGGGTGGAGAGCAGCCTGACGATTCAGTACGGCGGCGTCCCGCGCGCCGATATTTTCTCGCCGCCGTCGGGGGATACGCTGGAATTTTCGGCAACGGCCGTTCCCATTTGCGACACCCTCTATTTCACCGTCACCGTTCAAAACTACGGCGCTACCCCCATCCGCACCACCGGGCCGGAACCGGGCGTGGTGTACGACTCCGACTGGAACTACAACACCCTGGGTTGGCACACCGAATCCGGCGCCTGGCGGGTGGCAATTGGCTATGAAAACGAGATTACCAATTATCCCTACCGCTGGGCGGTGGGCAGTTTGGATGATTTGGAGAAAATTGGCGATTATTATTACCTGATGCCGGGCGAACGGGCTGTTGTCAGCGGCGGCATTCGCATTGTCAATGTCTTTGGCGACCGCAATCCGCAGCCGGTGTGGGCCGGGTTGATTCACGAAGATGTGGAAATTGCCCAATTCAACACCCACGTAGACCCGCACGCCATTCAGGTAGACATCCCGGATGAGGCGCATATGCCCGAATGCGAGCCGCGCGAGATACCGAGGAAGGGGGAGTGATGAGGAAGAAAGGAACACAAAGAGACACAGAGCAGGGCAACCGGGAGGTTGCACAGGGATTCATAGAGAAAACTCTGAAAACGCTCCGCGTCTCTCCGCGTGTCCTCTGTGTAACTCTGTGTAACTTGTTTTTACTTTTGCTTCTAGCTGCTTGCCAGCCGAATGTGGCGTATGTGGAAGTGACGCGGGAGGTTTTTGTGGATGTCCCAACGCCCCAGCCCGCAGAAGCAGTTACCCCCATCTACGTGACCCGTGTTGTTATTGAAGAAGCGATGCAGATTGTGCCGGAAGAGGTTGTGATTGAGGTGACGAAAGCGCCGGTGGGGACGGAGTCCCGCCCGGTTCAGTTGTTGTTTGCGCCAGTGGTGAATACAAGCGTTATCACTGCCCGCGCCCAACCTCTGGCCGACGCCTTGACCGCTGCGACGGGACGGGCATTTGAAATTGGCATTTTGGACAGCGAGCAGACCGTCATTGACCTGATGTGCGCCGCCCCGCAGGACACCATCGCCATTTTGTCCGCCGCCGATTTAGCGCAGGCCGAAGCGCAGTGCGGCGTGCAGCCGGGATTGGTTGCCGTGCGCCCCGACGGCCTCACCTGGCAGGTGGGGATGATTACGGCGCGGCGCGACAGCGGCATTGAAACGCTGGAAGATTTGGCCGGCAAAAGCTGGGGCGTGGTAGACACATCCAGCGTGCCCGAATTTACATCCATTCAAACGATGTTGGCCGATGCGGGCGTTGAGCCGGGGGAAATCATCGAATTCGACACGACCAGCAGCCTGATGCTGGCTTTATACAACGGCGAGGTTGATTTTGTCACCGCCGCCTACACGCCGCCCATCATGCCTTACGAGGAACGGTTGTGGGTGTATGGCGAAGATGACCCGGAAATCTGGCGGCGTTTAGGTGTGCCGCCCAGCCGCAGCCCCATCGGTTATGTGATTGTGTGGGGCGAAGTGGAATTTGGCGGCTACCGCTTGCGCGACGCGCGCGCCAGTATTTTTGATACGCAGCCGGAGATTTACAATCAAACGAAAATCATTGCCCTCAGTCCCCAAATCCCGAACGATACGGTGACGTTTGGGGCTGAGTTTCCATTGGGCCTGGCGCGGGAGGTTACGGCCGTTCTCTCCCAATTTGCCGCTTCCGAAGCATGTGTCAACTCGCTATGTTCCACCGATTTTTACGGCTGGGCGGGGTTGGAGGCGATTGGGGAGTAGAGACTGGGGACTGGAGATTAGAGATTGGCTAGTCTCCAGTCTCTAGTCTCAAATCTCAGATAAAATGGATTCATGCTTGATGCAGCCGTCATTATCGTTAGTTGGAATACGCGCCAATTGTTGGCCGATTGTTTGCGTTCCGTTTGCAATGAGAACCGCCGCTCCGGACTGAATGTCGAAACCTGGGTGGTGGACAACGCTTCGACGGATGGCACAGTAGAATTGGTCGCCGATTTGTTCCCGCATGTCCATCTCATCGCCAATGACCATAATCCTGGCTTTGGCGCGGCTAATAATCAGGGGATGCGAGCCGCCGCTGCCGCCGAACCGCGTTATTTTTTCCTGCTGAATTCGGATACGGTGGTGCGTGATGGCGCATTAGCGAAGTTGGTGAAGGCGATGGATGAACGGCCGCAAGCGGGCATGGCTGGGGCGCGATTGGTGTATGGCGACGGCCGTTTTCAACACAGCGCGTTTGCCTTCCCTGGCATCGGCCAGATAGCCTTTGACCTGTTCCCCATGCCGCCAAGATTGTATGAGAGTCGGTGGAACGGCCGTTACCCGCGCCGCGCCTTTCATCCTGATGGCCGGCCCTTTCCGGTAGATTTTGTCCTGGGGGCGGCGATGTTGGTACGGGCCGAAGTGGCAGCGACCACCGGCGGCTTTGACGAAGATTTTCACATGTACTGCGAGGAGATTGATTGGGGTTGGCGCATCCGGCAGGCGGGTTGGGAGATTATCGTGGTTCCTCAGGCTGAGATTGTACATTATGGCGGAGCCAGCACCCGCCAGATTCCGGCGCAGTCGCTGGTGAATTTGTGGCGGAGCCGGGCGCAGTTGTATCGGAAGCATCACGGCCGTTTCCGCAACCGAGTCGCTGCCAAACTGGTGGCGATGAACATGACGCGCAAGGCCGTCAAAACATCTGATCCCGAATTAAAACAAGCCTATAAAAAAATCGCCGCCATCTGGCATGGCAAGTAGGCGAGTGGTAAGTTTGCAAGTGGGGAGCAAGCAAGTGGTAAATAGTCTCCAATCTCCAGTCTCTAATCCTCAGTCCTCATCCCTCAGCCCTGAATTAACGGCCGTCATCCTCACCCTCAACGAAGCCGACCATATTCAAGATTGCATCGAAAGTTTGCGCTGGGCCGATCGGATTGTGGTGTTTGATTCGTATAGCCAAGACGAGACCGTCGCGTTGGCGCAAAAATCCGGCGCGGAAGTTACCCAATCCCGCTTTGAAAACTACGCCCAACAGCGCAACGCCGCCCTTGATTTTGTCCAAACGGATTGGGTCTTTTTTGTAGACGCCGACGAGCGGGGTTCGGCCGAATTAGCTGCCGAAATCCGCCGCGTCATTGTTGAACGGCCAGAAATGGGTTGGTATGTCCCGCGCCACAACTACATCTTTGGCAAGCTGACGCTGGGCGCGGGCTGGTATCCCGATTACCAACTGCGCCTCTTCAAACATGGCAAAGTCCGCTACGAACGCCCCGTCCATGAGATTGCTGTCGTGGATGGCGACATCGGCCATTTGGAAAACGTGCTTATCCACCACAACTACCGCGACATCCCCCATTTCCACCACACGCAGCGGGCGTACACGACGTATGACGCTAAAATTCTCAAGGAAGAAGGCATTCGTCCCCGCCCGCACAACTTCATTCTCCAGCCGCTGCGCCAATTTTACTGGCGTTATATCACGTTAGGCGGGTACAAAGACGGCCGTCACGGTCTGCGCCTGAGCCTGTACATGATGTATTACGAGTGGGTAAAATACCGCAAGCTGGCCTGGTTTTGGCGCAAGCGGTAAGGCGTGAAGCGTGGGGCATAGATCGTTTTGGTCACGCATTGTGTAAATATGATATGATTATTAGCAACGGATGGTAATGAACAATGCCAACAGCTTTACGAATCGGCCCTTATCGCTTTTACTTTTATTCATACGATTGTGGCGAGCCACGACATATGCACGTTGATCGTGAAGCGATGAGCGCCAAGTTTTGGCTTGATCCTGATGTGTTATTAGCGGCAAATTATGGATTTCGGCGCAAAGAATTACGCGATATTGAGCGAATTGCCCGACAAAATGTGGAGAAATTGAGATATGAATGGGACGCATTCTGTTGCGATGACGATGGCTCAGCCTAGAGCGGTTGAGGTTACTGTTACTGACGATACGTTATTGGTTGATTTGGAAGACGGCCGTACCATTTCTGTTCCCATTGGTTGGTATCCACGTTTGGCGCATGGCACGCAAAACGAACGCCAAAATTATCAACTCAGCGGCGGCGGACGCGGCATTCATTGGCCTGATTTGGATGAAGATATTGGGGTGGAGGGGTTATTGCTAGGTAAACAGTCTACTGAAAGTGTCACATCATTGACTCGTTGGCTTGAACAACGATAGCGTGTGTGTGCGAAGCCGGGCTTCCCAGGCCCGGCCTTTGCCAAACGTAATAGGTTAATGAGGCGATTTTTGAACGATGAAACCAATCAGCGTAGATTGTACATTCAAGTCCGACGGCTCCGTCCGGGTGCGGCGGGTGGCGATTGAGGGGGATTGGGT
>JANTHP010000298.1 GCA_024762395.1 Anaerolineae bacterium | reverse complement strand
GCTGCGAATCTGGCCGATTTTGTTCGCGCTGAGTTTGCTGCAAGGGTTGATTATTGTATGCAGTACGGCTTTCTCTGACAGCGATTTGGCGATTTGGGGCGCGGTTTTGGGCGCGGCTTCTACCATCCGCCCCTGGCTGGAGGTGTTGTTTGCCGGGTTTATGGGGATGTATATCTCTACCCGGCTCCATTCTTCGACGACGGCGCTGGCTGGTAGTTATACGGCCGTTGTCCTCATGCGCGTGCTCAACAGCAGTCTGCTCTGGTTGGGTGTCATTAATGTATTTAATTTGGATACTGTTGGATTTGTCATTAGCGGTGTGGGGCCAACGGCCGTTTACCTGTTAGCGATTGGCGGCTTGTGGGCCGGCCTGATGCGGCAGGCGGATAGAATGGGGTCTGCGTAACGCGCCCGGCACGCAGACGCAACCATTTGCGTCGTCAAACTGACGCTAATTATAAAATTACCGTCACTAAACTGACGCAAATTAGACAAACAGGGGCATATCTGCTACGATGACGGTATGATTAAACGATTCTACGAGGATTTGTTAGGCAGCTATTTGCAGCCCAACAAAGTGTTAGTCATCTATGGGCCGCGTCAAGTGGGGAAAACGACGCTCGTCAACGCCTTCTTGCCCACGTATGACGGCCGGGTTTACAGCGCCAGCGGGGAAGACGCCCGATTGCAGGATGTATTAACTTCTAACGATTTCTCGCGCATTATTCCTTACTTTGCCGATTATGACCTGATTTTCATTGATGAAGCGCAAAAAGTCGAGCATGTGGGGCAAGGGTTGAAAATCATCGTAGACCAAATCCCCGGCGTCCGCGTGATTGCAACCGGGTCGTCCAGCTTTGATTTAGCCAACAAAATCGGCGAGCCGCTGGTGGGGCGGCAAAAGGTCAAGACGCTTTATCCGGTATCGGTCATGGAACTGGCGGATAATTACGGCCGTGCCTATGTCTGGGAGAATCTGGACAATTTGCTCGTTTTTGGGGCGTACCCTGAAGTTTTAACGGCCGTTAGCCTGACCGACAAACGCGAATACCTCACCCTGCTCCGAGATTCCTACTTGTACAAAGATATTCTGGAACTGGAAAACATCCGCGCTTCCCGCAAATTACTGCATTTACTGCGCCTAATCGCCTATCAAATCGGTTCCGAAGTCTCTTTGCAAGAGTTGGGCAAATCGTTGGAAATGAGCAAGAACACCGTTGCCCGCTATCTAGATTTGTTGGAAAAGGCGTTTGTGCTGATCAATGTCGGCGGATTCAGCCGTAATTTGCGCAAGGAAATCAAGAAAACGTCGCGCTACTATTTTTATGATTTGGGCGTGCGTAATGCCGTCATCAATAATTTCAACCATCCCACAGAACGAAACGATATGGGGCAGTTGTGGGAAAATTTTCTGTTTATTGAACGGATGAAAAAGCGCGCCTACCGGCAGATTTTTGCCAATTATTATTTCTGGCGCACCTGGGACCAAAAAGAGATTGATTTGGTGGAAGAGCGGGAAGGCAAACTCTTTGGCTACGAATTCAAATACGGCAGCGCCCAGCCCAAACCGCCCGGCTTATGGTTCAAAACGTACCCGGAAGCGGAGTACCAGGTTGTCAATAAGGATAATTTTATGGCGTTTGTGGCGTAGGCACGGCCGTTTACCTGTTAACAATTGCGGCTTGTGGGCCGGTCTCATGCGGCAGGCGGATAAGTTAGGTTATGCCTGACGCAACCAGAACATTACACGTTCTATGTTACAATTCATTGAGAAAACGTAACTATACAGCTACCAGAGGTGACAGTCACTTTCCAACATCATGGCTTCGGCTAATACCTCTGGAAGAAGTGACTGTCACCTGTATAGATACGAGAAAACAAAATGTTGCCATGAGAATAATTTGAGGGTATCGCAATGGATATTAGTTACAAACTAGAACTTCTAAAAGACGTTTCCGCAGACGAAACCGGTTTTGAGCGCATTCTGGGCAAGTTGTTAGACAATATTCTCAGCCAACAGCGCCTGCGCGTAAAACGGTATGAAAGCGATTTACAGGAATTTGAAAATCGCTATGGCCTCGATTCAGCAACCTTCTACCAACGTTTTGAGGCTGGAGAGATGGGCGACTCGATGGATTATTTCGAGTGGGCCGGACTATATGAACTCTATCAAAAGGCTCAAGATAAAATCAGGCGCTTGGAGTAGAAAAAATGAAAGACGCCGCTGATTACCTGGCCCATGTCAAATCGTTAATAATCCTCAACCCACAAGTGGAGCATTGGCAAATCACGCGAGAAACGATTGAAGATGATATGGGATTGTTTCGTTATCGGTTGACACTACTTGATGGCAGCTTTTTGGAGATGTTTGAACGATTTCAAATCGTAAATGGAGAAGCGCAAGTATCGAAATATAGTTTTCATTGGCAAAATGCCAACGGTCAGTTACGAAAACGATGGGATAATGCCGCCCATCATCCTGAAATATCAACCCATCCCCACCATCTGCACAAAAACACTGAAGATAATGTAACGCCCCACAAACCCATGACGGCCGAGGAAGCGCTCATAGTTGTTACAGCAACCATGTGATGAGGTTGACGGCCGTTTACCTGTTAGCGATTGGCGGCTTGTGGTTCGGCCTCATGCGGCAGGCGGATAGGGTGGGATTGGGAGATTAGAGGTTGGAGACTGGGAGATTGGTTGACTTCCACTTGCCAACAAATTTTATGTTAAAATGCGAGAAATCTTATCAGGCGCTAGGTGTGAAGACAATGACTCTTCAGGAAGAAATCAACTTAATCACAAAACGTATTGTTCAGTTATACCAGCCGGACAAGATTATTTTGTTTGGTTCATGGGCGCGGGAAGATGCCGATCAGAAAAGCGATATTGATTTATTGGTCATTTCTGACAGGGAAAAGCATTTGCCGCGTTATCAACGAGGGCTAGACGTCCGATTGCAGTTAAGCACCTTCAAAACGCCCAAAGACATCCTCTTTTATACGCACGACGATGTCAATCGCTGGCAAGGCGTCCCACAAGCGTTCATCAACACGGTTCTGAGCGAGGGCAAAGTCCTTTATGAACGAACAAATTAGACAGTATGTTCAGGCCTGGCTCAGCAAAGCCAACAGCGATCTAAAAAATGCACAGATAATCCTAGCCGCCAAAACCGAGTCGCCGCCGCTGGACACGGTTTGTTTTCATTGCCAACAAGCAGTTGAAAAATACCTCAAAGCGTTTCTGGTTTATCATGGCAAAAATTTCCCCTTTTCACACAATCTAGCCGATCTTGTCGCTGTAGGCATGGAAGTAGATGAAGATTTTGCTTCTATCCAAAGACAAGCAGAAACCCTAACGCCTTTCGCTGTCGAAATTCGCTATCCCGATGATTTTTATATGCCCTCGCAGCAAGAAGCTGAAGATGCATTTACAATAGCGACAGAAATCAAGGATTTTGTTCGCTCCAGAATGAACGATTTCAATGGTGGAGAGGATGAAGAATAGCCAATCGTCCTCAAGGAAAGAGGTGAAGATCCTTTTTCTGCTGCTCGTCTTATTTTTATTTTTGGTTGCCTGCGCACAGGCGGGAGAATCCACGCTTCAATTAACACCGGTTTATGATTATGTGTCTGGCCTTTCCGAAATCCCACCAAACCATTACATATTTCTAGAAGCCAGATGGAATACGCAGTGTGACACGGATTGCGATGTAATGGACTGCCCGGTTGTTGAATTGACGCCTCCCGTCTATGATTGGTTTGGGAAAAACTCTTCACAACCTGGACTAACAATCCACCATCTTATAATTGACGAAAAGGGAATAAACACATGGGATGTAGGTGAAAATTGGGAAATACATGACTTACAACCCATACCTTTGGGTTTTCTTGGATATGGCGATTATGATCCAGATTTATACGCAATCACTACACTTCCTATTACAACACCTGATAAAAAAATCACTATCCATAGTGTGGATTCATCAGGTAGCATAGTTGCTGAAATACAAGGAACCGCCTATTTTATGGAACCTGGCCAACGATGGTCTACACAAACCGAATCCAATCGTGATGGATGTTTAAGAGTGACAACTTATCAATTTACGAACAGGGGGCTGTTAGAGAACAAGCAAATACATCTCAATATCTACAATGAATCATGACTGAATTAGCCCAACCCCAACCCAAACCACGCTTCCGCCGTTTGCGAGCGTTGCTGCAAAATCCGATTACGGTAAAGGAACTCCGCAGCCGGATGCGCTACATGTCGCCACCGCTCTTGTAAATGGCGCAACTGTTTTTGTTGGCAATGACAAACAGCTAACTCGGCTCTTTTCGATGATTAAGCCGCTAATTCTGGATGATTTCATTGGAAATGTGTAATTGAATTAGGTGATAAAACAAATGGACGACACGATTCTTTCGGTTTTAGTTTTCGGTTTTGTGATTACTCTGGTAATTGGCATTCACTTTGCTCGTTCAATCGATGATAAGAATGCTATTCGCAGACACATTCAGCAAATAGGCGGTAAAAATGTCCAAATCACTGAAGTATTAATGGATGGCGATCGAAGCAATCACACCTATACTGTTATATTCTCGGATAAAACGAATCAAACTTATCAAACACAGTGTAAAAGACGTGACCAACTGCCCATTTCCTCCATAAAAGAGCGTTTTTATTGGACAACATCCCCAACAGCATTACTAGCAGGACTATCAGAGGAATCTGGCTACACTAATCATCAACAAGACTCCCAAATTTTCCCACGCTATGAAGATGAGCCTGAATTAGACTTACGTTCAGACAAGGGGAAATTGGTGGATAGTTTGACTAGCTCTTACAAGTTTGAACGCAAATTTGCGGCTGAGAATGCAGCCAAAATGAAGCAAGTTAATGAAAGCATCATCCAATTGCTTCAGGAAATGGCACAATCCGATCCTGATGAAGAAGTCCAGGCCGCCGCTCGTGAAGCTTTACGATCATTAGACAGGGACAAAATCATAATATAGTCATTGGAACAAGAAATTATGACTGAATTAGCACACCCTCAACCCAAACCACGCTTCCGCCGCTTGCGGGCGCTGTTGCAAAACCCAATCACAGTAAAAGAACTGCGCAGCCGGATGCGCGGACGGCGGGCCTTCGTCGTCCTCACCGTCTATCTGGCGCTGATGAGCGGCTTCATCGCCCTCATTTACCTAGCGTATGCACAATCGTCGGGCGGGCCGTATGGGCCGGATCCCAGGCAGGCGGGGAAAGTGGTGTTTACGGCCGTTCTCGGCGTCCAAACCTTTCTCGTCATCTTCGTCGGGCCGGCCTTCACCGCTGGGGCCATCAGCGGCGAGAAAGAGCGGCAAACCTATGATTTGCTGCGCACTACCCTACTCACTGCCAATGCCTTCGTCGCTGGTAAACTGTTTTCGGCGTTGAGTTACGTCTTTCTGTTGATTTTGGCCGCCATCCCTTTACAAAGCATCGCCTTTTTGTTGGGCGGCGTTTCCTTAATCGAACTGGTCTTGTCGCAAATTGTGGTGTTGGTGGCCGCCGTCACATTCGCCCTTTTCGGCCTCTTCGCCTCCAGCCGCATGAAAACCACAATGGCCGCCAGCGTTCTGACTTATGCCATGTCGCTGTTCATGACCATCGGCATTCCGCTGCTGGTTGGCCTGTTCAGCGCCGTTCTCGGCCCGGCTTTATTCGCCTCCTCGCTCAGTTGGGTTGGCGAGATGGCGCTGGCCTATGGCGGCCTGGTTCTGGCATCCACCAATTTACCAGCCACGCTCATTGTCAGCGATGT
>JANTHP010000297.1 GCA_024762395.1 Anaerolineae bacterium | reverse complement strand
GGCACGATTATCGGCTCGGTAACTTTTGGCAAGGGGTCTGTGCAGTCGGTGCAGCAGCTTTCCGATGGCGCTGAACTGCGCGTTACGATTGCCCGATGGTATACGCCGGATAATAACACGATTGATAAAGCCGGTATCACGCCGGATATTGAAGTGGACTCTCCAATTGACATCGGCGGTGAGGATGACGCTCAGTTGCAGCGGGCGGTTGAGTTTATTTTGACGGGGCAGTGATTGGAGACTGGAGATTAGAGATTGGGCATAAAAGTTGTTTCTAACAACAAACGGGCGACGTTTGATTATCATTTATTGGAACGCTTTGAGGCGGGCCTGGTTTTGACAGGGACGGAGATTAAGTCTATCCGCGCCGGGCAGGTGAGTTTGCGCCGCGCTTTTGTGCAGGCGCGGGGGGATGAGTTGTGGCTGGTGGAGGCGCATATCGCGCCGTATGAGCATGGTAATCGGGAGAATCATGACCCCACACGGCCGCGTAAGCTGCTGCTGCACCGCCGCCAGATTAACAAGATTCTTGATGAGTTGAACCAGAAGAAGTTGACGGCCGTTCCCACCAAACTGTACCTGAAAGACGGCCGTGCCAAAGTCGAAATTGCCCTGGCGCGCGGTAAACATAAATTTGATAAACGCGCCGACCTAGCCAAAAAAGACGACCAACGCCGCATGGAACGTGCCCTGCGCGACAAATATCGTTAGAAACGTGATGCGTGAAGCGTGAAACGTGATGAATCGTAATGCCATTTCACGCTTCACGTTTGTAACGATACAGCGTTGCCGAGAAGATTTGTCAAATTTTTTAGCATGACCAGGCGTTTACCAGACTGAATTTGACAAATCTAAGAGGACACCTGATTAGTTGCCAATCTCCTTTTCTCCCGTTACGTATTTGAGCAGTAAAAATGCTGTTAGCAAGAAAACTAACGTCACCAATAAAATTTGTGTTGTGAGTAGGGCCTGGTTTTTTAACGGCCGTTCCCCCATCATCTTAGGCGCTGGAAATGCTTTGGGGGCAGGCGTGGGGGGCGTTAAAGCGTCAGTCGGCTGTTCTGCTTGTGCCTCTTTCATTGTCAGCAAATAAGCCACAATCGTGCCGATTTGCTCCTCCGTCAGCCGGTTGGCATAGTCGCGGGGCATGATGTTGGCAAGGCAGGGGCCGTTGGGGCAGTCCGGCACAATGTAGGCGTTGGGATCGGCGATGGATTCATGCAGATACGCTTCGGCCGTCATGCCCGGTATGCGGTTTTCAGCGATCAGGCCAATAGCGGACAAATCGGGGCCGACTTTATGCGCTTCGCCCAAGCTGCCGATGGAATGGCAGGCCCCGCAGCCGGCGTTGAGGATGAGTTCTTCAGGGTTGGCGGCTTCGATGGGGCGCGGGGTGGCTGTGGGTGCGGGAACGGCCGTTGGCTGCGGCGTGGCGGTTGGTGTGGCATTCGCTTCCGCTTCGACCAGTTCCTCGGCAGTGGGTTGATGCAGTTCACCGGCCGTTTCGATCCGCAAAATCGCTTCGCACGGCGAAAAATCCGGCTCCGGGTCCGGCGCACACCACCAGGGGCCGCCCTTCTTCGTTTTCAACAGCGGCACATACCAAAAAACCACGTCCCCGCCGGAAACCGGGTCGCCGTCAATCCATTGGCGCGGCGGCTGGAACGTATCGCCAGGGCCGGTGACGATGGGGCCGTCTCCTTCCCCCTCCTTCTTTTGTAAAATGAAAAAGCGCATCGAATCCAACCCCAGCGGGTCGGTGCGCTCCATGTGCCAGCGGTAGCTGACATCGCCGTCAATCGTGGCAACCTTGTTCCCTTCCGGTGACAAATCATCTACAAAGGGGTAGATTTCCATCTCTGTTGTCGCTTCTACCCATTGATTTTCCTGCCAGACCCACACACTGTCATTTTCCGGGCCGTTCAAATCCAAATCAATGCGCCAGAAGGGGCGGTAGATGGAAAGGTCGTCGCAGCCGGGGCCGTGTGAGATGAAACGGGGTTCAAAGCTGCCGTCGGCGTAGAAACGGATGATTTCTTCGTAACGGTAGCAGCAGATGCAGTTGGGCCAGTAGGTGAATTCGGTGAAGAGCTGGCTGACCTGGAAGCTGTCGCCTAAATCTGTGATTTGGGTATCGCCATACGGGGGAACGGAGGCGGCAAAGCCGATTTCATCCCGGTAGCCGCCGGGCCAACTGGGATACCATGCCTCGACTTGCCCGATTTTGATGCTGGAGAAGATGGGCGTTTCCTGGAATGTGGCGTCGCGGAAGTTGATGCCGTCGTGGGCGGTCATTTCCCAGCAGACGTTCCAGCCGTACTGCTCATGGCAGCCGTCCTGGAAGGCGCGTTCTCTGGAGAGGGCCGGCCCCATGCTGCGGTCGGCGCGGCCGCGCGTGAGGAAGGTGCGGGCGACGATTTCTTGTTCCATATTGACGATGACGTGGTAAATACGGCCGTCTCCCGCCGGGTTAAAATAGGACAAATCCACGCACCAATCATCCCGGCAATCATCGTCCGTCAGCCAGGTGGACATGGGAACCATTGCCGGATCGGCGGCGCCGATGTCGCCTAATTCCGCTTGCACCGTCTCATCGGCGGCGGCAATTGCTACCGTCTTGTCCATGATGTACGTGCTGCCGCTGGGCCGCGCTTTTGCGTCCAGCCAACTGCCCACTACTTGGCTTGTGTCTAAATTTACCACGCTGTTGATTGTGCCGCCGTCGCTGTAGTTGTAATAAGTCACATGGGCGCAATTGTTCTGCTCGCATCCTTCCGCCTGCCAGGGCCGCGCTTCGCCCCGGCTTAATGGCACGGCATTGACAAATTGCGTCTTTTTCCGGCTCAGGAGTTGGGCCATTTCGGGGTTGTCGAGGGTGATTTTTTGTATCTCCTCCGACGAGAAGGGGATGTCGGCCATCAACATCATGTCCAGCATCTGTTTGTTTTTGGCGACGGCAACGGCGACGCCGCTTTCGGCGGGCGCGACAAGATACCAAACCAGGCTGATGATGAGAAGGGCCAGGTTGACGATGATGAGTTTACTAATGATTTGCTGCGGACGGCTCAGGTTTTTCACAATGGAATTCCCTTTGTAACTATACAGCGCTGCCGAGAAGATTTGTCAAATTTTTTAGCATGACCAAGCGTTTACCAGACAAAATTTGACAAATCTAAGGGTGCATCTGAATAGTTGCTTCCCTTTTTTGTAGGGCGATTTTGCAAAATCGCCCTACGTTTTCAGAAAACTGCGATGTTACGCTGCCAGATTATAAATGGAAAACGCGAAACGTGAAACGTGATGCGCGGCGGGGGCTGTGGTAAACTTGATGCGTTGTTTCGGGAATTGGAATTTCCGAAACAAACTTGGTGTGTTGCTTTTTCAGATTGGTCCAATCTTCAAGATTAGACCAATCTCTGATTTGAAGGTTGACTCGTGATCGAAATCAATAATCTGACGAAGCGATATTATTCCCTAACGGCGTTGAACCGTGTTTCTTTAACGATTCCTCAAGGGGAGGTTTTGGGTCTTTTGGGGCCGAATGGAGCCGGGAAGACGACGCTGCTTAAGTTGATTGCCGGATTGATTTATCAGGATGACGGCCGTATCCACCCCACAACAGGTAAATGGCCTCTAATCGGATTTAAGCCGGAGCGGTTATTATTCCCCAACCATTTGAGCGTTCGCCAATATCTGGCGTTGATAGCCGGTATCAGCGACATCGGCAAGGCGGAGACAGAGCGAATCGTCACCGACAGTTTGGCCCAAGTGGGGCTTTTGGACGCGGCTGACAAACGAATCAGCGCCTGTTCCAAAGGGATGCGGCAGCGATTGGGATTAGCCCAGGTACTTATCGGCAATCCGCCGCTGCTTTTGCTGGATGAGCCATCCAATGGATTAGACCCGGAAGGGCAGCAAGAGATTCATCAAGTCGTCAAACGGCTGCACGCGGCGGGTAAGACGATTGTGATGAGTTCGCATCATTTGCAAGAGGTGACCGAGGTTTGTACGCGCATTGTTGTATTGAATCGAGGCCAAATTCATTACGAAAACAGCATGACAGAAGCGTTAGCGGTGCAGGCCAATACGAGAATTCGGGCCGACCGTCCTTTGTCGGCGATGCAGGCGCAGTTACAAGCGCTGCACCCGGAGATTGAGATTGACGGCAGTATTGTTGTGCTGCGCAATGAGGCGATGCGGCTGCGGCGGCAGGTGATGACGATGCTGCTGTATGCCAATTATGATATTTTGGAAGTGCGCCAGGCGCGAGCTACGCTGGCTGAGATTTATGCAGAGGCGGTTAATTAAATGCAGCGAGTTTTTACTTTGACCGGTTATTTTGTGAAAAGTTTGTTTTGGTCGCTGGCCGGGCTGATTTATCTGATTTTGGCGTTGGTGTATTGGAATTTGTTTTTTACGCCGGGACAGGGAACGCCGGATATTGAAAATTATATTTTGATTATCGGGGCGTTTGGGGCGGCGGTGTCGTTTTTGGTCACGCTGTCTATTACGGCGCGTGCTAATCAGGCGGTATATTTTCCGGTGGTTGCGCGGCTGCCGAGTCGGGTGGAGTATTTAACGGCCGTTCTCCTCAGTTCCATCATTGCCGCCACGCTTTTACAACTGGTTGTGGCTGTTTTGGCTTTGTATCGAGGGCCGGGGCTGGTTTTGGGCCGGTTTTTGGAGATTCCGCCATTGTGGATAGCGATGAATGTGTTAACGGCCGTCCTCGCCATGCACGTCTCCGATTTTGTAACATCCGGTTGGTCGCGCGTTTATCTCTTTGGCGCTTTAGGCATCTTGTTATTGGGCCAGAGCGCCAACGGGCCGATTAGCGATTGGGTCGTGGAACGGCTGGGGCGGTTGAGTGTGACGATAAATCAGTTAGGGTGGACGGCCGTTGGCAGGTGGGCCACCCGCGCCGCCGGATGGATTGACGGTCGGGAGACAGGCATATTGCACCAGATATTCACCTGGTTGATCTGGCCGTTTACCGCCATTTCCGATGCCGTCATCAACGGATTCTTCAGCGCTGCACAGGCATTGGCTCCGGCCGTGATTTTGCTTTACGCTACCGTTTTATTCTTGTTAGCCGCCGATTTATTCGCCGGGAAAGATTTAGAGTTTATCGAGTAAATTCGTTCGTTTTTAACTTTTTGATTTTTGATGGCATGTTTCGGGAATTCCAATTCCCGAAACACCAAAGTTATTTGCGATTGAACCCTAACCTGGATAAACCAGAAAAGATTCGTCCGCAGATTTCGCAGATTTCACAGATTAAAATGATTCAAAAAAATCTGCGTTAATCTGTGTAATCTGTGGATCATTTTCTTGTACACTGTACAAGGAGTTTATTGGTAAGTTACTAAGATGGAGCATCTTCATGGAATGTTGGCATTGTGAACGTCCCGCCCACGCCGTCTGCCGTTTTTGCGGCCGTGCTGTTTGTAAAACCCACGCCCAGGAAATGCCCTACATCATTCACACCTACCGCACCACATCGGGCGAGTACAAAGCCATCGTTGTGGCCGGGGCCGTGTACTGCGGCATCTGTAAACCGCAGCAAGACCCGGTTACATTACAGAATATGGAGTAGTTGAGCCTTCCGAGATAAAGAACGGTAACTACTAAGGATTCAATCAGAAACAACTTGGCGTTTTGCGGGATTGGGGACTAGAGACTGGAGACTAGAGACTGGAGACTGGTTAATCTCTAGTCTCCAGTCTCTAGTCTCCGGTCAAAGTCCAAAGGAATCCTAAATAACCCACCCCGGCGGGCCAAGATACGGCCGATTATCATCCTCTGTCAATAATTTCCTTACACTATC
>JANTHP010000296.1 GCA_024762395.1 Anaerolineae bacterium | reverse complement strand
AGACCCTGTAAGCAGCAGGGTCTTTTTTTAAGAGGTGGTGACATGGTTGTCGAGGTTGGTTCGGATACGTTTGAGAGCGAGGTTTTGGGAACGGTAAAACCGGTTGTGGTGGATGTGTGGGCGCCCTGGTGCGGGCCGTGCAAGATGCAGGCGCCGATTTTTGCGGAGGCGGCACAGCAGTTTGACGGCGAGGCGCTGTTTGTGAAGCTGAATGCGGATGAGAATCAGGCATTGGTGCGCAAGTATAAGATTATGGGGATTCCGACGATGTTGTTTTTTAAGCACGGCCGTCTCATCGAACGCAAAACCGGTGTGCAAACAAAGGAGGCAATCGCCAAACGGCTGGAACCTCTGCTGGATATGTCGCCGGAACAAGCTGAAAAACGGGAACTCACAGGGCTGTTCCGCTGGCCGTTTCGGAGAAGGTGAACGGTGAACGGTAATCGGTAATCAGTAGTCCGATTACGGATTACCGATTACCGATTACCGTTTACGGATTACAAAATGACGGAAGTTTGGTTGATTCGACACGGGGAAAGTATCTCCAATGCTAATTTGCCGACGGGCGATCCGTCGCAGTCGGCGTTGACGGAGAAGGGGGTTGCGGAGGCGGAACAAATTGTGAAGGCTTTTGCCAAAGCGCCGGATTTGTTTGTGGTTTCATCCTATTTACGGGCGCGGCAAACGGCCGTTCCCACCCAACAACGCTTCCCCCATGTCCCTACCGAAGATTGGCCGGTGCATGAGTTCACCTACCTCAACCCGGTTCGCTATCATGGCACAACGGGGACGGAGAGACGGCCGTTTGCCCTGGCCTATTGGGAACGTAACAATCCGCACGAAAAAGAAGGAGGGGCCGGTGAATCTTTTACCGAATTGATGACGCGCGTGCAAGAGACAGCGGCGCGTTTGAGACGGCATCCGGCAAATTATATCGCCGTTTTTTCGCACGGATTGTTTTTACGGGCTTTAATCTGGTCGGTTTTAACAAATACGACGGAAGCGACTCCCCAAACGATGCGGCGGTATGCCTGGTTCATCCGCTCGGCGACTATTCCCAACGGAGCCATCATCAAGGCCCGTTTTTCTGCTGACGAGCCGATTCTTATTTCTCAATTTGGAACAGCGCATTTGTCGGACAGATCGCAACCTTTCGGCGCCCCTTAAATTTGACAAATCTTCTGAACAGCGCCGCGTCCCGGCTATCCGTTGTTCTGGGGTGCGTCTCGGTTCAAATAGGTCAGAATCGCTTCCAACGCCGCGCCGCCCATCGCCAGCGCTTTGTCAGAGATGGTGAAACAGGCCGAGACGTTCCCTCTCGCATCCACATCGCCGATTTTGTAGCCTTGCGGCACGGCCGTTCCCGGTGCAATCGTCCCGCGCACAACCCCGGCAAAAGGCGCCCTAACCGGCTCTCCAGCTACGTGCCCCAATAAATCGCCCGATTCAACCAAATCTCCAATCTCTACTTGCCATTCAACGATACCTTCAACCGGCGCGCGGATGACCCGCTCAGCGCCTTTACCGGCGATGATGCCCGGCGTTCCGGTGTTAGGCAGCGCCGGGCCATCCCAAATAACGCTTCCCAGCGTATGGCCGCGCATCGTTTCAATGATGGCGTGGCAATCTATGCCGGCTGTGAAGCCCGGCCCCATCCCAATGACAAGCGGCGCCTGATTTATGTTTGTATCTATGTTGCGTTTAGCAATACGGCCGTCTATGAGAATGCGGAATGATGGATGATGAAGGAGGAAGGGGGGGATGACAGGCGCAGCGAGAATGGGGACAACATCGGTGTAAGCCAGTTGCAAGGCCTCTTCCGGGGAATGAGCCAGTCTGCCGTGTAAATCGCCAATCTGGACGCTGCTTTCGAGAACGGCCGTTGCCAATGCCACACGACGACGAATGACTAACGGCCGTGCCAGTTCCAAAACAATCAGCGGGAACCCCGCCTTGTGCAGCCGGTAAGCAACCCCCGTCGCCAGGTCGCCCCCGCCGCGAATAATAGCCAGGTGATCATGAAATAACATCGTGCGATCTTACATCGCCCGCCCCGTGTGGGCAATGCAGGTTTGCAAGCTAGCCTGGCAAAGCGTACAATATAATCAAATAACATTCAGTGAACTTCACAATTTTATAAAGTAGAAACGGCCGTTCGGGAGAGAATCCGACTTCACTGTCAACAATCAGTTGGCAGCCTGTCAGATCGCCGAAGGTGCAAAGGGCAGCCGCCCTGAAACTCTCAGGCAAAAGGACCGGATGGCCGGGTAATTCTGGAAAGCGGTATTGGTTGCTGGTAGTTAGTTGTTAGTAGCTAGTGAATCACCAGCCACTAACAACCAATTACTAGCCACTACAACCCACCGAAGGGGCAAACAGTGTTGTGCGCTGTGAATCTCTCAGGTTAATGACAGAGGACGCTGGCAATTTTACTGTTGCCATGCGTCCTTTTTTTATTTGGAAATGGTTAAAGATTGAAGATTAATAACTACTCAGCCTCAGAGGTGACAGTCACTTAAAATGCAGCAAGTTGTGACCAATACCTTTGAGAAAAGTGACTGTCACCTGAGTAGTCATCAACGACCATTAATCTTCAATCATCAATTTTTCAGGAGAAATTAAAATGAGCAAAATAGAAACCGGTTTACTGTACACAAAAGATGATGAATGGATCAAAGTAGATGGCGAGGAAGCAACCGTAGGCATCAGCGACCATGCCCAAGATGCGCTGTCTGACATCGTTTACCTGGAGCTGCCCGATGTGGGCGACACCTTTGCGATGGGCGAAGCATTTGGCGTGGTTGAATCCGTCAAAGCCGCTGCCGACCTGAACATGCCCGTCTCCGGCGAAGTAACGGCCGTCAACGAAGACCTCATTGACACCCCCGAACTCGTTAACTCCGATCCCTACGGCGCAGCCTGGATGGTAAAAATCAAAATCAGCAACCCCGCCGAACTGGACGACCTCATGGACGCCGACGCCTACGCCAAATATGAGGAAGAACGAGATTAACAATTAACAATTGACAATTGACAATTAATTTCCCTTTCCCACTGGAGAAATAATATGAGCATGCATGGTTATCCCAAAACCAACTGGCAGGATTTTATAGAAGCCAGTCATAAGCGGGGCGTCACCGCGTTAAACAACCGCGACCTGCTGAAACCGGCTGACCGCTTTGTAAAGCGGCACATCGGCCCGCGCAGCCACGATGTCACCAAAATGCTGGACGAGCTGGGTCTCTCCTCTCTCAACAAGTTAACCGACCAGGCCATCCCCGCCGATATTCGCATGGAAGGCCATTTGGATTTAGAACCGCCGCGCAGTGAAACGGCCGTTCTCAACGAACTGCGCCAACTGGCCGGCATGAACAAACTGTACCGCTCCTTCATCGGCATGGGTTACTACAATACCGTCACCCCGCCTGTCATCCAGCGCAATATCCTGGAAAACCCCGGCTGGTACACCCAATACACCCCCTACCAGCCCGAAATCTCCCAGGGACGTTTAGAAGCCCTCATCAACTTCCAGACCATGATCGCCGACCTGACCGGCCTGGAAATCGCCAACGCCTCCCTGCTGGACGAAGGCACCGCTGCCGGTGAAGCGATGACCATGTGCCACCGCGCCATGCCCCGTAAATCAAAGGCCAACACCTTCTTCGTTTCCGAACTATGCCACCCGCAAACCATCGCTGTTGTAAAGACCCGCGCCGAACCATTCGGCTTCAACGTCGTCGTCGGCGACCACGAAACCTATGACTTTGGCGAAGAGACATTCGGCGTTTTGCTGCAATACCCCGCCACCGAAGGCGACATTTTGGATTACGGCCCCTTCGCCGCCAAAGCGCACGAACACGGCGCGCTTGTCGTCGTCGCTGCCGACCTGCTGGCACTCACCTTGCTGCGCGCACCCGGCGAATTTGGCGCTGACGTCGCCATTGGCAATTCGCAGCGGTTTGGCGTGCCCATGGGCTACGGCGGCCCCCACGCCGCCTATATGGCAACCATGGAAAAATACAAGCGCATCATGCCCGGTCGTCTTATCGGAGCCTCCATTGATGACACCGGCAAACCCGGCTACCGGCTGGCCCTGCAAACCCGCGAACAGCACATCCGCCGCGAAAAAGCGACCAGTAACATCTGCACGGCCCAGGTTCTGTTAGCGATTATGGCCTCCATGTATGCTGTCTATCACGGCCCGGACGGGTTGCGCCGCATCGCCCGCCGCGTGCGCCTGCTCGCCGGTGTTTTGGCCGCCGGACTTAAAGAATTGGGCTACACCATCAATGATGCGCCCGTGTTTGACACCCTCAAAATCAGCGGCGGCCCGCGTAATCAGGCCCAAATCCAGGGCGCGGCCCTCTCCCGCGAAGTAAACCTGCGCTATTACGACGATGGCGCGGTCGGCGTTTCGCTGGATGAGGCGACCAGCCAGGCCGATGTAGAAACGCTGCTGGCCATCTTTGGCAACAAAACAGCTGACGTGGAAGCATTGGCTGATGGCGTGACGCTGGATTATGATGCGGTTCACCAGCGTACCAGTGATTTTTTGACCCATCCCGTTTTTAACAGTTACTTCTCGGAAACGGAGATGATGCGTTACATTTACCGGCTGCAAGAACGGGATTTGTCGTTGACTCATTCAATGATTTCGTTGGGGTCCTGCACGATGAAGCTGAATGCAGCCGTGGAGATGTTGTCCATTACTCTGCCAGAATTTAGCCATTTGCACCCGTTTATCCCGCTGGATCAGGCGCAGGGCTACCAGGAGTTGTTCCGGCGGCTGGAAGCGTGGCTGACGGAAATCACGGGCTTTGCAGCGATGACGTTGCAGCCTAATTCCGGCGCGGCCGGCGAGTATACGGGCATGTCCATCATCCGCGCCTACCACAAGGCGAATGGGGAAGGCCATCGCAATGTTTGCCTCATTCCCAGTTCGGCGCATGGCACAAATCCGGCCAGCGCGGCGATGACGGGGATGAAGGTGGTCGTCGTTGCCTGTGATGAGCATGGCAACGTGGATGTGGCTGATTTGCGCGCCAAAGCAGAGAAGCATCAAGATGAATTGGCGGCGTTGATGATTACCTATCCGTCAACGCATGGCGTGTTTGAGTCAGCTATCACGGAAATTTGCCAGATTGTGCATGATCATGGCGGTCAGGTGTATCTGGATGGGGCGAATATGAATGCGCTGGTGGGACTGGCGCGCCCGGGCGATTTTGGCGCGGATGTGTGCCATTTGAATTTGCACAAGACGTTCGCCATCCCGCATGGCGGCGGCGGCCCCGGCGTTGGCCCGGTGGGCGTGGCTGCGCATCTGGTTCCGTTTTTGCCTAACAGCCCGGTGGTTCCCGGCGTAGGCGGCAAGCAGTCGCTGGGGGCCGTGTCGTCGGCGCCCTGGGGCAGCGCCAGCGTTATGCCGATTTCGTATGCCTATATTGCCATGATGGGCGATTGGGGGCTGACGGTGGCGACGCAGATCGCCGTCCTCAACGCCAATTATGTGGCGCATCGGCTGAATCCGTATTTCCCGGTGTTGTATACGGGAGCGAACGGCCGTGTTGCTCATGAGTGTATTGTGGATTTACGGCCGTTAAAGCAGTTTGTGACGGTTAATGATGTCGCCAAGCGGCTGATGGATTACGGTTTCCACGCGCCCACGATGTCGTTCCCGGTGCATGACACGCTGATGATTGAGCCGACGGAAAGCGAATCGCTGGCGGAACTGGACCGGTTCTGTGAGGCGATGATTGCTATTCGCCAGGAGATTCAGGAGATCCAGGATGGCAAGATCGCGCATGAGGACAGCCCGTTGGCGCACGCTCCGCACACGGCTGAGGCTGTGTTAAGTGAGGATTGGGAACGGCCGTACACCCGTGAACAAGCCGCTTTCCCCTCCGC
>JANTHP010000295.1 GCA_024762395.1 Anaerolineae bacterium | reverse complement strand
TGGGGCAGGCGCGGCGCAAATTGGGGCCGCATCACGGCATCGTCACCGTGCGCGGCGTCGGCTACCGTTTTGAGCAGGAAAGTTAATAGTTAATAGTTGACAGTTGACAGTTGACAGCAATCACCCTTTAACTACCAACTATCAACTATCAACTAAAAAGGTTTTTATGTTTAGACAATTACGTCGGCGTTTGCGTTGGAAATTATTCCTTTCCTATTTGATTGTGGCGTTGGTGAGCACGGCCGTTTTGGCGGCGGCGATGGAGTTGGCTGCGCCGCGCGCCTTTGCCCGGCATGTGGCGAATATGGATATGGATTTTACGATGGAAAACGGTCATTTGATGGGCGCTGGGACGGCCGTCGGGCATATGGCGGATGATTTGCTGGCTAATTTCAGCACGGCCGTTACCGAAGCCACATTCATCTCCTTTGCCGCCGCCGCCCTGGTCGCCATTGGCGTCAGCGCCCTCATTGCGCGGCGGGTGGTCACGCCAGTGCGGGAGATGATGGACGCCAGCCGAGATATTGCTCAGGGGGATTACGGCCGTCGCGTCGCCCTGCCTCCCAATCGCCTCACAACTGACCTGGACGAGATGGGTCAATTAGCCCACAGCTTCAACCAAATGGCCGCTCAACTAGAAGAATCCGACGCCCTGCGCCGCCAGCTCATCGGCGACGTATCGCATGAACTGCTGACGCCGCTCACCGTCATCAAAGGCTCCATGGAAGGGCTGCTGGACGGCGTTTTGCCGCCGGAGCCGGAGACGTTCCAGCAAATTTACCACGAAGCGGCCCGTTTGCAGCGTTTGGCGGCCGATTTGCAGGAACTAAGCCGCGTCGAATCGGGGGCGTATGATTTGCATTTCCGCCCGGTGGATTTGGGCGCGTTGGTCAACGACGTCGCCAACCGTCTGCGCCGCCAATTCGAGGATAAGGGGGTCGCTTTGCGCGTCCATCTGCCCGCCAGCTTGCTCATGGCGGAAGCGGACGCCGACCGGATTACGCAGACGCTGATCAATTTGATGGGAAATGCGCTGCAATACACGCCGTCGGGCGGGCAAGTGGATACGACGCTCAGGCGCGAGAAGGATGAGGCAGTCATCACGGTCGCCGATACGGGCGCGGGCATCGCGGCGGAACATTTGCCCCATTTGTTTACCCGCTTTTACCGGGTGGATAAGTCGCGGACGCGGGCCAGCGGCGGCAGCGGGGTGGGGTTGACGATTGCGCGGCATTTGGTGGAGGGGCATAACGGCCGTATCTGGGCAAAAAGTGCCGGTGAAGAGCGAGGAAGCTTGTTTGGCTTCTCACTGCCGCTGACACAGCCTTAAATTTGCCGCCTCAACCTTCTAAAAATTAAGGCAGCCTTCATTCGTTCTTTCCCCCATAATCGGGTATAATTTGCCTTGTGAAACACCCTATTTCCAGACTTGAGCCACCCGTATCCAGGTGGCTATTTTTCATCTAAAAACAAACAGTCAAAAGCGCGAAAAGCTGAACAAAATCCATTCAGCATTCATCCTTCAGCATTCCGCCTTTTCTTCGGAGGTTTCATTTGGAAATCGGTACCGTAAGCACCATAGACATTAACCGGGAGATGCGAAACTCCTACCTCGATTACGCCATGAGCGTCATCGTTTCCCGCGCCCTGCCCGACGCCCGCGACGGTCTCAAACCCGTCCACCGGCGCATCCTCTACGCTATGCACGATATGGGCATCCGCGCTACCGGCCCGCACCGCAAAAGCGCCCGTATCGTCGGCGAAGTGCTGGGTAAATACCACCCGCATGGCGATTCGTCTGTTTACGACGCGATGGTGCGTATGGCCCAGCCTTTTTCCATGCGCTATATGCTGGTAGACGGCCAGGGTAACTTTGGCAGCATTGACGGCGACAGCGCGGCGGCGATGCGTTACACTGAGGCCCGTCTGGCAAAAATAGCCAACGAACTACTGGAAGATATTGACAAAAATACGGTTGATTTTGCCCCCAATTTTGACGACAGCTTGCAAGAGCCGGTTTTGCTGCCCGCTCGCCTGCCCAATTTGCTGCTTAATGGCTCTTCTGGCATTGCCGTCGGCATGGCGACCAATATCCCGCCCCACAATCTAACCGAAATCGGCAACGCCATCCTCTACTTGATTGACCATCAGGATGATGTGGACAATGTGACGCTGGACGATTTGATGCAGTTTGTCACCGGCCCGGATTTCCCCACTGGCGGTATTATTGTGGGCAATGAAGGCGTGCGAAATGCGTATGCGACGGGACGCGGCCGTGTTATTGTGCGCGGGTTGGCGACCATTGAGGAGATGCCTGGTAAATCTGACCGCCAGCGCATCAACATCACCGAGATTCCTTTCCAGGTAAATAAGGCGATGCTAATTGAGCGCATTGCCGAGTTGGTAAACAAAGGCGTCATCCCCGACATTTCTGATTTGCGCGACAGTTCTGACCGGCGCGGTATTTCGATTGTGGTGGAGTTGAAGCGGGGAACCCAGCCGCTGAAGGTGCTGAACCAGCTTTACAAGCATACGGCGCTGCAAACGACGTTTGGCGTGCAAATGTTGGCGTTGGTGGATAAACAACCCCGTTTGCTTTCGCTTAAACGCGCCCTGCAAATTTATATTGATCATCGGGTCAATGTCATTACCCGCCGGACGCAGTTTGAATTGGATAAGGCGCTCAAGCGGCAGCATATTTTGGAAGGGCTGCTGATTGCACTGGATAACCTTGATGCGGTTATTGAGACGATTCGCCGCTCGCCGGATGCGGATGTGGCGCGTGGTCGGCTTATGGAAAGCTTTGGTTTGACGGAGCGGCAGGCGTCGGCGATTTTGGATATGCAACTGCGTCGTTTGGCGGCGCTGGAACGGCAAAAAATTGAGGATGAGTACAAGGAAATCTCGGCGCACATTGATTATTTGCGCGGTTTGTTGGCGGATAAAGCGCAAATTTTGTCATTGATTAAGGAAGATGTGCAAACGCTGTTGGAGAAATATGGCGATGCGCGGCGCACGGAAGTGGCCATTGGCCTGGAAGCGGATATCAACATGGAAGACCTCATTCAGGATGAGGATGTGTTGATCGCGATTACGCAGCGCGGCTATGTGAAGCGGACGCCGATCGCGGCGTATCGGGTGCAGGGGCGCGGCGGTAAGGGTTTGCGCGGCATGAGTACACGGGATGAGGATACGTTGGCGCATTTGTTTGCGGCGGGCACGTTGAATACGATTCTGTTTTTCTCGAATCGGGGCAAGGTGTATTCGGAGAAGGCGTATAATATCCCGGAGATGAGCCGGACGGCGCGGGGGACGTCGTTGATGAATGTGCTGCCGCTGATGCCGGATGAGAAGATTACGGCTGCTCTCGCCATCCATGATTTTGCCGATGCTGAGTATTTGACGATGGTGACGGTGAACGGCCGTATCAAACGAGTCGAGGTTGGTTCTTTCAAAAACGTCCGGCCCAGCGGTTTAATTGCTATTGGCCTGGATGATGACGACAGCCTGGGCTGGGTCAAACTGACGCGCGGCGACCAGGATTTAATTATCATTAGCGAACAAGGTAAAGGCATTCGCTTTAAGGAAACCGATGCCAGGGCAATGGGGCGCACGGCCGCCGGCGTTAACGCCATCCGCCTGGATAGCTGGGACAAAGTGGCCGGGGCTGATGTGGTGATTCCCGACGATGATTTGCTTATTATCACCGAACGCGGTTATGGCAAGCGAACGCCGCTGTCGGAATACCGCACCCAGAATCGGTATGGCCAGGGTGTGCGGGCGATGGTGTTGGAACCGGAACGCACGGGCAAGATTGTCAGCGCGCGTGTGGTGTCCAGCGGCGACGAGGTGACGTGTATCACGTCGAGCGGCATTATCTTGCGCACGGCGACGGATACGATTTCGCAGCAAGGCCGTTCGACGCGCGGTGTGCGGGTGATGGATTTGCGCGGCGATGATACGGTGGCGTCGGTGGCGATGCTGCGCGAGGGCCGGCTGTCGCGGGTGAATGGGGATGAGGATGAGGCAGGTAATGAGGACGGTGGGGAAGAAACGGCCGTTCCCGACCCAATGTTATCTTGATTGTAACTGTATAGGTGGTGGTCACTTTCTCTAGCAGAGTTAGCCGAAGCCGTGTTTATGAGTGACTGCCACCTCCGTTGAGAAATTGCAAGGGACGGCTGTGTGCCCATCCCTTTGCGTATACATCCCTAATTTCCTATACGGGGAACGGCCGTCCCGGTTTATACTGATGCGTGTTGTAGTTACCCGAAAAACAAGAATGAGAGCACGCGCAGCATAACAACTCATCCTCGCAGCGTGAAAATCCTCACCTTCCAGGCCCGGTAGTACGCAAGGGTTCGGAGAGATCGCATGGCATCATCTGAACTAAATGAAATTTTAGCGCCCGTAACCAACGCGGAAGATTTGGGAATTTCTGTTGGACTAATTCAGGACATCATCTTTCGCTTGATGTTTAATGAGGGCGCAGTTAGTATCAGCCGTTTTGCTGAATTATTAGGACTTTCCACGACTATTTTAGACGATTTGCTCTCGCGCATGAAGCAAGAGCATTTGGTAGAAATTGTTAAGGCGGGAACGCTGGGCAGCCTTAGCTTTACTTACGGATTGACAGAAGCCGGGACGAAACGCGCCCGTGATGCTTTTGAACGCAGCCAGTACGTCGGTCTGATTCCCGTTTCTTTGGAAGCGTACAACAAGTCCATTTTGGCCCAGACCAGCAAATCCCAACGCATTACGCCGGAACAAGTGCAAGACTCATTGAGTCATCTGATTTTGCCGGACAATTTTCATCGTCGGATTGGCCCGGCTGTCAATTCTGGCACCTCATTATTTCTTTACGGCCCTCCTGGAAATGGCAAGACAACGGTTTCTCAGGCAATTGCCGATTTGTTGGCTAAAGACGCTCCGATTTGGCTGCCGAATGCTATTACGGTAGGCGGCCAGATTATCCGTGTGGTAGACCCATTGGTTCATGAACCGCTTACAATGGAAGAGGTTCCTTTCCATACCATGGATTTCCGGTCGAAGACCTCGTCCAAAATTAAAATTGATAAGCGGTGGCGGTTGTTCAAACGGCCGTCTGTCATGGTCGGCGGTGAATTGACAATGGATTCGCTTGATTTGCGCTATGAACCGGTCGCCAAAGTGTACGAAGCCCCGCTTCAACTCAAGGCCAACGGTGGTATGTTCCTCATTGACGATTTCGGCCGCCAGCAAATTAGCCCGCAGCAGTTGTTGAATCGTTGGATTGTTCCTCTGGAAAGTGGTATAGACTTTTTGCGCCTTCAATCCGGCCAAAGCCTGGAAGTGCCATTCCGCCAACTCATTGTCTTTTCCACCAATCTCGATCCCGGCGATCTGGTGGATGACGCTTTCTTGCGGCGCATTCAAATGAAAGTAGAAGTGAGCGGTCCCGACGAACGTTTGTTTTACCAGATATTCTTGCGCATGTGCGAAATTATCGGCATTGCATTCGATAAAAAGAGCTTCGTTCACCTGTTGCAAAAATGGTACCGCGAACCGCAGCGAACCATGCAATCCGTTCATCCGCGCGACATCATCAAAACGGTTGTTTCATTATGTGCCTATGAAGGCTCCGAACCCCATTTTACGCCGGAGTTGATTGATGAGGCGTGTACCAGTTACTTTGTAGACATCAAAAAGTGATTCTACTGAAAAAAGGACGCTGATTAACGCAGATGAACGCGGATTTTCTCTTTTTCTCTCCGCGTCCCATTTTCTCAGGAGACAACATGGGCAATTGCCCACCACGAATGAGTGAAAACCGTAGCCCGATTTGGTAAAGGGTGTGTTTCATCTCAGTTGATGTATCGGGAATTGGAATTCCCGATACTTGGCTCAACGTTTCGGGAATTCCAATTCCCGA
>JANTHP010000294.1 GCA_024762395.1 Anaerolineae bacterium | reverse complement strand
GCTGACCCGCTGACCCACTAACCTGCTGCTCCGCCGCCCCGCTACCCCGCTGCCCCGCCGACCGTCCCTCCGCCCATTTCAATATCTTCTGCGCCAGCGCATCATCCGGTTTCAGGCTGATTGCGCGCTGGGCATACTCCAGGCTCGCTTGCGGCGACGCGGTTACACGGGCCAAACCCAGCCAGGCTACATAATCATCGGCGTCATGACGCACCGCCTGCATCAGCAAAGCGTGCGCTTTTGTTGTATCGCCAGCTTTAACAGCTTCCCCCGCCTGTTGGATAAGAAGTCTGTTATCGTTCACGCATCGTCTCCATTTAGAACTAACCGCAGAGCCTAACCTAGGAATGAGAATTGAATAACGTACAAGAGATTGGAGACTGGAGATTAGAGATTAGTCCAGTCTCAAGTCTCTAATCTCCAGCCTCAGTTCCGTAGGTTATTTAATTTCCGTTCCTTACTCTAAAAAGCAAGTCACACCGTTGATGAGTCCCAGGACGACCGGGTCTGTATCAACAGTCAATTTCTTTCGATCCAGGTTCATAAAGCCCACTTCGATGATGATGGCCGGCGTTCCCGGCGCAATTTCGGCAAAGGCGTGGTAGTTAGCCATATCGGCCGTAATCGTGTTGGCGTGGTAAGGCAGCCCGGTGGACGCGCCGTAAGCGCTCTCCATGCAAGTAGATAGTTTGCTGGAATCGGTGTAGGTGGAGCCGGAAATCTTGAAGCCGGTCGCAAATTTATTCACATAGTCGCAGGAATCGGCGTGAATGGAAATAAGCCCCGTGGCGCTGTATCCGGTTAAGCGGGGATCGAATTCATCCAGTATTTCGGCCCGAATACCGCGCGCCCGCAGATTAGCGACCAATCTTTCGGCCAGATTGGCATTAACGGCCGCTTCCGTCAAGCCATCCTCACACACAGCCCCGCTGTCAAACCCCTTGTGCCCGGCAATAATGCCAATGCGGATCGGCGCAGCGCTTTGAGAGAGACGCTGCAATACGGGTTTGTCCGGGGCGTCTTTGAAGATGGGGGCAGATAGGGTATTGTGGTTGATAACGGCCGTAACCGCTGCCGCATCGCCTCCATCCGGGTTAAAAAACCAGTAAACAGCCCCCATGCCAACCAATGCAGCCGCTAAAAACAAAATAATAGGGACATTATGCCTCACCAGACGCAGCCAGAGCGGCTGACCGGCTCTTTTGGGGGAATTATGGCGTTCCATTCGCATGATGATGCTATTTTACATGAGTTGTCAATAATAGGAAGGGGCTGCATATTGAATCAACCATACTTTCTTCGTACAATTTCACCAGCTTGGAATTGCTGTTCGTTATAGCGCAGGCGTATCCGTTCAGATGAAACACAGATACGCACAGGGCTGTTCAGTTCTGTTTTTAGCACACGGATAAACACAGATAAACACGGATTTTTATCCGTTATTTGTTCTTAAATCCGTGTTTATCCGTGAAAATCCGTGTCCCATTTTTAGAACTGAACAACCCTGCAGATACGCAGGGGCTTAACGAATTCTCAGTAAAGGTTTATAATAATCAAATACAAATTTGATATAACAATATGTTAGACGTATTTGTTCAAATGGAACACAGAATTACAAGGAAAATGCACAGAGTTACATGGAGAATCAGGAGTTTTTCCCTTTTTCTCTGTGAACCTCTGTGTAACTGAACGATAGCTAGAGTAAAATCAGACAACTCCCTCTAGCTCAATCTCAATCCTCTCGCTAAGTCATTCTATAGCGCAAAAGGTAAAAAATTATATGGAAGATAAACCAAACGAAACCCGCCCACAAATTCCTGCCTGGGTTTGGATATTAGGTGTTTTTGTCCTTATTTTAGGGGCACAATTGTGGTTAAGCGGGCGCTTCAATGGCCCAGAACAGATAAGCCTGCCGGATGCCATGGCACAGGTCAAAGACGGTGATGTAAAAACACTCACCGTTACCGGTAATCGGCTGCGGCTAACCATGCAAGATGATACCGAACTATCCACCACGATAGATTCTCGCAGCAGCCTGGAAGAAATTTTCAACTACTTTGGCCTCACGCAAGAGATGCTTCAAGAAAACAACGTTGAACTTATCATCAACGACCAATCCGGCTGGAATACGTTCCTCAGTCTTTTTCTGGGTATTGGCCCGATTTTATTGATCATCTGGATTTTTAGCCGGGGATTCCGGCAAATGCAGGGCGGCGGCGGCAACAGTATCTTTGGTTTTGGCCGCAGCAAGGCAAAAAACCTGAATGATGCCGACCGCCCAACGGTCACCTTTGAAGATGTGGCCGGCGTCGAAGAAGCCAAGCAAGAATTGGCCGAAGTCGTCCAATTCTTGCGCGAACCGGAAAAATTTGTCCAGGTTGGGGCGCGTATCCCCAAGGGTGTTTTGATGGTGGGGCCGCCAGGAACGGGTAAAACTTTGTTGGCGCGGGCCATTGCCGGCGAAGCAGGCGTGCCCTTTTTCCACATTTCCGGCTCCGAATTTGTGGAAATGTTTGTGGGTGTTGGCGCCAGCCGTGTGCGCGATTTGTTCGATAAAGCCAAGCAAGCGGCGCCGTCCATCGTTTTTGTAGACGAGGTGGACGCCGTCGGCCGTCAGCGCGGCGCTGGCTTGGGCGGCGGTAATGATGAGCGCGAACAGACCCTTAACCAGATTTTGGTGGAGATGGACGGGTTTGATAATGAAACGAACGTCATTGTCATGGCGGCGACCAACCGGGCCGATGTGTTAGACCCGGCTTTGCTGCGCCCCGGCCGTTTTGACCGCAAAGTCTTTGTGGATTTGCCGGATGTGAAGGGGCGCGAGGCGATTTTGGCTGTTCATGCGCGTGGCAAACCGATTGCGTCCGAAGTTTCTTTCACCGATATGGCGCGTCTCACGGCCGGATTCTCCGGCGCAGATTTGGAGAACCTCATCAATGAAGCGGCTATCTTTGCCGCCCGGCGCGATCAAAAAACGATCGGACTGCTGGAGTTCCAGGATGCGTTTGATCGGGTTGTGATGGGGCCGGAGCGCAAAAGCCGCGTCATGAGCGAGGAGGATAAAGAGACTGTTGCCTATCACGAGGCGGGCCATGCGGTGGTGAGTTTTAATCTCATCAACACAGATCCGGTGCAAAAGATTACGATTGTGCCGCGTGGCCGGGCCGGCGGCTATGTCATGCCGCTGCCGGAAGACCGGTTTGTCCACAGCCGTGAGTTTTTTGATGACCAGATTGCGTTTGCACTGGGCGGCCGTGCGGCTGAGGAAGTTTTCTTTGGCCGCATTACGACAGGCGCATCGAATGATTTGCAGCAGGCGACGCGGCGGGCGCGGGCGATGGTGATGCAGTATGGCATGTCGGATGCGCTGGGTCTGCCTACGTATGGCGACCAGCGCAACAGTCCTTTCCTGGGGCAGGAATGGGGCTATGGCATGGGCGCCCGCGATTATAGTGAAGAGGCGGCTAAAGCCATTGATGAAGAGGTTCGCAAAATTTTGCATAACAACTATGAGCGGGCTTTGGCTATTGTTCGTGAAAACCGAGAGAGGATGGTGGCGCTGGCTGAAATGTTGATGGAAGTGGAAACGTTGGATCGGGAGACGTTTGAGAAGTTGATGAATGATCCGATGGACAGCGCGCCGGCAATGGATGAAGTGTTGGCGTAGAGGAGCGGCGTTGCAGGGTGGCAGGATTGCAGAGCGACAAGGTTTGTCGCTCTGTTTTTTTGTAGGGAAAATGCACCCTTTACCAAATCATTCTACGTTTACAAGGAGGATTTATGGGTGTGGTTGAGGTTCGGCAGGATGGCGTGGTTGTGACGGTGGCGTTGAACCGGCCGGAAAATCATAATGCGATGACGCCGAAGATGATTGGAGCGTTAACGGCCGTTTTTCACCAATTATCTGCTCGTGACGATGTGCGGGCGGTGGTGTTGACGGGGAACGGCCGTTCCTTCTGTGCCGGCGCCGATTTGAATAGTATGCGGGCGGCGGCCGATTTTAGCTACGACGAGAACCTGGCCGACGGGCAGGCCATCTTCGACATGGTTCAGGCGGTGGATAACTGCCCCAAGCCGGTCATTGGCCGCGTAAACGGCGCGGCGATTGGCGGCGGCGTGGGGCTGGTAGCCGCCTGCGACATCGTTGTCGCCGTCGAGCGGGCCAAATTTGCCTTCAGCGAAGCGCGGCTGGGGATTGTGCCGGCCGTCATCTCACCGTTTGTGTTGGCGAAAATCGGGGTGGGAAACGGCCGTGAACTCTTCCTCACCGGCGAACGTTTCAACGCCCAACACGCCCGGCAAATCGGCCTGGTTCATCACATCGCCGCCGATGAAGCGGCGCTGGACGCCAAAGTCAACGAGCGCATCGAGCAGTTGCTGATGGCCGCCCCCGGCGCGCAGGCCGCCGCCAAAGAACTAATCCGCACCGTCGCCTATCAGCCCAAAGCCGACATGCGCCATTACACCGCCAACCTCATTGCCCAACGCCGCGCCAGCGATGACGGCCGTGAAGGGATGAGTTCGTTCCTGGAAAAACGGCCGCCCAACTGGCGGGAATAATTGTCAATTGTCAATGGTCAATTGTTAATGAGTCGCCGTTGACAATTGACAATTAACAATTAGCAATTGACAATTAACCAATGACCGAACTTCAAACCATCCAAAACGCCGATTCCCCCCGCACCCGCGCCAGCCTGGCCGCCGATTTGCGCCGTTTGGGCGTGCAGCCGGGGATGACGCTGCTGGTTCACGCTGCCATGAGCAAGCTGGGCTGGGTGAACGGCGGCCCCGTCGCCGTCATCCAGGCGCTGCAAGACGTGTTGACGCCGGACGGCACGCTGGTCATGCCGGCCCATTCTGGCGACTATTCCGACCCGGCGGCCTGGCAAAACCCGCCCGTCCCCAAAGATTGGCATCAAACCGTGCGCGATACGATGCCTGCCTTTGACCCCGCCCTGACGCCGACGCGCGGCATGGGACGTATTGCCGAACTGTTCCGCACCTGGCCCGATGTGCGGCGCAGCACTCACCCCAGCGTCTCTTTTGCCGCCTGGGGGCGTCATGCGGAAGCCATCACCAATAATCACCAACTCGATAATTCTTTAGGCGAAGGCTCGCCGTTGGCGCGGTTGTATGAGCTGGACGGCCGTGTTTTGCTGCTGGGCGTGGGGTATGGCAACAACACCGCTTTCCATCTGGCCGAGTACCGGGCGGGCAAGCCGTCGTCGGAGAAACAGGGAGCGCCGATTTTGCGGAACGGCCGTCGCCTGTGGACCGTTTACGATGATATTGACCTGGACGAGGAGCCTTTCCCCGCCATTGGCGCGGCGTTGGAGGAGACGGGGGCGGTGGTGAAGGGCCGGGTTGGGTCGGCGGCATGTCGGTTGTTTGGGGTGGGAACGGCCGTTGATTTTGCCGTCAATTGGCTGCGAAGTGCATAGTCACGGGGCGAACGGCCTTGACTGACCCTTATCTTGCGCCCCGTGACTGTCACTTTTACCGCTCTTGACCCAATTAAGCTATAATTTTTGCCAGTTAACCAGAAAACCGACCAGCATAGGCGACATTCGTAATGGCGCAAGACACCAACGATAGATTACCCGTTCAAATACGCGACCTTATCGAGGAACATTTCGACCTGGATGAGGTCCGCGACCTCTGTTTTCGCCTGGGCGTCAAATACGACAACCTGCGCGGCGAAACCTTGTCCGCCCGCACCCGCGATTTGGTGGAACAGATGCGCCGGCGGCGGCGGTTGGGCGATTTGCTGAATTTTTGCGCTCGTTTACGCCCTACGGTTGCATGGCCCGACCTCTCCGCCCCGGTTCGCCTGGACGCTGCGCCCGCCCCTGTGACGACGCCAAAACGCAGCCCCCGCCAAATTTTCCTCAGCCATGCCCGCCAGGACGCTGAGTTTGCCCA
>JANTHP010000293.1 GCA_024762395.1 Anaerolineae bacterium | reverse complement strand
CAGTAAACAGAAGTCAGTAAACAGTTTTCAGTAGGCACTTTCCAGAGGTAGACCGTACTGATAACTGTTTACAGATTACTGAACACTGATACTAGTAATTGAAATTGTGCGCGTAGCCCATCACAAAGATGTTTACCGATGAAACAGTTTAGACGCATTTTATTTACCCTGGCCCGTTCCAGTATCGTCGGCTGGATTGTCGGATGGATATTTGCTCATATGAGTTTTGCTATTCCTGTGAACCGCTTACGCGAAACCGATACCCTCATTGCCTTTCACCATCCCAAACCAAGTCACACTGTTCACATTTTGCTGGTTTCCAAGCGAAAACTACCCGACCTGATGGCTGTCAGTCCAATGGATACCGATTTTCTCACCGATTTATACCGAATTACGCAGGAGCTTGTGGCTGAATTTGATTTGGAAACGCCCGGCTATAGCCTGATTGTCAATGGCGGGGCTTACCAAGACGTGCCACACCTCCATTTCCATTTAATTTCTGACAATGCGTAATTTTTATGAGCAGGTGTATGCGGTTGTGCGCCGGATTCCGCGCGGGAAGGTGACTAGTTACGGCCGTATCGCCCGCATGTTAGGTCGTCCCCGGGCCGCGCGCGCCGTTGGCTACGCCATGAATGCGCTAAAAGACAAGGATGAGGCGTATGCCGACGTACCCTGGCAGCGCGTCATCAACAGTCAAGGCCGCATCAGCATCGTCAACCGGGAATATAGCGCCAACCGGCAGGCCGAACTGCTGCGAGCAGAGGGCGTCGTTGTTGATGAAAATTTGCGGATAAATTTGGATGTGTACTTATGGGAGGGGCTGCACTGGGTGGAAATTGACGATATTACCGGCGGCTAGTGGTTGGTTGTTAGCTGCTGGAAACCAGCCACCAGCAACCAACCACCAGCAACCAGTTACATACCAAAAATAGATTGGAATTTCATGACCGTATTCAGATCGCCTTCGACCTTGACCTTGCCGGACATGAAAGCCATCATCGGGTTGAGTTTGCCGGTGATCATGTCGTGGTAATCGCCAGCATCCATGCGAACAGTAGCTTTGGGACTGTCGGCAGCCCCGGTCACAATGTCGCAAGCGCCGTTAGCAATGGTAACGCTCCACTGCCCGCCGCCATCGCCAGACAAATCAAACAAAATCACAGCGTTCATGTCGCCGGCTTTCTCAGCGTTAAATTGTCCAGGCATTCTTTCAAATAATTCGGCTACAGTTGCCATTTGTATCTCCTTGTTGTGTAAGCTCCCTATATTGTTTACTGGTGTGTAACTGCTAAGTAATCGTCTAAAATTTACTTTCTGAGATTAGAGGCTAGAGATTAAGGGCTGCCAGTCTCCAGTTCTCTAGTCTCCAATCTTAAAAAGGGAACTTATTTATAGACGTTTACTAAGATGACAGCCATTTTCCCCAGAGGCAATACTCTTGACAAATGGTCGCATTAAATGACCGTCGCCTCTGAGGTTTAGTAGTTACACTGGTATTTGATGGGTAGTATAGCAACGGCCGTTCCGGTGTCAAGATTATAGAAACGCACGCCATTAGACATTTTGGCCTACCTGGGCTATACTTATCTCGTCCAACCATACGACATATGACAGATGAATTCGGGTTTTGGCCCCGCTTTTGGCGGGGTTATTTATTTAATGTAAACCCCGTGGTAACGGCTTAGGTGACAGTCACTTTCCCAGAGGTTGTCGCTATGGCGCGAGTTACAACCCAGGCTGGATGGAGAAGAACGATGAATTACGAAAATAATGTGCTTTACATCACCAAGGAAGGACTCCAAAAAATTCATGAGGAGTTAGACTTTCTAAAAACGACCAGACGGGAAGAGATTTCCAATAAGCTTGAGGCTGCCATCGCCCAAGGCGATTTGAGCGAAAATGCTGATTATCACGCAGCCAAAGAGGAGCAGGGCTTTGTTGAAGGCCGCATCCGTGACTTGGAGGATTCGCTGCGTCGTGTCGAAATCATCGAGGATGAAGTCCCGGCCGATACGGTCAGCGTTGGCAACAAGGTGACGGTTATTGAAGAGGGATATGACGAACCGGAAACGTACCACATTGTAGGCCCGCACGAAGCTAATCCGGGTAACGGCCGTATCTCCAACGAATCTCCCTTTGGCCGGGCCTTGCTGGGGGCGAAGAAGGGGCAAACTGTCAGCGCGGAAACGCCTGGCGGGCAGATTCGGCTGACTGTGCGCGCTATTGAATAAAATTTGACAAATCTTCTCGAAAATTTAGTTTCCCCGTAATTGTGCGTAAAACGTGAAACGTGACCTCTAATCACGTTTCACGTTTCACGTTTTATGTCTATTCCTCAACCGCTTCCGTTAAACAACGCATCACGGCCGTTTCATCCGCCTCCGATACAAAGATATTGACCATATCATTCGGCTGCAACACCGTATCGCCATGTGGAATCAATACCCGGCTGCCGCGCCGCACCGAAACCAGCACGCAATCCTCCGGTAAATTCGGCGCCAGGTCCGCAATCGTTTTGCCTACAGCGCGGCCGCCTGCAGGAATTGTAATTTCTACGAATTCCGTATGGTCTACTTGTCTTAAACGCGCCTTTTCTACGTTAAACTGCGCCCGACCTTGCCGCGCCAAAGCAATGTTATAGGCTTTAATGATGTTGCGCCGCCTGATGACACCCACAACCTTATCAGGCTGACTCCGCGTGACAACTGGCAGTTTGTTGACGCCGCGTAATGCCAGCCGTTGTATAGCCTCACTCAATGGTTCATCTTCAAATGCCACCAACAAATTACCCATCGTCGCAATATCTGCAACTGTCAGTTGGGCGCAGTCAGGGCGCGCCGCTCCCTTTTCATAATCGCGGATGCTGACCATGCCTACCAGTTTCATCTCCTTATCCACCACGGGGAAACTGTGACTGTGCGTTTCTTGGAAATAATCGCCCAACTGTTTTAAGGACATATCAATAGGTACCACGTAAGCATCTTGCGTCATCGCTTCGCCGACGGTTAAGCCTTGCATCAAGTCCAGATCGCGGCCGCGCTTTAGGGCGATCCCTTTTAGTTTGAGTTTCAAGGTGTAAATAGATTCGCTAAAGATACTTTCGGCCAGCAGGGTAGAAATAACGGTTGCCAACATCAAGGGGAGAATGAGTTTGTAATCGTTGGACATCTCAAAGACGATGAGAACGGCCGTAATCGGCGCTCGCGCAGCACCGGCAAAAACGGCCGCCATCCCCACAATCGCATAAGCGCCCGGATTAGCGGCGACGGTCGGCCACAGGTTGTGGGCAATGCTGCCCACGATTCCGCCCAATGCTGCGCCCATGAAAAGGCCGGGCGCAAAAACGCCGCCTGAGTTACCGCTGCCCAGGGTGAATACGGTTGACAGCAATTTTAGGATAAGCAGTACGGCCATCAGGCCAAGCGGCAGCGCAAAATCATCGGCAATGGTTTCGCCAATAAATTCCAGCCCCGGCCCCAATGCTTGACGACCGGGCAGCAGCAGCCCGACAACGGCCGTTAAAACCATCCCCACCGCTGTTTTGTAAATCAAGGAAACAGGCTGTTTGTCGAAAAAACCTTCCATCCCATACAGCGTGCGGATAAAAAGAACGGCTACCAACGCCGATAAAATGCCCAGTACAATGTAAATGGGCAATTCGCCCAGATGATGCAGCGGATAGGCGGGAACGGTGAAAGCGGGACGGTCGCTTAAAAAGGCGCGGCCAACGATGCTGGCCGTAACAGAACTAATAACGACGGCACCAAAATAGCGGGTGGTAAATTTGCCTAGAATCACTTCCAAGGCAAACAACGCCCCGGCAATGGGGGCGTTAAAGGTGGCGGCAATGCCCGCCGCCGCGCCGCAGGCAACCAGCGTTTGCGTCCGTTCTGCCGAAAAATGGAGCATTTGTCCCAGGGTAGACCCCAAGGCTGAGCCAACTTGCACAATGGGGCCTTCGCGTCCGGCCGAACCGCCGGCGCCGATGGTGAGGGAGGAGGCTAACACTTTGAAAGCGGCCACACGAGGACGGATACGGCCGTTATGCAGCGCAATCGCTTCCATCACTTCCGGCACACCGTGCCCCTTGGCCTCGCTGGCAAAACGGTCAATCAAATAGCCGACAATCAAACCGGCTACTGCCATAAACAAAATCAGCCCCACAATGGGGCCGATCCAATTTTGTATTTGCAGCGACAAAGCGCTGATTTGTTGCAGCAGCCAGATAAAAACTACAGCTCCCAGCCCCGTGCCTGCGCCCACAAAAACGGCTGCCGTGACCAATACCAATGAATCAGGCGGTTGTACCCGATCTAAATAATGGCGCAACCAGGGGCCTTTCCATCCTGGTCCTTGTGATGGTGAATGAACTGTCATCTTGAAATCCTTACTTATCTATAGATTTTGGGCTTTTTGGGAATTCGCGGGGTTGACTAACCGTGAAACGTGAAACGTGATGCATGACCAGAGAACCTTCACGTTTCACGCATCACGTTTCACATGCCGCCCCGCGAACTTGAAAAGACCCAAGACTTTTTGCGTAACGGCCGTTCACATTTCATCAATCCGACCATCCGCAAAAATAACAAGCAATACTACCTCAAAACCTCTGTAGAAGCATCCCTTATTTTCTAAATTAGCGCGCAAAATTATGTGGCGGATTTTCGATTCGCGGCCATTTTCCGATTTGCAGTTGGCAAGATGCCCAAGCGCCGCTAAAGTTAAATAATTCAGGAACTTTGGAATTTCAGGGAGAGTCGAGCCTTTAGCCGGTAAATGTAAAAGTCGGCTGAAGCCTTGACTCCTAACCCCAGTGTAGTATGAACCCCACGAAACCCTAAAGAGCCACAATTTTTAATCACATAGAAGGAGTGTAACTATGCAGGTGACAGTCACTTCTGCCAGAGGTATTAGCCGAAGCCATGATGTTGGAAAGTGACTGTCACCTCTGATAGCTGTATAGTTACGAAGGAGTAAAAAAATGCAAGATATTTTTGCCGCGGTTGAGGTATTGGCAATCAATTATGGTTTGAAGTTATTGGGCGCCATCGCTATATTTATCATTGGTCGCTGGCTGGCTGGCGCCATCACCAGCGGAGTGAAAAAACTGCTTGGCCGGGCGCAAGTTGATCAAACCCTGGTCTCGTTTTTTGGCAATGTGTTGTATTACTTACTGTTGGCGGTGGTCATTATCGCCGCTTTGGGCAACTTAGGCGTTCCTACAACGTCAGTGGTGGCGATGTTGGGCGCGGCGACGTTGGCAATTGGGTTGGCGCTGCAAGATTCGCTGGGCAATTTGGCGGCGGGGGTGATGATTATTTTGTTACGGCCGTATCGTCTGGGCGATGTCGTTGAAATCAACGGCGAAGGCGGCGCCGTCACCAACATCCAAATCTTCCATACCATGCTAACCACGCTGGACAACAAAACAATTTTTATCCCCAACAGCGACGTTTTGTCTGGTAACATCATCAACTATTCCAAGACAGAACTGATTCGTTTAGAATTGACCTATGGCATTGGCTATGAGGATGATTTGTTAAAGGCAAAACAGATTTTGTTGGACATCGTTCAGGCGGATGAGCGCGTGGCGGCCGATCCGGAACCGGCCGTGATTGTGTCTGAATTGGCCGACAACAGTGTGAATTTGACGGTAATGCCGTTTGTCCAAGTCGCTAATATGCCGGCTGTCACCGCTAGTGTGACCGAACAAGCCAAGCTGCGTTTTGACGCAGAGGGTATTTCTATCCCCTTTCCCCAGCGGGATGTGCATTTGTTTAATGCCAATTAGAGCGTAAGGTAACTACGTCTTGTGCCAGATGATGCTGGCAGAAGAGAGCCGCAAGCGGCAAGCGAAGAAAACGGATAATGAATAACGCATAACGGATAATTGTCAATTTCTCGCCAGCGGAAGACTCCTTCATTCGCC
>JANTHP010000292.1 GCA_024762395.1 Anaerolineae bacterium | reverse complement strand
GGAAGATTTGTCAAATTTTTCAGCATGACCAGGCGTTTACCAGACTAAATTTGACAAATCTAAGGGTACACCTGAATAGTTACGTTTTTCTTTGGGTTTATCGCGTCCGCTGCCTTCAGCGATATTTGTGGGAACACTTAACGCCGCACGGCGTAATTGTTCACCCAGCGAAAATTGATATTGTTGTGGTATTGCTTCCGCTATAACAAACATGGCATCAGCAAAATCAATGCTCCGCTTCCAAACATCAAAAGATTCAAACTTAAACCCCATCATTCCTCCGTAAAGCTAGAGTTTGGGGCTAGAGCCAGAGGGCGCGTATTCCCTCTGGCTCTAGCTCGATCCTCTAGCTTCTTCCTCTAGCTCTAGCTCAATCCTCTAGCTCATGGTTAGCGCCATTACCGCTTTTTGCGCGTGCAGGCGGTTTTCAGCTTCGTCGAATACAACGGAGTGACGGCCGTCCAATACAGAGCTGGCAACCTCAACGTCGCGGTCAGCCGGCAGCGGGTGCATATAGATGACGTCATCTTTGCCCAGCGCCATCAAATCGTCGTCCACGTACCAATCTTTGTACATATCCTGGATGCGTTTGCCTTCTTCAGGGTCTTGCGTCGTCATCAGCGGCCCCCAGGATTTGGCGTAAATGACGTCGGCGTCTTCGCAGGCCGCTTTCATGTCATGGGTCACTTCAAAACCGGCGTTGTACTTCTTGGCCATCGCGCGGGCTTGATCCATGATGTCGGGCATCAGTTCAAATTCAGGTGGATGAGCCAACACAACATCCATGCCAAAGCGCGGCATCTGCAAGATGAGCGATTGGGGGACGGACATGGGTTTGAGATAGGAAGAGGCGTAGGCCCAGGACACAACCATCTTCTTGCGGCGCAGATTACGCCCTTTCTTTTCCATGATCGTCATCAGGTCGGCCAAACATTGGTGTGGATGGTAAATTTCGTCCTGCATGTTGAGGACGGGCACGCGGGAGGCGGAGGCGACGTTGTTGAGGTAACGGTTGCCAATGCCAAAGTCCACGTGGCGGATGGCGATGCCATCGAAGTAACGGCCGAAAATCTCGCCCAATTCCTTCTCCGTGTCGCCGTGGGATACCTGGGTGGTGCGGCTTTCGATGAAGGCTGCGTGGCCGCCTAACTGGGCCATCCCGGCCTCAAAACTGCCGCGGGTGCGGGTGCTGGAGAAGAAGAACAACATCGCCAACACTTTGTCGCGCAGGGAGGCGTGGGAAACGCCCATCGCCCGTTTCATTTTCAAATCCCATGCCAGTTCCAGCACGGTTTCGACTTCTTCTTTAGAAAAATCAAGGTCGCTGATCAAATCGCGGCCGCGTAATCCTGTTTGCATTTTTAGTCTCCTTGTCTTTTAGTCGAGTAGTCTTGTAGTCGGATAGTTTTGTAGTCAGGTCGTCTCGTCGACAATATGACTACTGGACTACGAGACTACCTGACTATCTGACTATCTGACTAATTTATTCTGTTGCGCCAAGAATGAGGGCCAGCAGCGCCATGCGCATGACAACGCCGTTGAACGCTTCTTGCCAGTAGCGGGACCAGCGGGTGATGTCCACATCGGGGGGGATTTCATCCATGCGCGGCAGGGAGTGCAGCAGGATGGCGTCCGATTTGGCTTTGTTGGCCAGCAGGTCGCGGGTGATTTTGTAGTTGGAGGGGGTCATGCCCACATCGCCGGTGCGCTCGTCGCGGGACTTGGTGTAGTCGGGCTGCACCACCGGCTCGACGAGAATAACGTCGGCGTCGGCGATGGCCTGTTCCACGTGCTCAACCTCGTTGAAGTCCAGGCTGTAGTTTTTCAGATCGGCTTTCATCTCGTCGGTCAGGCGTTGGCCTTCGGGGGAGACGAAAGTGATGGGGCAGTCGAATTGGGTGAGGCCGTAGGCCAGGGAGTGCATGGTGCGCATCCGCATATCGCCGACCGCCAGCCATTTGAGGCCGTCAATGCGCCCTTTTTCGCGCAGGACGGTGTAGAGGTCGGTCAAAATCTGGGTGGGATGTTCGCCCCAGCCGTCGCCGCCGTTGATGATGGGCACGGAGGCCCATTTGGCGGCTTCGTGCGGCGCGCCTTGTTGGAAATGGCGCATGACGATGACGTCGCCGTAGAACTCCAACATCTTGACGGTGTCTTTGATGGATTCCTGGTAGAAATCGCCGGCGCGGGTCATTTTGGCGTCGGAAAAGCCGGTGACCTGCCCGCCGAGGCGGATCATGGCGGCTTCGTGGGCCAGACGGGTGCGGGTGGACGGTTGGTAGAAGGCGGTGACGAGGGTCTTTTCCTTCAACAAGTCCGTGTTCTGGCGATTACGGGCGATGGGTTCCAGTTCTTCGGCAATCTCGAAGACGCGGAAGAATTCGTTACGTTCAAAATCTTTGAGGGACAAAATGTCCCGTCCTGCAAAACTTCTCATGATTGGTTCTCCTTGTAAAAAATATAAAAAGTTTGAAATGGTGAGAATTTGTTTCTTGCGTTATGTAATTCTATTTACATTGCCGCAAAATAGTGTAAGTTTTTCGAGTAAAACTTACATACTATGTCAGTATTTGTAGGATGGAAGAGGCTAAAAAGAGTTGATTGCGATTTTTCCCGGTAACTTCTTTTAGTATTTCCAAACTTTCCAGTTTTCGCAGTGTTTTGATGGCTGTTTGATGGGATACGTTAAAGCGCTGTCGAATATCTTTAGCTGATTGGAAGGGCATCTCAAACAGGACGTTCACCACGCTAGACATCAGGCTGGTTGATCGGGCTACCCGCAAAGTTTTCTGCCATTGATTTTGCAAGTTGTACAAATCTTGTGCCCGGTGGTTGGCGTCGGCGGCTTGTTCGATGACGCCGCGAAGGAAGAACAGTATCCATTCATGCCATGCGCCATGCTGGCTAACGGCCGTTAATAGTTCGTAGTACCGTGTCCTGTTTTCCTCAAAGTAGGCGCTTAAATAAAGCAACGGAATGGGAAGCAAGTCCCAGTTTACGAGAAGCAGCGCGTTTAATAGACGACCGATACGGCCGTTTCCGTCTAAAAATGGGTGAATAGCCTCGAACTGGTAATGAATAAGCGCCAGGCGCACCAACGGAGGTAAATCGTCATCCGTATGAATATACATTTCCCAATCATTTAACGCCTCGTGCATTTGAGGAACGGGCGGGGGAACAAATGTGGCCTCATTCAAGGTGCAGTTAGGTTCGCCAATCCAATTTTGACTATGGCGAAACTGACCAGGCGTTGCTTGTCCCCCGCGCACGCCGTCCATTAGCCGTGTGTGGAGTTCTTTTGTTAAACGTAAGCTAACGGGCAGTGTGTTTAATCGTTTTAACCCATATTCTAAAGCTGTGACATAGTTGTAAACTTCGCGTGTGTCTGCTTCGGGCGCATTGGGCGTAAATCCGGGCAGGTATAACTGCCCGGCTTCGTAGGCATATAAGGTTGAGAGGTCGGTTCGCGTGCCTTCAATGCGGGAAGATAAAATCGCTTCACGCCGAATAAAGGGACGCACGAATAGAATGTTACTGGAAGACGTGCTGCCCAGCCCGGAAAGTTTACCTAAAGCACGATCAGCGCCGGAAAGCGTTCGTACCAGATCTGTGTCAAATTGCAGCGTGGGTGGCAAAGGGGCGGGAATAAAGGCCCAATAAGCAGTATTGCCCTTCCCTATTTTTTGCAGCGTCCCAGCTGCACTGCTTTGAAACTGGTTTGGATTCATTGTCACGCTCTTGTTAGCGATTGTCCACGGCGAATGAGACGTAAGCGTATCAAATCGTCGCGGAAGCAGGAGGTTGACTTGATGATGGGGTTGTTGTCGGCGTCGTAGCCGATTTCGGAAAAGGATAGGAGGGCGGTGTTGGGCTGGATGTGTAGGGTTTGGGCCAGGTCTGTTCCGGTGATGATGGGGACGATTTCGGAGAGGTAGTAGGCGAGGCGGTTACGGCCGTTTTCCTCCAAAAATTGGTAGACCGGCGTGCGAAAATCCTGGGCCGTATACGGTTTCGTAAACAACGCCGTCGCAATACGGTTTTGGGCATAAATAACGGGCTGTCCATCGGCCAGGAACAGCTTTTTTACCACCAACACTTCATCGTCAGGGGCGATTTCCAGATTTTCGGCCACATCTTCCCCGGCCGATTCGGTATGTAAGTCGAGGATTTGGGTGGAAGGCGCGTAGCCGTGTGCCCGAATAACATCTTCATACGACCAGATTTCTTCCAGCCGGGATTTGATTTGCAGTCCTGGCTTGTTGACGAAGGTGCCGGCCCCTTGCTTGCGGTAAATGGCGCCTTCATTTTCTAATCGGCTGAGCGCGTCGCGGATGGTAGTGCGGCTGACCTGGAGTTCGTCGGCCAATTCGGTTTCGGAGGGGATACGGCCGTCGGCAAACTCGTCATTCAATATCCGTTCTTTGAGGTAGGATTTGGTCTGTTCGGTTAGGGAGGGGGTTCGCTGCAACATAAGCTAGAGCCAGAGCGAGAGCTAGAGGGGAGCGTTTTCTTTCTCTATCTCTCGCTCTATCCTCTCGCTTTTTGTATTATCGTATGGTTGTATGACAAATTTTAGCGACCTGTGCGTTAAAGTCAAGTGACAAATGTCATATTTTGGTGATCAGATGATTAAAAAGCGCCAAAAGGCTTATTCCTGGCTGAGGTTTACCTTTTGTGAATACATTGGTTGGGATAAGATTCCAGTACATTTGCGCAGTTGATAAAATTGGTACAAAGGAATGCCATAAAATTATATAATTGCTGTAACTATTCAGGTGTCCCTTTAGATTTGTCAAATTTGGCCTGATAATTGCTTGGTCATGCTATCAATTTGACAAATCTTTTCGGCAGCGCTGTATAGTTACTAATTGTGTGCCTCTGCTTTCGAAATTGACCGCAGAGCATGAAAAAGGAGCAAAAAACCTTGTCTGAACATCTTTTAATTGGTTTAGCCAGCGTGCTGGTGTTGGGTATTGGCGCACAGTGGTTGGCCTGGCGTTTGCGTTTGCCTTCGATCCTCTTGCTGCTGCTGTTTGGTTTGGTTGGCGGCTCGGTCATGCACCTTGTTGAGCCTGATCATCTTTTCGGCGATGCGTTGTTTCCGTTAATTTCTATGTCCGTTGCCGTCATTCTTTTTGAGGGCGGATTGACATTGCGCATTCAAGAACTGCCAAAAGCGGGCAAAGTGATTTTTCGTCTGATTAGTGTGGGAGCGTTAATCACCTGGTTGCTTTCCACATTGGCAGCCCATTATATTTTGTCTTTGGATTGGGTATTGTCTATTCTGCTGGGCGCTATTCTGATTGTAACCGGCCCTACCGTTGTGGGGCCATTATTGCAGCAAATCCGGCCGCGCGGTCAGGCGGGTTCGATTCTAAAATGGGAAGGCATTCTCATTGATCCGGTGGGGGCGCTGCTGGCCGTTTTGGTATTTGAAGCGATTTTGCAAGGCGAGCTGCAACATGCGCCGAATTTGATTTTAGGCGGTGTTTTTCAAACGATCGTTATCGGCGTTGTCTTTAGCGTGATTGCCGCCGGCATCCTGATTCTGTTTTTGTATCGTTATTGGATTCCCGACCATTTGCAAAACGGTATTGCGCTCTTATTAGCTCTGGCGGCGTTTGTGGTTTCCAATGAACTCCACCCGGAATCGGGATTGCTTACGGTGACGTTGATGGGCATTATTTTGGCCAATCAAGAGTGGGTCTCGATCAAACATATTGTGGAGTTTAAGGAAAATCTGCGGGTTTTGTTGATAGGCAGCCTGTTTATTCTGCTGGCGGCGCGGGTTCCGCTTTCTGATTTGACGGCGGCTGGTTGGCAGGGGGTGATTTTTGTGGGAGCGTTGATTGTTGTGGTACGGCCGTTAGCCGTCCTCATCTCTACCTGGCGCTCAGATTTAACCTGGAATGAACGCCTTTTCCTCACCTGGTTAGCGC
>JANTHP010000291.1 GCA_024762395.1 Anaerolineae bacterium | reverse complement strand
TCAAACTGCCCCGCCATCTCCGGCGACGCTTCCTCACGCAAAAACGACAGATACCCCAAAATCACCGAAAGCGGCGTGCGCAGTTCATGCGATGCGATGGAGATAAAGTCCGTTTTAAGCTGGTCAAGGTCATTCAACTCCGCATACGCCCGGCGCAAATTCTCCGTCAGCCGCGCCCGCTCAATGGCTACCCCGGCGATGTCGGCCAAAATTGTCAACAATTCCGCGTCTTGCCGCGTAAATTCGCCCTCAATTTTGTTGATGGCCTCCAACACGCCCACCGGCTTACGGTCCACATCGCGCATGGGTACGCCTAAAATAGCCTGCGTATGAAATTCAATCGCCTCATCTACGCCTTTGTTCCAACGCGGGTCTTGCGCCACATCGGGGATGAACATGGGGCGGTTTGCCTGTAAAATGGCCCCGGCAATGCTGCTATCCAGCGGAACCGGTGTGGTCGCCAATTGGGGCGGAATTTCGTTGGATGAAGCGGTAATGTACAAATCGCGTGTATCGGGATCAAGCAGCAAGATGGAAGCTGCTTCGGTGTTGGTCAATGTCGCCGCTTCTTTGATGATGTATGTCAACACCTGGTCAAGATTCGTGGCCGAATTGAGTACGCGGCTAATTTCGACCATGCGTGCCAGGCGTTCAACGCCTAACTTGGCAAATCGTGTCCGCATGAAGCGTCTCCTTTGAGCGAATTTGCGAGGTTGCGGAGTGTAAAATCTACTTGGCCACTCCGCTGCTTCGCCACTCCGCTACTTTGTCGCTATGATTATGATACGGTATGCTGGGGTCGTAGACAAGAGGTTCTAACAAAGAGATGAGGAATGATGAATGCGGAATGAGGAATGGGTGAGTCTTTATTTGCATATTCCATTCTGCCGGCATCGGTGTTCGTACTGTGATTTTAATACGTACACCAGCCTGGCCGATTTGCAGGAGCCGTATACGGCCGCTTTGTGCCGCGAGATTGAGCAAGCCGGGGCGTTGGCCGGAACGCGGCTGCCTGTTCATACGATTTTCTTTGGCGGCGGCACGCCGTCTTTGATGTCGCCAGCCCAATTAGACCGGATTTTGACGGCCGTTCGCCAATCATTCGCGCTGGAAGATGGGGCGGAGGTGACGATGGAAGCCAATCCGGGGACGGTGGATGGGGATTATGTGACGGCCGTTCGCGCGCTCGGCGTCAATCGCTTAAGTTTTGGCGTGCAAAGCGCCGTCGCCAGCGAGTTGGCCTTGCTGGAACGGGAACATGATTTCCCCGATGTGGTGGAAGCGGTGCAGTGGGCGCGCGTGGCCGGATTTGACAACGTCAGCCTGGATTTGATTTATGGCGTGCCAGGGCAAACGCTGCACTCATGGGAACATAGTTTGCGGGCGGCGCTGGCCCTGGAGCCAGAGCATTTGAGTCTTTACTGCCTGACGATTGAGCCGGGGACGCCGATGAACCGCTGGTTGGGAAACGGCCGTATCCAGCCGCCCGACCCCGATTTAGCCGCCGACCAGTACGAATTGGCCGGCGATTTGTTAGCGGAACGCGGCTTTGAGCAGTATGAAATCTCCAACTGGTCTTTACCCGGTAAACCATGCGCACATAATTTGACCTATTGGCGCAACCAACCCTATTTGGGATTAGGCGCAGGCGCGCATGGCTCGGCGAATGGCTACAGATACGAGGTTGTCAAACAGCCGCGCGTCTACATCCGCCGCCTGGCTGGCGCGCCAACTGGCCCCTTCCCGCTCACCGCTGCTGTCGCCGATTACCACGCCGTTGACCAAACTGAAGCGATGGCCGATACGGTCATCACCCAGCTTCGCTTGCTGCAAGAGGGGCTGGATTTGGCTGCTTTTGAAGCCAATTTCGGGCAAAGTTTGTATGAAGCGTTCGACGGCACGCCCGGTCAGTTGATAGAATGGGGGCTGTTGGCGGAGGGAAACGGCCGTCTCCGCCTGACAAAGAAAGGCCGTTTCCTCAGCAATCAAGTCTTTTACCGATTTATGTAGCGAGCATGCGAGTAGCGAGTATGCGAGTAGCGAGTATGCGAGTAGCGAGTATGCGAGTATGCGAGTAGCGAGTATGCGAGTATGCGAGTAGCGAGTATGCGAGTAGAAAACAATTCCTCATCCCTCATCCCTCATCCCTCATCCCTCACCGTCGCCATTATGGCCGGCGGCAAAAGCAGCCGCATGGGCGTGGATAAATCGTTTGTGCCCTTTGAGGGGCGCCCCATGATTGAAACGGTGATTGAACGGGTAACGGGGCTGGGCGATGAACTCATTCTCATCACCAACAAACCCAATGACTACACGCACTTGGGTTTGCCGATGTTTGGCGACCTGTTTCCCGATCATGGGCCGTTGGGGGGAATTCATACGGCCGTTCACCACGCCCGCCATCCCCACATCTTCATCGTCGCCTGCGACATGCCCTGGCTCAACCGTCCCCTGCTGGAGTATATGGCCTCCCTGCGCGAAACGGCCGACATCATTGTGCCGCGCTGGACCAAATGGCCGGAGCCGCTGCACGCCATTTACAGCAAGGCGTGCCTGCCCGCTATCGAGGCCAATCTGGAAGCCAAACGGCTCAAAATTATCAATTTTTACGGGAAAATGCGGGTCAGATTTGTGGATAGAGAGGAAATAGAGGCGGTGGGGGGAGACGGCCGTTCCTTCGCCAACATCAACACCCCCCAAGACTTAGCTAGAGGGATGAGCTAGAGCCAGAGAAAAACTTTCTTCCTCTAGCTCTAGCTCTGTACTCTAGCTCTTTTTTGCCAAATAAATCTCCGCCGCGCGCAGCGTATTCTGCATCAACATCGCAATCGTCATCGGGCCAACGCCGCCGGGAACCGGCGTAATCCAACCGGCCACTTCCTTCGCCGATTCAAAATCAACATCACCCACCAAACGATAGCCGCGTTTGCGTGTCGGGTCTTCCTTCTGGTTGATACCTACATCAATCACCGTCGCGCCCGGTTTAATCATATCGCCGGTAATCATTTCCATCCGGCCAATCGCCGCCACAACGATGTCGCCCCGGCGCACATGCCCGGCCAAATCTTTGGTGCGGCTGTGGCAGACCGTCACCGTCGCATTCGCCTTTTGCAGCAGCATCGCCATCGGCTGCCCCACAATGTTGGAACGGCCGACAATCACCGCATCCTTACCGCTGGGGTCAACGCCAATCTCTTCCAGCAAACGCATACAACCGGCCGGCGTGCAAGGCGCAAACAAAGCGTCGCGTCCCTTCATCGCCAAACGGCCGATATTGATAGGATGGAAACCGTCCACATCCTTCTCCAGGTCAATGCTGTTCAAAATCGCTTCTTCGTCCAAATGGCCCGGCAGCGGAAGCTGTACCAAAATCCCGTTCACGGTCGGGTCGGCATTCAACTCAGAGACCAATTTTTCAACTTCTTCTTGCGTGGCATCAGCCGGCAGGGTATGACCGATAGAGCGAATACCCAACTTTTTGCAGGTACGCTGTTTCATGCCCACGTAGGTGTTGGAAGCGGGGTCATCACCCACCAACACGGTCGCTAAACCGGGTACGTAATCATGTTCTTCCTTCATTTTGGCTACAGCCAAACGAACTTCTTCTTGAACTTTCAGGCCAATGGCCTTGCCATCAATCAATTGTGCAGTCATAGTTACACGATCCTTTTTGGGTTATGGGAAAGTGGGTAAACGGCCGTTACTCAACAACCCGGCCGCCCCCAAATTCAAAAATAACAAAATGAAAAGCCCCCGAATTCTGCAAAGCTGCGCAGTGGGGGCTGAAAACCATCAAACCATAAGAAGAGATTTAAGCGTCACATACCAGACAAGCTACTCAGGCAAAATCTTGGTTGCCATAAACTTATCCAGCCAGATGCCCAAGGCAATTGCTAGCGACAATGCCGTGAAAGTGAAGTAAGCGCCCCCGTATTCACTGGGAGTCGTACCAATCCAAACAACGATCCCATAAGTTGCCAACACACCAAAAACAATAGAAATCACAGCAAGTAAAATACGCTTCGCCAGCATAAAAGATCCTCCAATAGAATCACTATCCAACCATTCAACAAAGAAAAGTAGCAACTATACAGGTGACAGTCACTTTTTCCAGAGGTGTTAGCCAAAACCACGATGGTTAGCAAGTGACTGTCACCTCTGGTAGCTGTATAGTTACGAAAAGTAACTGTACTAGGCCGCAAGAGGGTTTTCTAACGCATCACGCACATGCTGAGTCAGGTCTTCAGGAGAAATAGGCTTTGTAAGATATTTCGTTGCGCCCACCTGCAGCCCCTTGTTAATACTGTCTAAATCCGTCTTGGCGCTCAACATAATAATAGGAAGTTCAGCCGTATCCTCTTGACCGCGTATCGTCGCACATACCGTAAAGCCATCCATATCCGGCATCATCACATCAAGCAGCACAACATCCGGCCGATTTTTTTTAACCTTGACCAAAGCATCGCGCCCATTAGATGCTTCTGACACATTAAACCCAGCTCGTACAAGCATCAATCGCAGCAATGTCCGTGCCATCGGCTCATCATCCACAATCAAGACTGATTGCGCTATGTTCTCTCTTGGGTCTGGCGTAAAGTATCTACCCACTTCTCAAATCTACCGTTGCTGACGACATTTAGCGAACAAGAATAAAAAACGAAGTTCCAATTCTCAATACACTATCAAAATGTAAGAATCAAATCAATTTCCTATCCCACGCTTATCTCTCGACATATTTTAGTCAATTCTTGTTTTGAGGCAATCCGTAAAAACAATTCAAGCAACCATACGTTTCACCAAAGTCAGGCGCCCGATCATTCCAACCAAGTGTAACCCATCCCATGGAAACGCCCTAATCAGGCAAATCCTTGTCTAATGGCAGCGAAATTTCCAATCCTTCTTTTGTCAAAAGCGTTCGAGGGAAAACCTGTCTCGTCTTCTCTAAAATCCGTTTGACCTCATCATCTACAAGATCAGGCCCATAGTGGAACAATCCCAAATTCTTTACCCCTGCTTCAATTGCCACCTGAGCTGCCTCATACCAGGTGCTGTGACCCCAATCAGAATACTTATCCCGCTCTTCCATTGAACCAAAATGCGAATCATGAACGAGCAAATCAGCCCCCTGAGCTAATCGAAGCACATTTTCATCCAGATTGTCACCATGGCCCACATCACTGCAATAGGCAAATACAGTGTTCTCATTTTCGATTCGAAATCCCAGGCATCCTCCTGGATGATTCATCTCGGCCACTTGCACTTTTGTCTGATCGCCTAGAATCAAAGTTTCGCCATCTTGAACTTCTTTCACGATAAGATCGGCTGGTAATGATTTGTACGAATAAGGGAGATATGGTTCGATAAATTGACCGGCAAGAATTTCCTCCAACCTGCGCCCTACCCGCTTCTGACCAACGAGTACAATCCGATTTGTGCGCCCGAAAACCGGCAAAAAGAACGGGAATCCCTGAATATGGTCCCAATGTGTGTGGCTGACAAGAATCGTACTGACAATACGTCCAGGCGTTTCGTTTTGTAACATTTTTCCTAAAAGACGAATGCCCGACCCAGCATCAATGATGATGCGCTGCTTGTCAGATGTCCTTACCTCAACGCAGGATGTATTGCCGCCTATCTCAATCGTATCTGGTCCTGGCGTTGGTATTGTGCCGCGAACACCCCAAAATCGAATCTGCACCTTTGCTCCTTACTAGCCTTACAATCGTAAGGTTGTGGACTTGACCATTATCAGTATACCAAACTGCCTGCTAAATTGACAGGTTTCTTCTCCAACCGTAGAACGATTACCGAATCGCGCTCCGGTTTTCACGCTTCGTAGCGGGCAATTGTCCGTGATGTCTCCTCTGTAAATAAACCGCAGATTACGCCGATTACACAGATTAAATCTGCGCCATCTGCGCAATCTGTGGATTTTCATTCATTCGTGGTGGGC
>JANTHP010000290.1 GCA_024762395.1 Anaerolineae bacterium | reverse complement strand
CCTTTAGCCCAGACCAGTTGAACGCACTGGTGACGCTGTTCCTCGACGCACACAGCATTGGCTTTACGATTGGCATCGCCTTTCTGGTCCCGCACGTTCTGATTCTGGGCTATTTGATTTACCAATCAGGCTATTTCCCCAAAGCGCTGGGTATCTTGTTTATGGCCGCCGGGATTGGCTATCTGTTTGACGCAATTGGTCAGCTGCTGGTTCCCGGTTACACGACGACCCCCGGTTTGATTCAAATGGTCATCGCCGCCGCCGAAATTGCCTTCCCCATCTGGCTGTTGGTGAAAGGCGTGAACATGAACCGCTGGCAAGATCGTCCCCTTACACTTGAGACTGCCTAAAAACTCGCTGAAATAACTATCACTTCTCCAAGACTCGACAGTATAAGAAGCAGTTGGGTCTTGGAGAAAAAGGAAAACCGAATGAAAGCAATTATTTATACCGAATATGGATCACCCGATGTGCTGCAGCTCAAAGAGGTCGCCAAACCGACACCTAAGGATAATGAAATTCTGATACGCATTGAGGCGACAACGGTAACGGCCGTTGACAGTACCTTCCGTCAGGGCGCGTCATTGAGCGGCCGATTTTATACCGGCCTCAAACGCCCCAAAAGATCGGTGCTGGGGTCAACGCTGGCCGGGGAAATTGAAGCCGTGGGCAAAGATGTCACCTTATTCAAAAAGGGTGACCGGGTTTTTGGGGCTACCGCCGATTTTGGCGCCCATGCCGAGTACATCTGTTTGCCTGAAGACGGGGCTTTGGTACTTAAGCCGGCCAGCATTACCTATGAAGAAGCTGTCGCCACCAATGCGGTACTCACTGCGCTGCCGTTTCTCAGAGACGAGGGACAAATTCAGAGCGGTCAAAAAGTGTTGATCAATGGGGCATCAGGCAGCGTTGGCAGTTATGCGGTTCAGCTTGCCAAGCAGGCAGGCGCCGAAGTAACCGGGGTATGCAGCACAGAGAAAATGGCATTTGTGAAATCTTTGGGCGCTGACAAGGTTATTGATTACAAGCAAGAGGATTTTACCGGCAGCAGCGAGACTTATGACATTATTTTTGATGCGGCGGGGAAGAGTTCATACGGCCGTTGCCAACACATCTTAAAAGAAAACGGCATCTACTTGTCAACCGTGCTTTCTCCCAGGATTGTGCTGGACATGCTTTGGACTTCAATCGTGGGCAGCAAAAAAGCAAAAATTGCCTTCGCCGGCCTGCGACCGGCCAGCGAACAGGCCAAAGACCTCCGTTTCCTCACAGAGCTGATGGAAGCTGGCCAATTAAAAGCGGTCGTTGACCGCTCGTATCCCTTGGCACAAACGGCCGAAGCCCACCGCTATGTCGAAACAGGACGCAAAAAAGGCAGCGTTGTCATTACCGTAGCCTAAAAAACATAGTTATCAAATCTAAAAATAGGAGAAATCATGTTAAACAAACAAAAACAATCCACATCTATTGGTTTAGGAATTGCCTTTGGCACAGCCTTGGGCGCAGTTGTTGGGCAGGTTATTTTCAATAATTTGGCCCTCGGAATTGCATTAGGTATCAGTTTGGGCGCTGCGATTGGTGCGATGATAGCTAAACGTTAGCTAATTTTCAGGTAGGGAAACGGCCGTTCCCCTACACTCCTTTAGTAAATAAATTCAAATCTATCGAGGAGGTACAGGAACCTTGAAGTCTGAAAACCTTATAGAGTTCGTGCCAAATGTGAAAGTGGTCAATCTGGATTGCGGTCATTGGATCCAGCAAGAAAAGCCGGAGGAAACAAACCAAGCGATTTTAAAATGGCTGGAACAGCAGGATACCAGCCAGCGCGGTGGCTCACGCTAGCCGTCGTGACGTCTAGGAAAGGAAATTAATAATGTCCAAAAAAGAACGTATCGTTCAAATACTCAGAATCATCATGCCCATTGTGGGTTTAATCTCCATCGTGGTGTTCGCGCCCTGGGACGGCATATGGGCTTGGATAACACCATTACCTGATACCGTCCAGGAACAAGTCGATGATGCCATTGGTCATGGGTTGGATGGCATGATTGTGTATGTGGATGAAGCGGGTGAACCACCCGCATTTTATACCGCCGGCTATAAAAACCGGGAAGATCAAATACCAGCCGACCCGCAATCATTGTTCAAGATTGCCAGCATCGATAAGTTATATACGGTCGTTTCGATTGCCAAACTGGTCAATGACCAACGCTTGTCGCTGGATGACACACTCGCGGATCACTTTCCAGAACTTGTGGGAAGAATTGAATATGCCGATCAGATTACCGTGAGAATGATGGTGCAGCATCGAAGCGGTATTCCAAATTTCACCGACGCTCCTGGTTATTGGGAAAACCCACCCAATAGCAGTGAAGCCGCCCTTGCATTAGCGCTTGATTTGCCGGCTAACTTTGCACCGGATGAAGAGTATGGTTATTCAAATACGAACTATTTTTTGCTCGGCGAACTCATTGCAAAAGTGGTGGGATATAGCCATTGGCAATATATCGAAGAGGAGATTTTGATACCGCTCGATCTAAACAATACATACACGCCACTTGATGATGTGGATGCAGACGATGTCATGAGCGGTTACTGGGTAGGCTATGAGCCTGACTTGAAGAATGATCCGCACGGCTCAATGCTCGCGACAGCAGAGGATGTGGGCATATTCTTGAGGGCATTAAATGATGGCTCATTGTTAAATGAGAATGAACAGGCGATTTACGCCTCTATTTATGAGTATGAACATACCGGATTGATACCTGGATACTACAGTATTGCTCGTTACCACCGTGACATTGATACGGTTGTGGTTCAGTTTGTGAATACAGCCGGTGGCACCCCGATAGTGCCGCTGTTCGATACAGGCGGTGGGACTAAGGTGATGGTATCGAATGTTGTTTACAATCGCATTGTGCGGATTCTACACCAGTAATCAATTTTTGCGGCGGGTGGTGAGCTGAATATTTTGCTGAGCGAAATTGTGTTGTCATAACAAAACCTGATAAATCAGGAACGGAGGAATAAATGAACAACCTTATTGTTGGCGCAAGCGGCGCGACCGGCCGGCTGCTCACAGAAGAACTACTCAATCGGGGCCAATTTGGGTGTTTTGTAGGGTAGCCAGCCAGCGAGCAGCATTACCTGCTTTTCCAGAAAGCCCCCTCCGAACGACGCATGACCGTTTCCGTATCACGTCGCTCTCCGGTAAGTGTGTTAATTCAGTTTCGGGCCATCGTAAGCGCCAGCATGAATCTTGCGGTGACGTCCTTGACAAACGACAACTGTTTTCCTGTTTCGACTCATCATAAAGATAACCCATTGTGTAGGTTGTTTGCGTCCCTTGTATTTTCGCTTGATGTCGGCCAGTTTGTGTGCATGATGGGTAGTAGGCCATATTTACCCCAAAATACGAGGTGGTAAAGATAGCTACAACAACTGGCAACTCCTCCATGCTCACTGTCACCACCAGAAAACCGTCAAAGATGAAGGACTGCGACGGCTAGAGGCACTAATGACAATAGCTAATCGAGCGAGGAGCCGGATGAGGGTAAACTCTCAAGTCCGGTTTTGAATCAGCGGTGGGGTGGGTGACCGCCCCGCCGACTGTAATAAACCCCAGGTTGCATTTTGGTTTCATCTTTGTTAAAATGGGAACGTTCCCATTTCCGGGAAAGGAGAAAATGGGTTGAAAAGGCGTCCCACCATCATTGACGTAGCTAAAAAAGCAGGAGTTTCCAAAACCACCGTCTCCCGCGTCATCACCGGCGACGGCGCTAACGTGCGCGAGGAAACCATCCAGCGCGTGCAAACGGCCATTGATGAGTTAGGCTACACTCACAATGCTGTCGCCAGCAGCCTGCGTACCGACCGCACCAACCTCATCATGCTCTCCATCCCGGACATCACCAATCCATTTTGGCCGGCTGTTGCTCGCGGTGTGCAGGATAGAATGGAAAGGGAAGGGTACGCAGTGGTATTTGCCAACAGCGATTGGGACGCGCAGCGGGAAAAAATGTTTTTAGAAATGGCGCGGCGCAATCGCTTCGACGCCATCCTCATTAACCCGGTGCGCGTGAACAACGATGAGCTAAAAGCCGCCCACATCCACACCGTCCTCATTGGCTCGCATGAAGGGTTCCCCGATTTTGATATTGTCGGCTCAAACAGCTATGGCGCGACGCAGTTGGCGTTAGCCCATTTGTACGATTTGGGACACCGGCGCATCGGCCTCATTCGCGGCGAGCGGCAAAGCCGCCCCGGTCATTCACGATTGCAAAGCTATGAGGATTTTTTGCGGGAAAAGGGGCTGGTCTTGGATAGCAGCCTGATTGTGCGCGTTCCTTTTGACGAGATGGGGGGACGGCAGGCTATGGAGCAGTTGCTATCGTTGGCAGAGCCGCCAACGGCCGTTCTCGCCGCCAACGATATTTTGGCCATCGGGGCTTTGCAGGCCGCGCATCAGGCTGGATTAACCGTACCCGACCAACTTTCCATCATGGGTATTGATGATATTTTTGCGGCCTCAGCCACTACCCCACCCTTGACGACAATCGCCAAACCGCAGTACGAGATCGGGCGGCAGGCGGCAGAATTTTTGCTAGATCGATTGGGGGAACAGGCAACGGCCGTTCCCCGCCGCCACCTCTTCAATTGCACATTGCAACAACGCGGCTCCACCGGGCCGCCACCGTAAATCGTAATCTGCTACCGGTGTGGATTACGGATTACGGTTTTTATTTTCGGGGTGATGGGAACGTTCCCATTATCAGGAGGCACAATTTTTATGATAACCAGAGCCGAACTCATACAGAATCAAGAACTTTTGCGCGACCGCGCCGTGGGCTGTTTGGTCGGATTAGCCGTTGGCGACGCCTTTGGCGACATTGGCCGCAGCGACCCCTACCGCCAGCGCTATGGCATTATCACCAACCTGTATGCTGGAGCCAAAAGCACCGATGACACCGAATTTGCCGTCCTCACCGCCCAAACGCTGCTCGACTGCGGCGGCAATCTAACTACCGAGGCGCTGCTGGCGTCGTGGCAGAAATATATTTTGGCGCAGGGTGGGCTGTTTGAACGAGGGGGACGGCCGTTATACGGAGCCGTAGAAAATTTGCGACGCGGCGCCCTCCCCCCCCTCTCCGGGCAAGACAATGTCCTCAACTACGACGACGGCGCCGCCATGCGCATCGCCCCCATCGGCATCTTGTGCGCGGGCGACCCAGAACGCGCCGCCCAACTCGCCCAAATCGAGTCCGAAATCAGCCATCACCGCGACGGCATCTGGGCGGCGCAAGCCGTCGCCGCCAGCGTCGCCGTCGCCATGGTCGGCGGCACAACCGAGGAAATCGTCGCCGCCGGACTGGCCCAAATCCCCGACGATAGCTGGCTGGGGCGCACAATGGCCCGCGCCATGTCCATTTGCGATGAGGCCGGAACCATCGAAAAAGCGTGGGAAGCGTTACACACCGAATTTTGGACGCCCGTCCACGCCGCTAGCCCCGAAGCGTTGCCCCAACTTTACGCCGTCTTCCGTCTGACAGATGGCGATTTTCACAAGGGGATATTTTGGGGCGGCAATTTTGGGCGGGATGCCGATACGATTGCGGCCGTCATTGGCGCGATGGCCGGTGCGCGGCAAGGTGTTAGTGTTATTCCCGACGAATGGGTCGCCAAAGTGCGCCAACCGGCCGGCGTTTGCCTCAAATTTGCAGCCATGAAGAATATGGTGACTTTGGCCGAGCAGTTAGTGGAATTAATTAGAGATTAGGGATTGGAGATTAGGGATTGGGGGCAAGCTAATCTCTAGTCACCAATCTTTAGTCTCCTCTTACAGGAGACAACATGGGCAATTGCCCACCACGATGAATGAAAATTGGACGCTGATTAACGCAGATGAACGCGGATTTTCTCTTTTTCTCTCTGCGCATCTCCGCCCCTCCGCGCATCTCCGCGTCCCATTTT
>JANTHP010000289.1 GCA_024762395.1 Anaerolineae bacterium | reverse complement strand
ATTCAGCCGAACCATTGGGAGAACCCGTTTTAGCCGTTGCCGACGGTACAGTCGTCGTCGCCCAAGACGACATGAGCGCGTGGTACGGCTGGCGCTGCGATTGGTACGGTCATCTGGTCGTCATCGAACTGGACCGGCAGTATCAGGGGCAGCCCCTTTACGCCCTCTATGGTCACGTCCTCAACATCACTGTCGAAGTGGGGCAGCGCGTCCAGACCGGCGACCAGGTAGCCGAAGTCGGTTTCGGCGGCGCTGCCAAAGCGCCCCATCTCCATTTTGAACTTCGCGTAGGCACAAACGAATTCACCTCAACCCTCAACCCCATGCTGTGGATCAGTCCCGGAACCACACGCGGCGTGATTGTAGGACGATTGCTCGACCCGGAAGGGCGGCCCTGGCGCGGTGTCGGCTTGAGCCTGATTGGCAAAAGCGAGGACGCCAGCAGCGGCAACACCTGGACCTACCTCGACGATCCCATGCACTACATCAACCCCGACCCCGGCTATGCCGAAAATTTTGTCTTTTCCGATGTGAAGCCGGGCGATTACGATGTGTACACAAAAGTGCAGGGGGTTGAGTATCGCGGCTCCGTTTCGGTAACGGCCGGCGGGGTAAGTACAGTAGAAATCATCACCCAGGCGTACAAAGCGCCGCCGCCTGCACCCCTGGCGACAGATACGCCTGTTCCATAACGATTGAACAATTCAGGGTCTTCAGGATTTCGCGGGGGTTTTGCAAAAAAACCGCGTGAAACGTGATGCGTGAAACGTGAAAGTTTTCTGGTCACGCATCACGTTTCACGTTTCACGGTTAGTCAACCCCGCGAATTCCCAAAGAGCCAAAATTCAATCCGTCAACGTCCGATAGAAGCAGCTTTCATTGCCTGTGTGGCAGGCGGGACCGGCCGGGTCTACCAGCAGCAGCAGGGTGTCGCCGTCGCAGTCGTAGCGGATTTCGCGGACGCGCTGGATGTTGCCGGAGGTAGCGCCTTTATGCCATAGTTCTTGGCGGCTGCGGCTCCAGAAGTGAGCTTCACCGGTTTCCAGCGTCAGTTGCAGGCTTTCGGCGTTCATCCAGGCGACCATGAGGACTTCGCGGGTGGCATAGTTTTGGACGACGGCCGTTATCAACCCCTTCTCGTCAAATTTTAAGCGTGAAACATGAGGCGTGAAACGTGATTTTGTCATTTTCGCACCGGGATGCCATGTTCAGCCAGATAATCTTTCACTTCGGCGATGGTGAGCTGCTTGTAATGGAACAACGACGCCGCCAGCGCCGCATCCGCCCCGCCAACTGTCAGCGCCTCGGCAAAATGGGCCAGCGTGCCCGCCCCGCCGGAAGCGATAACCGGGATGTTGACCGCATCGCTGACGGCGCGGGTTAGTTCGATATCATACCCGGCCTGTGCGCCGTCGCCGTCCATGCTGGTGAGTAAAATCTCGCCCGCGCCGCGCCGCTCCGCCTCCCGCGCCCATTCTACTGCGTCCAGCCCGGTTGGTTTGCGCCCGCCGCTTACGTAGACTTCCCAGGTGGAAATTGTGGATTGTGAATTGTGAATTGTGAATTGTGAATTGCTCCCCTGCTTTTTGGCGTCAATTGCCACGACCACCGCCTGGCTCCCGAATTCTTCCGCGCCCTGCGTGATGAGTTCCGGGTTACGCACGGCGGCGGAGTTGACGGCGATTTTGTCGGCTCCGGCGCGTAAAATGGCGCGCATGTCGTTTACGGTGCGGATGCCGCCGCCGACGGTGAAGGGGATGAATACCTGGTCGGCGACGGCGCGGGCCATCGCCATGACCGTTTGCCGCGCTTCGTGGGTGGCGGTGATGTCCAGGAAGACGAGTTCGTCAGCGCCGGCGGCGTCGTACAGTTTGGCCTGCGCCACCGGGTCGCCCGCATCGCGCAGTTCCATAAAGTTGATGCCTTTGACGACACGGCCGTTTTTCACATCCAGACAGGGAATAATGCGTTTCGCTAACATATAAATTCTCGATATTTACATAAAAAACCGCAAAGGACGCAAAGATCGCAAAGAATTTTCCCAAAAATCTGTGTTATCCGTGTTTATCCGCGTCCTTTTTCAGAAGTTTTATACGGTTATCTCAATCCGGTTGCCGTTCGGGTCCAGGACGACGCTTTCATAGTAGCCATCGCCGGTGGTGCGCGGTTCGCTGATGACGGGATATCCGTCCCGGCGCAGGCGGTCGGTCAGATCGTTTACGGCCGTTTCGCTGCCCACACTCACTGCAAAATGCGCCAATCCCACCCTTTCCGCGTCACCTGCTCTGGGCTGCACATCCGCCCGCTGCATCAGCTCCAGCCGCGCCCCGCCGGCAAACGTGATGAAGTAGGAGGAGAAGCCGGTGCGGGGATTGGTGTATTTGGCGTTGGCACGGCCGTTAAAATACGCCACATAAAAATCCCGCAGCGCGTCCAGTTGGTGCGTCCAAATGGCCAGGTGTTCAATTTTCATGGCTATCATCGCCACTGCCACAAGCCATAAGCGGCCGTTTTGTCCAAAGGAAAGCCGGTTTGCCCAAGGATGAGGCCAATTTCGCCGTGATGGTAACTTTCATGGGCAATCAGATAACCTAAAAATGAGGCTGCCTGCCCGCCGAAGCCTTTCACTTTGCCGCCATTTTCTAATGATCGTGCCAGCCAGCCGGCAACGGCCGTACCCGATGCCGCCAGAGCCGCCAAAAGTGCATCTTTATCACCGGTTTGTTCCCGCTTAACCTTGCTTTGTCCGGCGTACAAATCAGGCGCGCCCGGTTCCAGCCAGGCCAGCCGATTGTTGTGCATGTGGGCGATGATCGCCCCTACCGTGCGTCCCCGTCCTCCTAACTTAACACCCAGTCCCTCTGCCGGAATGTGGTCAAGAAAATTCTGGTTCAGGCGGCAATGGGTTTGCCATGCTTCCACAATAGGTTTACTCATCCTAAAATCTCCTTTTTGGGCCGCTTATTGCCAGCAGTTGGCTGAGATGGCCAATTTCATAGGTGGGCGTCACGCCGTTGGGGTTGGGATTGCCTTTTGGATTGTACCAACATGTGTCAATGCCGTAATTGATGCCGCCCTGTATGTCTGAACTCAGGCTGTCGCCGATGATAAGGACGGCCGTTTTGTCGGGCTGTCCCATGCGGGCAAAGGCGATGTCGAACAGGGCCGGGTCGGGCTTGGCGACGCCTTCTTCGTCGGAGATGATGACGGCGTCGAAGGCATTGGCGAGGGCGGATCGGGCCAGCCGGGGGCGCTGCACGTCTTTGAGTCCGTTGGTGATGAGGGCGATGTGGTAACGCTTGTGCTGAGCGGGGTCGAAGTAGCCGTTCAACGCCCCTATCACTTCCTCCGCCCCGTCAATCAACCTGGTCCCGTTCGCCAGATGGCGCAGGTAGCGGGCGGAGAAAGCGCCGGCGTCTACCTTTGCCTGGAGGGCGGCGAACAAGCGGGCGAACCGTTCCGTGCGCAGTTGGGCGGATGTGATGCGGCCTTGCTCGAATTCGCGCCAGATTTCGGCGTTGATGACGTGGTAGGTTTCGCCGACGGCGGGCGCGTAGGGCAGGTTGAAATCAGCGAAGGTGTGGGCCAGCGCCTTTGCTTCGGCGTCGTCAAAGTCGAATAATGTGTTGTCGGCGTCGAATAGCAGCCAATCGTAGCTCATGGGGTGTCTCCAATTTCTAAAAATGAGTCTCCCGAAAAAACCGCAGATTTCACAGATTACACAGATTTTTCTCTCTGGGAATCAGCGTTATCAGCGTTAATCAGCGTCCTTTTTTCGGTAGAGTCAAAAATGCTTTTTTCAAATCAATTTTGCCGTCATAAATGGCGCGTCCGGTGATGACGCCGACGATGCCTTGCCCCGCCAGCGCATGGCAGCGGCGAATATCGTCCAGCGAGGCGACGCCGCCAGAGGCGATGACCTGCAAGCCGCTGGCCTGCGCCAGTTGGGCTGTGGCGTCAACGTTTACGCCGGTCAGCACGCCATCGCGGCTGATGTCGGTGTAGATGATGGTTTGGACGCCGAGATTTTTCATTTGGCGGGCGAGTTGGCGGGGGGAGACGGCCGTTTCTTTTAACCATCCCCGCGTCTTCACCGCCCCATCCCGCGCATCAATCCCCACTGCCACCCGTTCCGGGCCGAATTGGGCGACGGCCTGGGCGACGAGGTCGGGGTTTTCGATGGCGGCTGTGCCCAGGATGGCGCGATTGATGCCTGCGTCCAACACGCGGGCCACATCGGCCAACGTCCGCAGGCCGCCGCCAAATTGAAATTTGGCCTCCAATTGCGCCAATCGGGGCAGAATTTGCCAGTTGGCGGTTCCTTTTTCATCAAATGCGCCGTCCAGGTTGACGATGTGGAGCCATTTTGCCCCGTCGTCAATCCATTTTTGCCCCATGGCGACGGGATCGTCGCTGAATGTGGTTTGTTTGGCCGGATCGCCGTATTGCAAGCGCACGACACGGCCGTTTCGTAAATCAATTGCGGGGTAGATGGTGAAGGTCATGTGTTTCCTGGGTCGAAATCGGTAATCGGTAATCCGTAATCGGTAATCGGTAATCGGTAATCGGTAATCGGTAATCGGTAATCGGAACACGGAACACGGGTCACGCCATTTCTACGAAATTTTGAATGATGCGCAAGCCTACGCTTTGGCTCTTTTCCGGGTGGAATTGCAGGCCGAAGACGTTGTCTTTGGCGACGATGGAGGCGAAGGGGAAACCGTAATCTGTCCAGGCGAGAACGGCCGTTGCCTCTGCCGGATCGCAGTAGTAGGAATGGACAAAATAGGCATAATCGCCGCTGTTCACGCCATCCAACAGTTGGCTCTCCCAGGCTGGTTCAAGTTGATTCCATCCCATGTGCGGCACCTTCAAATTGACAATTGACAATTGACCATTAACCATTGACAATTTTCCCGGAAACCGCGCTACCTTCCCCGGAATCAGCCCCAGCCCCGCGTGCGCCCCCATTTCGTCGCTTTCGTCGAAGAGGAACTGCATTCCCAGGCAGATGCCGAGGAGAGGGACGCCTTGCTGCGCGGCTTGGATGACGGCCGTGTCTAACCCCCGTTCTCGCATTGCCGCCATGCCTGCGCCAAACGCGCCGACGCCGGGCAAAACCAGTTTGTCGGCGCGGAGAATGTCGTCGGGAACGGCCGTAACTTCCACCGTCGCCCCCACAAATTCAAACGCCTTCTGCACCGAGCGGATGTTGCTGCCGCCGTAGTCAATCATGGTGATGGTTTGGTTCATGTTCATTTTCCTGCGTGAAACATAAAACGTGAAACGTGAAGCGTGAGAATTACACGCATCTCGTTTCACGTCGAAGGTCTTCTAAGTGCAATGGGGATTATACGTCAATTGGGTTTAGCGTGGATAAATTGGAAATCCAGTCAAAATCTTTTTGGTCGCGCGTGACAACCGTTAAATCATGGACATGTTTATCGAGGTAACGGGCGATCCTGGCGTATTTCTGCCTGCCATTCAATCGGGTTGGCGATGGAACGGTCGTCAAGCGTTGACAAAACCGCCAGGGCCTGGGCCATTTTGCGCCCTTGCTCTGTTTTTTCAGGCGTTGGGACGGGGTCGTCGAGAATTGTGACGTAAACGGCCACTTGACGACGGTCGGTAATTTGGCGTGGAATGGCATCTTTCCACTCTAATTTATTACCTTGTAACGTTGCTTTGTATGTCATTAACATCTTGTTTTGGTCCTTTGCTGCTTTTGCTGATTCTGATTCCATTATACACGAAAGTTTATTGCTTCCACTGCCCCACAAATTCAAAGGGCGCGCGAATAAGCTGTCAGTCAATTTCACCGGCGGGGCTGGGAGGCCCGCCTACGGTAGCGTAGAGGGGCCTCCCAGGCCCCGGTGGCCCGGTTTTGGTGAACCAATGACAAGTTGTTCGTAGACCCAAATTCAAATGCTTTCTGCACCAAGCGGATGTTGCTGCCGCCGTAGTCAATCATGGTAATGGTTTGTGCCTCAAAATGTAGAACGATTTGGTAAATCGTTCCAAATCAAACGATTTGCCAAATCGTTTTACGTTAGTGTCCTTATGTAGAACGATTTGG
>JANTHP010000288.1 GCA_024762395.1 Anaerolineae bacterium | reverse complement strand
AGGAATCATTTGCCGCCTGGGTGAGGCCGCCAAAGGTGCGCTTGTTTTTCTCCTCGCGCACAAACGACTGCGTGATTTGGACGCCATTCACCGATTCATTAACGTTGGTGGTGATGTTGGAGACGCTTTTACGCACGTTCTTCCAACTCGTTTCGATGGTCGTCCGCAGCTTGACCAGCACCAAAAACAGCAGTGGAATCGTCACAAAGGCGATGGCGGTCAGTTTCCAACTCATCCACAGCATCACGGCGATGATGCCGATGAGATTGACGCCCTCGCCGACGAATGTGACCAGCCCGGTGTTGAGCAGCCGGGCGATGGATTCGACGTCGCTGGTGATGCGCGACAAAATGCGGCCAACGGGGTGTTTGTCGTAAAAACGCAGGCTCAGTTTTTGGATGTGCGTGAACAAATCATCGCGCAAATCGAACAAAACGGCCTGCCCGATGACGGCCGACAGCCACACGCGCGTCCGGCTGCCGATCCAACTGAGCAAATGCAGCGCCAACAAGGTCAACGCTAACTGCTTGATGACGGCCGTATTCTTGGCCACAATCCCCTTATCCACCACCTGTCCCAGCAGGTATGGCTCAAACAGCGGCACGCCCGCCGCCAGCGCAATGCCCAGTCCCACCAGCGCCACTTCGCGCTTGTATCGACCCAAATAGCCGATCATGCGGAGAAAGTAGGTTTTGTTGAACGGCCGTTGTTCGGCCTCTTCTAGTTCTTCGTAAGTCGTTAAATCTGACATAATAAACCTTTGGTTGGGACGCGGATTTCGCGGATAAACGCGGATTTTTCGTTTTCGAATAAATCAATCCGCGTTCTTCCGCGTTTATCCGCGTCCCATTTTTAAACCGCCAATGGCATCGGACGACCGTTGGTCGCCGCCGTTGGCGCAAATTCCCTCAAATAACGATGAATCTCTGCTTCCAGTTCATCGCTTTCACGATATTGCAAGTCGTAAATGCGGGCGTATTCGCCGCCCAAAGCCAGCAGTTCGTCATGCGTCCCTTCCTCGGCGACTACGCCATCTTTTAGAACGATGATGCGGTCGGCGTGTTTGATGGTACTGAGACGTTGGGCGATGATGAGGCTGGTACGGCCGTCCATCACCTGCTCCAACGCTTGCTGAATTTCATGCTCCGTGCGCGTATCTACCGCGCTGGTGGCCTCATCCAGAATCAGGATGGCCGGATCAACCAGGATGGCGCGGGCCAGCGACAGCCGCTGCTTTTGCCCGCCAGAGAGCCGCACGCCGCGCTCGCCAATCTGGGTGTCGTACCCTTTGGGCATCTCCATGATGAAATCGTGGGCCTGGGCCAGTTTGGCGGCGGCGATGATGTCGTCGGCGGTGGACTGGGGACGGCCGTAGCCGATATTCTCAGCCACCGTTGCCGAAAAGAGGAACGCCTCCTGCGGCACAATGCCGATGTGCCGGCGCAGGCTGTCCAGAGTGATGTCGCGGACGTTACGGCCGTCCACCAGAATCTCGCCCTCCGTCGCCTCCTGGAAACGGCCGATCAGATTCACCAGCGACGATTTGCCGCTGCCCGTGCCGCCCATCACGGCCACGATTTCGCCCGGCTTGACATGCAGGTTCAACCCTTCCATCACCCATCTGTCCGGTTCATCGTCAAAGGCAAAATGCACATCGCGGAATTCAATCTCGCCCTGTACCAATTCCAATTTGACGGCGTCTGGCGCATCGCTGATGACCAACGGCGCATCCAAAATCTCGAACAGGCGCGGCGCGGCGGCCAGCGCTTGCCGCATCATGCTAATCAGCCAGCCCAAAAAGCGCACCGGCCAGATGATGCCCCACAGATACCATTGGTAAGCGAAAAACTGGCCCAAATCGCCCTGCCCGTTGATGACGCGCTGCGCCCCAAACCAGGCCAGCAGGACGAAGGTCAGGCCGACCATCAAGTCCATGGCCGGGAAGGAGTTGGCTTCCAGCCGCTGCCGGTCCAGGTTTTTGGCGCGGTTGATGGCGTTTTGTTCGCCGAAACGGCCGTTTTCCAACCGTTCCTGAGCAAATGCCTTTACCACACGCACGCCGGAGATGTTTTCTTGCAGGACGGCCGTTAACTTGCCCATCTGTTCCCGCACCGCCTCCCACGACGGCCCGATTTGCTTGTCGAAGCGGTAGACGATGAACAGCAAAACAACCAGCGGCAGATACAAAATCAGCGTCAACTGCCAATCCAGCGCAAACAAAATGACGCTTGTGCCCACGAACGACAAAATTGCCATCCCCTGAATGATCAGCCCCCAGCCCAGATATTCCTGCACCGCTTCCACATCGCTGGTCAGGCGGGACATGATCTGCCCGGTGGGCATACCGCGATAAAAACTGGTGGGGAGGGCCTGGAGACGGCCGTACAACTGATCGCGCACATCCTTCACCACATTCTGACCCACCAAATGCTGCACCGTCCATTGGAAATAGTTGATGACCGAACGCAGCCCCTGCGCCAACACCAACAGCCCGGCATACAAAATCACTTGCTTCAAATCGCCCGATTCCAAGCCTCGGCTAATCGTCCAGCCAAAAATCATGGGAATGATCAAATCAGCCCCAATGGACAACGCCGCCAAAGCAGCCGAAACCGTAAAACGAACGCGATATGGTTTTAAGAATCCAAGTAAACGTCTGAAATTTTTCATAATAACTCCAATAAGCAGTTAGCTTTTAGCAATTAGCTTTTAGCAATTAGCTTTTAGCTAACCGCTAATGGCTAAAAGCTAATCGCTAACAAACAAAAAGCCCCGCATGTCTGTGCGACATGCGGGGCGAATTTGACGAAATTCTGGAAGATTGTGTAATTTATCAGGCACACAACTCATTATTGTCAAATAGACACCAATGCACGCCGCGAGAACGCAACAAAACATCATCGCTGCCAGCGAAGATGCGTTCCCGTGTGATGATTGTGATATGCAATGTTTGCATTGGCTACTCCATTAACAATTTTTGCGAGCTGCTGCTCGACAACGACCCTCATTCTAACCGATTTGGGATGGCGATGTCAAATTCAATTTAGAAGATCGTGAAACCGGTTTGCTAAAATGAGCGAGGCAAGTACACTCCCAATCATATTTTCTGTAAAAGATATTTGGTTCTTTGGGATTTCGCGGGGTGAACGGCATATGGGATTTGCTCCGTCAATTCCTAAAGACCCAGATACTTTGCTTATCATCGGGAGTTTGCTAACCAGGAGTTTGCTAACCAGGAGGTTAAAAAATGGAATATCGTCGTTTAGGAAAATCAGGATTGAAGGTCAGCGCCCTGTCTTTTGGTTCTTGGGTGACATTTGGCAGCCAGATGGATGTGGATGAGGCGTTGGAAAGTATGGCGGCGGCCTATGATGCCGGCGTTAACTTTTTTGACAACGCCGAAGTTTACGCGCATGGCCAATCGGAAATTATCATGGGCAAGGCGCTGAAGAAGGCCGGCTGGCGGCGAGATAGTTATATTGTTTCCAGCAAGGTCATGTTTGGCTCTTTGTCTGATCCCAAACCTACCCAGCGGGGTTTGAACCGCAAGCATGTGGTGGAAGCGTGCCATCAAGCCATGGAACGGATGCAAGTGGATTATCTTGACCTCTACTTTTGTCATCGCCCCGACCCGGAAGTACCGATGGAGGAGGTTGTGCGGACGATGACGCATTTGATTCAACAAGGAAAGGTGTTGTATTGGGGTACATCGGAATGGTCGGCGCAGCAGTTGATGGAGGCGTACAGCATCGCCCGCCAATACAATCTCATCCCGCCAACGATGGAACAGCCGCAGTATCACATGTTCCACCGCCACACGATCGAGGTGGAATATGCCCGTTTGTATGAAGCGATTGGCCTGGGAACGACGATTTGGTCGCCGTTGGCTTCGGGTCTGCTGACTGGCAAGTATAATGATGGCATTCCCGCAAATTCACGTCTGACGCTGGCAGGGTATGAATGGCTGCGTAAACGGTTTGAGAGTGAAGAGTGGCAGCAGCGGTTGGAAATTGTGCGTGATTTGACCAGGGTGGCTGAGGATTTGGACGCTTCAATGGCGCAAATGGCTATTGCCTGGTGCTTGAAAAACCCCAATGTCAGCACGGTTATTACTGGCGCATCCCGCGTTGAACAGGTGCATGATAATATGAAGGCGATGGATGTTGTGCCGCAGTTGACGGATGATGTGATGACGAAGATTGAAGATTTGTTGGGTAATAAACCGAAAGGGATGGATTTTCAATAGGCCGGGCCGGGGATAGAGGATGAAGAAGTTACCGCATATTGGGTTGGTGGTGGGCAGTGTTAGCCCGGATGTGATTGTTTGCGGCGATCCGGGGCGGGCGACGCGCATTGCAAAACAGTTGGATGGCGCGGCGCTGCTGGGTGAACTGCGTGAGTATCGTTCGTATCAAGGGGTGTTTAACGGCCGTTCCATCACTGTTTGTTCGCATGGCATTGGCGCACCGGGAGCGGCGATTGCGTTTGAGGAGTTGATTGCAGCCGGCGCCCGCCGCATTGTTCGTGTGGGGACGTGCGGCGGGCTGCAGCCGGATATTCAATCAGGTTCGCTGGTTGTGGCGACGGCGGCGGTTCAGTATACGGGATACGGCCGTTTCACCTTCCCGGAAGGGTATCCGGCTGTGGCAGACCTGGATGTGACGCTGGCATTGCGACAAGCTGCGGGCGAATGCCGCACCGGCATTGTGCTAACCAGCGATGTGTTTTACCCGGCTGTGGCGGCGCAGTTGCCCAATTACAAGATGATGTCTGAGGCCAATGTTTTGGCTGTGGAGATGGAATGCGCGGCTTTGTTCGCCCTTGGTTCCCTGCGCGGCGTGCAAACCGGTGCGATTTTGGCGGTTGACGGCAATGTTTTGGAAGATGGCGAAGATATGGACAGTTTTGATCCGCACCGGGATGTGGTGAGAACGGCCGTTTCTGCGGCCACTACCGCTGCGTTACGGGCAATATCAATGAGTAATTGGCAATGAACGATCTTGCTGAAAAGCGGCGGGCGATTCGGCGCTTGTTAGATGATTTTAGTCCGGCCGACGCCATTGCCAGCTATTACGCATTTCATCACCCCGATAACAAGACACAATTGCTGACTTATCCTGCTGATTCTGCCAGAGCTAATGGATACATTGCCCTGTCACGCACAGGAATAGATTTGTTTCGGCCGTTGGTCACACTACGGCTGCCGCCGGCGGATATGGATGCCGGCGTTGATTTAATTTATCAGGCGTTGATGCCGGGAACGGCCGTGTTCCTCATCGCGCCGCCGTCCTATCTCCCCCTGCTGCACGCCGTTTTTGATACTCAAACCGAAGAAGAACTGCATATTTTTACCCTTGACCGTACACGATTTGAACCCGTCATCAACGTACTGGTTACCCAAACAACAGGGCCAAATAATTTGCCCCGATTCATCATCCGGCAAACCAACAGCCCTGACCGGGAAATTGTCGCTTCGGCCAGCTTGAATTGGCAGTCTCCCCGTTTTGCCGAGATTGCGGTCACTGTCAGCCCGCAGCGCCAACGACAAGGCTGGGGGCGCAGTGTGGTGGCGGCCATGGTGGATTATTTGTTGAAAAACGGCCGTAACCCCCTCTACCTGACTGCCCCTCACAACACCGCATCCATCAAGCTGGCTCAAAGCGTCGGATTCAAATACAGCGGCAAAGACCTTTGGCTGCTCCAGGCTGTTCTCAAGCCGCGTTTTTAGACGCCTTCATGTTGTAATTGCACAACAAAACCCCGTTAAATTTCATCAACAAAACCTCCCACCCCCCTTCTGTAACCGTAGCCCGATTTGCCAAAGGGTGCATTTCATCTCAGTTGATGTTTCGGGAATTGGAATTCCCGATACTTGGCTCAACGTTTCGGGAATTCCAATTCCCGAAACACGCACTTTTCTCAACTCATTTGAAATGCACCCTCTGGCAAATCGGGCTGCGGTTTTCTTCCTCTGTGGCGGGCAATTGCCTGTGATGTCTCTTATTTTTTGTGGTTTCACGCCTTGTTAATGGCAACCCCACGCCAAAAATGTTAATTTTTACCTAACTCAAGCGATGTATAGGTA
>JANTHP010000287.1 GCA_024762395.1 Anaerolineae bacterium | reverse complement strand
GTTAATGGTCGTGGGGGGCGGCTTCCATTCCTTCTGCGCCAGCCAATTTGCCGGCCAACTGCTGCGGTTTATGGATAAGCGTGGGCAGGCATTGGGAGCAAATCCAGGCTTCTTGACCGGCATAACGCAAGTTGACTAATGGAATTTGCGCTTCGGTGCGGGCGCAGTTTAGGCAGGTTAGGGTGTTTGTTTCGTTCATGAATATCTCCTTTTTTGTGAATGGAGATTAGCGACTGGAGATTGGTTAATCTCCAGTCGCTAATCTCTATTTTTACATACGGAATGTGCCGTAACTGCCGTCTGGCAAGGGCGCATTCAACGTAATCGAAAAAGCCAGCCCCAGCGCCGTCCGCGTTTGGGCCGGGTCGAGGATGCCATCGTCCCAAAGGCGGGCAGCGGCATAGTAGGGGCTGCTTTCGCGTTCGTATTGGGCCAGGATCGGCCGTTTGAATTCAGCCTCCGCTTGCTGCAGTTCGGCGGGCGTGGGATCGTCCAGGCGGTCGAGGACGCGCTTTTGGCCTACCGTCCACAACGTGTTGGCCGCCGATTCGCCGCTCATAACGCTGATGCGGCTGTTGGGCCAGGTGAAAAGGAAGCGCGGGTCGTAGGCACGGCCGTTCATGCCATAATTGCCCGCTCCGTGACTGACGCCGTGAAACAGCGTAATACGCGGCACATTGACATTGGAAACCGCCATCACCATTTTAGCGCCGTCTTTGGCGATGCCGCCCGTTTCATACTGCTTGCCCACCATAAAGCCGGCGATATTTTGCAAAAACAGCAGCGGCGTGCCCCGTTGGCCGCATAATTCGATGAAATGAGTCGCTTTCAGCGCCGATTCGCTGAACAACAAGCCATTGTTAGCCACAATGCCCACCGGAATGCCCATGATGTGGGCGAAACCGGTCACAATCGTGGGGCCGTAACGGGCTTTGAACTCACTGAAGCGGGAACCATCCACCAGCCGGGCGATGACTTCGCGCACATCGTAGGTCTGACGGGTGTCGGCGGGCAGAACGCCGTACAATTCAGCCGGGTCGTAGGCCGGTTCTTCAGGCGCTTGCATGACGACGGGCATCGTTTTGCGCCGGTTGAGATGGCTGACAATGTCGCGCACCCGCTCCAACGCTGCGCGCTCGTCATTGGCAAAATGGTCGGCGACGCCGCTGAGGCGAGTGTGGACGTCGGCCCCGCCTAACTCTTCGGCGGTCACTTCTTCGCCGGTAGCCGCTTTGACCAGCGGCGGCCCGGCCAAAAAAATGGTGCCGTTGCCTTTGACGATGATGGTTTCGTCGGCCATCGCCGGGATGTAAGCGCCGCCGGCGGTACAGGAACCCAGCACGGCCGCAATCTGCGTAATCTGTTTGCCGGACATGCGGGCCATGTTGTAGAAAATGCGGCCAAAATGATCCCGGTCGGGGAAGACGTCGGCTTGCAAATGCAGGAAAGCGCCGCCGGAATCCACCAGATAAATGGTGGGCAGATAGTTTTCTTCGGCAATAGTTTGGGCGCGGACGTGTTTTTTGACCGTTTCGGGGAAGTAGGTGCCGCCTTTGACGGTGGGGTCGTTGGCGATGATCATGCACTCCTGCCCTTCGACGCGGCCAACGCCGGTGACGATGCCGGCGCTGGGGGCGCTGCCGTCGTACATATCCCAGGCGGCCAGCGGCGACAGTTCCAGAAAGGGGCTGTTGGGGTCGAGGATGGCCTCGATGCGGTCGCGGACGAGGAGTTTGCCGCGACCCAGATGACGGTCTATGATGCGCTGCGGCCGTTCGCCGGCGATGGTTTGCTGTCTTTCGGTCAATTCGTCGGCTAATTTTTTGTTGTGCTCGTAATTAGTTTTATATTCAGGGCTGTTGATGTTGATTTGACTAATGATTTGACTCATGGCTGTTCCGTTCTAAGATTGGGATTGTGGTCGGTGAATTATGCCTGAAGATGGGTGAAACGTAAAACGTGATGCGTGAAACGTGATGCGTGATGTGTGAAGCGTGATGCTTCAAGGGTTGGCAGAGGTAATGTATGAATTCGGTTGATTTGGCGGCATTTATTAAACAGCATGAGATTGCGGCGGAGATTGTGCATTTGGAGGCGGCGACGCTGACGGTGGCGGATGCGGCGGCGGTTATGGGCGTTGCGCCAGAACAAATTATCAAGACGGTGTTGTTTTTGGCTGATGGCGAGCCGGTGTTGGCGATTAGCAACGGCACGGGGCGGATTGCCTGGAAGCGGCTGGCAGATTATTTGGGCGTGTCGCGGCGGCGGTTGAAAACGGCGAATGCGGAGAAGGTACAAGCCGTCACGGGGTATGTGGTTGGCGCGGTGCCGCCGTTTGGGCACAAATCAAAACTGCGTACAATTGTGGAGACAGCGGTTTATGAGCAAGAAGTGGTTTATGGCGGCGGTGGCGAGGTTGATGCGTTGATGCGGGTGGATACGGCCGTTCTCCGCCGCGTCGTAGGCAATGAAACAACCAAACTAAGCGACTAAAGACTACAAGACTAAAGACTACAAGACTACCCGACCAATGAGTAAAAAATATCCCTTCAAAAATCTGGCATTCCAGGGCGGCGGCATGAAAACCTTCGCCTATCACGGCGCGCTGCCGGTGTTGGAGGAACATGGCATTTTGCCCCAAATTGAGCGCGTCGTAGGCACATCGGCGGGAGCAATGCTGGCAGCAGTGGTCAGTTTCCGTCTGGACGCGGCGGAAACGATGGCAATTTACAGCACGATGGATTTCTCGCAAATGCCCGGCGTTGCGCCACATCAGTTTGAAGAATCGCTGGGCATGGTGCGGCGGCTGGTGGAGCCGGGTTGGAACCGGGTGATAAGCAATGTGGACGCCATCAACCGGCTCATTCGCAAATACGGCTGGTATGAGTTTGGCTACGGCTATGAATGGATGGAGGAGGTCATTGCAGCAGCGTGCGATGGCAACGGCCGTGCCACCTTTGCCGATTTTCGCGCGCGCGGGTTCCGCGATTTGCACGTCGTCGCCACCAACATCTCCACCCACGAAATGGTCGTCTTTTGCGCCGCCAACACGCCGGATGTGGCAGTGGTGGATGCGCTGTTGATGTCGCAGGCCATCCCGCTCTATTTTGAAGCGCTGCAATTTGACGGCCGGGCGTTTGGACAAGGCGATTATTATGCCGACGGCGGCATCGTCAACAATTACCCCATCCATATTTTTGACCATCCCCGTTTTGCGGCGGGGAACCGCTGGTTTGTGCATGGCGTGAATTGGGAAACGTTGGGACTGCGCCTGTACACGCCGGAAGGCTGCCCGCCGATGCAGGGGCCGATCACCAATGTCGTCAATTATGTGGGTCATTTATTTGAGGCGTTATTTGACGCCCAGGAAGTGGCGTTTAAGAATAACCCGATTGACCAACTGCGAACGATCAATATCAGTAACTGCTGCGTTTCGACGATTTCACGGGACATCGAACCGCATCCGGGCAATCCTAAATATGATGAGCTGGTTTTGTCGGGCTATGACGCGGCCCAGGCTTTTCTGCGAAATTATCATCGTCCCTGGCTGAGTGTGGAGACTGGACTGCTGCGAGACATTCGGCAGGGGGTGCGGCGGCTAACTTTTTGGCGGGGGTGGGGCAAGAGCGGCTAATGAGAAGCGAAAGTCACTTCTTCAAAAACAGATGCGCTGGTTAAACCCTCTTTTCCCCGCAAGTATTGATCAAAAAAGGCCAACGCATAATAATTTTGGATAGCGACAGCGCGTTTGCTGTTAATGGCGCCGGTGAGGCCAAGTTGGGGCGTGAGCGGGGAGAACAACGGCAGATCGGAAAAATCAAAATGTTTGGTGTTGGCGATGCTGAGCAGATAGGCGTCGTTTTGGACGTCGTTGTAGATGGTCTGGCCGCGCGCCGCATTGTCCGGCCCTAACCAGACGGGGGTGTTGATGAACATGAAGGGTTGGGTCAGCGGTTGGTCGAGGATGGCTTCGGAGACGGGCAAGACCCAGGCATCCAGCCCCAGCCCAGCCTGGCAGCGCGCATCCCGACGGCAAAATTCAACGGCCGTTCCCCCACCTGTCGAATGACCAAAAACGCCCACGCTGGAAAGGTCGAAACGGCCGTAAAACGGGTGTCCGGCCGTTTCATTCCAGCGCGCCATCTCATCCAACAAAAAGCCAATATCGTCGGCCCACTGGCTGACCAACTGAACGCCATCCTGGGGGTTGGAGCGGCAGTCGGTGAAAATGCGGCAGGGATCGTAAATGATGACACGGCCGTCAGGGAAAATGGCGAATCCGCTGGCGTAGGTATGGTCCATCGCCGCCACCACATAGCCGTGACTGGCTAATTCTTGCGCCATCGTCGTATTTTGGCCGCGAAAACCGGTTAATCCATGCGAAAAAACGATAACCGGCGCCGCTTCAACCGCCATCGGCGCATCCGGGTAAGAATTTGTTTGTGTGAGATTGATATGGTCGAATAGGAAGGCGGGCAAATCAAACTGCCGGGCGATGGCCGGGCCGGTCACGTCTAAATTGTCCAGATAAGGCGCCGGTTCCGCGTGGGGCGCGGGATTGGCCGGATACCACAATTGGGCCATTACTTCCCGCTTGTCATCGGGGTCTGGCGTGTAGATTTCGGGGCGGGAATCGTCCCGCAGATAAAATGTGGCTGTGCCGACGCCGTAGGGGCCGGTGGGCGCTGTGGGACGGGGGACAGGCAGTAAAATGGGCAGCGCGACGGCAATTAGCCAGACGAACAGCCCCGCCAGTCCGCCGAAAACGGCCGTTTTCCGGCCAACCTCCCGACCGCGCCGCCCAAAAGCCAGCAAGACCAGTATGCCAGCCAGCGTATAGGCGGGGAGCATCTGCCAACGGTACCCTTCGATGAAGAAATGGAGAACAGCAGCGAGAACGGCCGTGCCCGCCAGCCAATCGAGCCACCGTGGCCGCTTCCAGGGTAGAAGCGGCCATAAAATGACCGGCAAAACAACAACAAGTAGAAGGATTTCAAATAATCTCATTTACGGCCGTAACACAACCTTTCCCATCACATCCCCATCTACCAGCCGATGCAGCGCAGCGACGCCCTCGCTGAGAGGGTGGGTAGAATCAATGACGGGATGGAGACGGCCGTTAAAAACCAACGCCATCACCGCTCTATAATCCTGAATCGGCCCCATCGTGCTGCCGATAATGCGGAGATGTTTGGCAAACAGCAGCCGGTTATCAATCTCAAATGTGGGGCCGCTGGTATTGCCAACCGTAAGCAGCCGCCCCCCTTTCTTTAACGAACGGAGCGACGACGTATACGATGCCGCTCCCACATTATCTACAACCACATCCACCCCTTTTCGGTTTGTGGCCTTGAACACTGCCTTGCCCCAATTTTCCTCATGCCGGTTGATGGCGACATCGGCTCCCAACGCGCGGGCCAATGCCAGCTTTTCTTCGCTGGAACCAACAACATAAATCGGCCCGGCTCCGGCCAGTTTGGCAATTTGGATAGCGGCCGTGTTGACGCCGCCGCCCGCACCCACAATCAATATGGATTCCCCCGGCCGCAACTGGCCTCGGGTGATGAGCGAGTGCCAGGCGGTGACAAAGACGAGGGAGGCGGCAGCGGCGTCTTCAAATTTGACGCCATCGGGCATTTTTAGCAGGTTTTTGGCGGGAACGGCCGTAAACTCCGCCGCAAACCCATCCAAATGCTCGCCCAAAATCGCAAACCGATCGCACATGTGGTCTCGGCCACTGACGCAGTAGCCACATTGACCACAGCTCACTGTCGGGTTCACAGCCACATGGTCGCCCACAGCGAACCCCGTCACATTTTTCCCCACTTCAGCAATGACGCCAGCGCCATCGCTGCCCATCACATGCGGCAGGTGTAACTTCAGGCCGTACCATCCTTCCAAAACCCACAGATCCAGCCGGTTATAGGCCGCCGCCTTAACTTGCAGCAAAACTTCATCCGGTCCGATTTCGGGTTTGGGCACATCGGCGTAGGCCACCTGGCTTAAATCTCCATGTTGGCGGAATACAATTGCTTTCATCAAAATCCCCTTTGACGCATGATGGTTACTGGTTGGAATGATAGACAGAC
>JANTHP010000286.1 GCA_024762395.1 Anaerolineae bacterium | reverse complement strand
TCAATGGTTAAGGGTAAAATGAGAGCAACTATTCAGGTATCCTCTTAGATTTGTCAAATTTGGCCTGGTAATTGCCTGGTCATGCTAAAAATTTGACAAATCTTCTCGGCAGCGCTGCATAGTTGCAAATGAAGACAATAATAACCCGTAAGAACAAGGAGCGTAACAATGCGTAAACTTTTTTTGCTCATAAGTTTAATCGGTGTGATATTACTAGCCGCCTGCGGGCCAGCAGCAAATACAAACGAGTCAGTCGAACCGAACACACCATCGGAACTACCGGCGCAGCCCGCAAATGATGACAAACCAACCCTCACACCGCCGCCCTTACCAGACTCATACCCGGCGCCCGCCACATCCCAATCAACCTCAGAACAAACAGATGGGTATCCAGGGCCGCCCCCTGCCGCACCGGCAGCAGATGCGTACCCAGGCGCTTACCCCGCCCCCGGCGAATTTGTGTGGATGATACGGCCGTTAGGCGAACAATGCGCCGAACCCAACCCCAACAACCCAACCGATCTGACCGAAGCAGTCGCATCCTTAACCGCCGCCGGCATCACCACCGGCAAGGCTGAAATGATTGAATTAATGGTCTGCTCCGCCTGCGGCTGCCCCACCAGCGCCCATTTCCGCATCCAGATTGATGCGGCGGATGTGAAAGCGGCAGAATCGTTGGATTGGATACGCGAATAAAAAGCGAGTCAGATTGGTCCAATCTTGAAGATTGGACCAATCTCAGAGGAAAGAACGACAATGCGCTTACGATTTTTGACTGCGGGAGAGTCACATGGGCCGGCGTTAACGGCCGTTCTCGAAGGTATGCCAGCCGGTTTAGCAATAGACAGGAACGAAATCAACCGTCAACTCGCCCGCCGCCAAAAAGGATACGGCTCCGGCGGACGCATGAAAATTGAGCGAGACGCCGTCCGCATCACCGCCGGATTCATGAACGGGGCCACCACCGGCGGCCCCATCGCCATTACCATCCCTAATCTGGATTATGCCAAATGGCGCGACCGCGACATTCCCCCCATCACCACGCCGCGCCCCGGCCACGCCGACCTTACCGGAGCCATCAAATACGGCTACCGGGAATTGCGGCTGGCGCTTGAACGCGCTTCAGCGCGCGAAACGGCCGCTCGCGTAGCCGTCGGCGCTGTCTGCAGGCAATTTTTAGCCCAATTTGGCGTCAACATCGGCAGCTACGTCGTCAGCATTGGCACAGTAGAAGCCAATTTGCCCGCCGACATGCCCTACCCGGCCCGTTTTGCCGCCGCCGAAACCAACGACACCCGCTGCCCCATCCCCGAAACGGCCCAGGCCATGCGGGCGCACATTCGCGCCATCATGGAAGCCAAAGACACAATCGGCGGCGTATTCGAAGTCGTCGCCCTGAATGCGCCGCCAGGATTAGGCAGCCATGTCCACTGGGACCGACGCCTGGATTCCCAACTGATGGCTTCCGTCGGCTCCATCCACGCTGTCAAAGGAATCGAAATCGGAACCGCATTTGCCAACACGCGGCGGCCCGGCTCCCAGGTGCACGATGAGATTTTTCTGGATGAGGATGGGCAAACTTTAACGCGCGGCACGAATAGAAGCGGCGGTTTCGAGGGCGGCATCACCACCGGCGAACCCATCATCGTGCGGGCGGCGATGAAACCCATCGCCACCGTACTAAATCCGCGCCAATCAGTCAATCTGGCCGACGGCGAACCGGCCAAAACGGTGTACGAACGGTCTGACTTTTGCGCTGTGCCGCGCGCGGCCGTTGTTGGCGAAGCGATGACAGCCATCACATTGGCCAATGCCCTGCTGGAGAAACTGGGCGGCGACAGTATCGCCGAGATGCAGCCCCGGTTTGAAACGCTGCGCCACGCCCGCCTGGAAGATTTGTTAATGGACAATCAGGCCTGGAATTTTGGGTATGGATAATCCTGCAAAACGACGGTTGCCATTTATCACACAATGGCGGTCAGCGCTGGCAGCGTTGTGGCAAACGGAGATTGCCGGCAGCGAGCAGCACATGATGCAAATTGCTGCGGGGCTGGCGGGAATGGGTATCAGCCTGGGATTGGGATATGCTTACGCCAATGTTATTTGGGTAACGGGCTGGCAGTTGTGGATGTGGGGCATTACGGTTGTGTTGGTAACGGCCGTCTTACTCTCCTTCTCCCACCGCCCCCGCTGGCAGCGACCCGATTGGCGCATGACGGGGCTGATTTTGGGCGCAGTCGCCATCATCTTTCTGCTGCGGGCGCTGTTTTTGGAAACCATCCCCGGCGGTTTGCATGTGGATGAGATGAGCGTTGCCGATTTTGCCGCGCGTCATGTCTTCCCCGGCACGGGCCAAACGGTGAACCCGTTCGTTACCGGCACGTCTTCGCAGCCGGCTTTGCACCACTACCTTGTTCGATTGTCGTTCCAACTATTCGGGTATTCCATTTCGAGCTTACGGTTAACCAGCGCGGTCGCCGGCGGGCTGGCGGTGCTGGCAACGTATGCGATGATCACCCAGTTTGCCAACCGGCGGACAGCGCTGATGGGCGCGGCGCTAATGGCAACGTACCATTATCATATTCAATGGTCGCGGTTGGGGCTGAATAATGTGTGGGATACGCTGTGGGTTCCGCTGACGCTGGCGGCATTCGCCTGGGGCTGGCGCAAACAATGGAGCGGCGGCGCAGTTATTGCCGGCCTGGCGGTGGGATTTTCGCAGTATTTTTATGCGGGCAGCAAGGTGGGGGTGTTTTTGCTGGCTTTTGTCATGATCATGTTGTACCGGCAGCGGCCTAATCGGGTACAGTTTTTGATTCACAGCGGCAAATTAGCGGTAACGGCCGTTACCGTCGCCGCTCCCATCACCCTTTTTGCCCTGTTTAACCCGGAAATTTACTTTTTACGAACCCGTCAGGTGATGGGCTGGCAGGAAGGGTACATTCTGGATGCTGTTGGCAAGTATGATTTATGGGCGTATTTATGGCATCAGATTTGGCGAAACTTTGGCGCGTTTACGGCCGTTCCCGACATCACCGGCTTTTATGGGCCAGGCGTCCCCTTCCTCATCGGTTTGGCCGCGCCATTGTTTGTCATCGGGCTGCTGTGGGCCACGTGGAAACGGCAATTTTTGCCCGTTTTGTGGGTTTTGCTGACGGTTTTGCTGGGCGGAATGATGCTGGGCGGTTCGCCATCCAGCTCCCATTACGTGGTAGTGATTCCGGCGATTTGTTGGTTAACGGCCGTTCCCCTCGACTGGCTCTGGCAAAATGGCAAATGGCGGCTCAGTTTAGCCCTACTCATCGCCATCATGCTAACCGACCTCATCTTTTACTTCGCCTTCTACGTCCCCAGCCAGCCCCGCGACCTGTTCAACGCCCTCCCTCCCTGGCCGCTTGAGTAAAAACGACCCAAGAAGCGAAGCTGCGCGGAGAAGCAGAGATACGCAGAGGAAACCTTGAAGTCATCCAACGCAACTGTTATTCTTAAACAAACCCTTAGTTTTTATGCCCACATAAAAAGGAGAACATTATGCACACCATCTTATTACGCAGTCTGCCCCGCAAGAGCAGTAATGGCAACACATTCCGCATCGAAGTTGTCGGCGACAGCCCCGTCAAAGATGCCGTCCGCGCCGCCATTCAAGAACTGGAACACCACCCGGCCAAAGCATCGCGCCGCTCCCTGATTGACATTCTCGGCCTTATCGAGCGTTTCAACTTCCAAATTCGTTTCACTGAGCATTATTTCACAGAAGATGATTTGGAAGCGTGGTCGTTTATCTTGCAAGGATAAAAGGTGTGAAACGTAAAACGTGAAACGTGAGACAACAAAGTTGCCATCACGTTTCACGCTTCACGCATCACGCTCCAGCTTTTACTTACCGATTAGCGTAATAATTCATTGTGCTATTGCGGCTGTAATCCGTTGTTTGACCCGGATCGCGCATATCCTGGGTATGGCACCAGCCGGTTTTATGCCCCATGTTATTGGCGCCGCTGAGCTGACCGGCCCATTTTTCGATAACGCCATCGTCCGGGTCGTCCAGGAACAGGTCGGTTGCCATGTTGCAATAATCATACCGCCACCATTTGTCGGTGAAGGACGTGGTGTGGTAGTAAACCCGGCTGCGCGCCCAGGAGGGGATGCCGGAGAGCCACAAAGCCGCGCCGTCATAGGTCAAATCCCAATTGGTGCCGCAGCCAGCCCCGAAAATCTCGCCAATTAAAGCCAGACTGCCAGCCAGCGCCGTCCCCTGGTAGGGCGTGCCAACTGTTTGGATGAGGCGCGACCCGCTGGAATAATCCAGACCGCTCCAATAGTAGGTGTATAGATGCAAGGATGCCGCCCCGCCCTGGCTGTGGGCGACGATGCCGAAGGAATCGTATTGGTCGCCAAAGGTGCGGATGAGGTTGGCGAATTCGTCATGGGTGCGGTTCTGGTTGAAATCCTGGAATTCTACGTCGTCGGTGAAGTGGGAACCGGGCCAGACGCCTTCGGAGCAGTAGCCGTGTACAAGCATCAGCTTATGGCCGCCAACATAGTTCAGGCTTTTTGTGGATGGTTCCGGACGCGCGCCCATGAGCATTTCGTCGGTAACGGCCGTTACCGTCCTAGTCGCGCTCTCTGGTAAATCAGACACCCGTACCCGCAGCGTATCCAAATGGGCCATCGGGATATGCGTCGTCACATCGCTAACGGTCACGTTCCGCAGTTCCAGCCCATCGCTTACGCCGGCCAAAGCCAGCCAGCCGCCGTTAAGCTGCAATGGCAGGGTCATGCGCTGCCCGGTTTGCTGCGGGGTAACAATGCCGCCAATCCAGGCAACGGGCTGCATACCATCGCTGCCGTTTCCCCACACTTCAGCCGTAACCTGAACGTCGCCAATTGCATCGGTCAAAGCGACCGTGTTCAGGTTGATGCGGAGATTGTCGCCGGCAACGGCCGTTCGCGCCGCCCGACTCGATAGCTGTAAAGTAGGCGCAATGACAGGGAAGAGATGCTCGCTGGTGCGCAGGAACGGCCGTCCTTCCGGGGTTTGGCCGGACAATGAAACTTGAGCCGTGTAATCTCCCGCCGTTTCGGCCAGGAATGAGCCGCCAAATACACCATCGCCCGCCGCGCCATCATTGTGACGGCCGTCATCGGCCATCGCCACCGTCATTGCCAGGCCGTCCGGGCCGGCTATTTGCATGGCGGCCTCGATTTTGGCATTGGTGATGGGCGTGGGTGCGGAATTGGTAACGGCCGTTGCATCATCATACAGGTAAGCAACCAGCCCCACCTCCTGCCCAACTAACAAATTATAATGATTCAAATGAGCGTAAGAGCGGTACGCGCTGTCGCTTGACGCCGCCAGGTAGCCATCCGGCCCGCTGCCGCCCGCCATGCGCGGCTGAGAAGCCGTCACCGTCACCGTCAGAAAACCGACAGCCACATTTTCCAGCAGATACAACTCTCCCTGATACCCATTATCCTGGCTGATACCCAATTCCGACGGCTCAACCTGCGCTTCTAAAACCTTCCCGGCGGCCGTTTGTATAGTCACATCCCATTGGCCCGCTTCCGGAGCCAATGCCAGTAGCGCAAACTGCGTGCCGCCGTCTACCGGCAGTTCGCCCTGCCACTGCCATACGCCTTTGGCCGTCTCTGCCAATTGGACGGGAATCAACGCCGCATTGGAGCGAATGCCTGTTTGGGATGGGTCGGGCAAGCGCAAAGCGGCCATTTCCGATGGCGGCGCAGCCACCTGTTTGGTCATCGGCTCATTCGGCAGCCCCGCCGGAGCGGCTAAACTGCTGGCAGCAATAATCAAACTCAATAAAACAGCTAACAGGATCAAGAATTTGCGTTTGTGCATGGAAACCTCCTTCAACTAAAAACGCATCAATTATGGCGTGAACGAACGCTCACGGCCGGACAAACGGTTTTGCTGAGACTACCAATACAATGGGGAAGCTGCGGAATTATACACAATTTGGGCGATATGCCGCTAATCATCTCTGTAAACGTAGAACGATTTGGCAAAGGGTGCATTTCAAATGAGTTGAGAAAAGTGCGTGTTTCGGGAATTGGAATTCCCGAAACGTTGAGCCAAGTATCGGGAATTCCAAT
>JANTHP010000285.1 GCA_024762395.1 Anaerolineae bacterium | reverse complement strand
AGCTGGCGGCCTACGCTGCCGGCTATCGTCATTTCGCTTGTGTTTGGCGGGCTGTATCTGGTGTGGGGGTTTCGCAGCGATGCGTTGTTGGCGCGCTTTCCTTCGCCGTGGGGCACGGCCGTTTTCTTCATCATCCCGGTTGCAATGGTGTTAACCGTCCAGATTTTGCTGGGGCCAAATGGAACCTGGCTGCTTTCACTGCCTATCGTCTCCTTCGCCGTTGAACATCTGCGCCCGGTCTGGCGTTGGCCCGTTTATCTCGCTTCTTTACTGGGGTTGATTTTGCCTTTGTGGCTAATCAGCGGCGACATAGGGATCGTCGCCGGTTATGGGGTAACATTTTTGCCTGCCGTTTTGTTTGTCGTTGCCTTTACCGAGGCGCGGATGAATGAACGGCGCGCCCGCGAGGAGGCGGAACGGCTGGCGGCGCAGTTGGAAGGAGCCAACCGCCAATTGGCCGCTTACGCTGCACAAGCGGAAGAAATGGCGACGGTTCAGGAGCGCAACCGGCTGGCGCGGGAAATTCATGATAATTTGGGCCATTATCTGACGATTGTTAACGTCCAAATCGAAGCGGCGCGGGTGGTGATGGCCCAAAACCCGGAAAAGGCGCGGGATGCGTTGGACAAGGCGCAAAAATTGACGAAAGAAGGGTTAACGGCCGTGCGCCAATCCGTCGCCGCTCTTCGTGAAGCCCCTACCGACCATAAACCGCTGCGCGACGCGATCCAGACGCTGGTTGAGGAGACGCGCCATGCGGGGCTGGTGGTAGAGTATGCGGTTGTGGGGGAGGGACGGCCGTTAGACGCCCAATCAAAACTAACCCTGTACCGCGCCGCGCAGGAAGCGTTAACCAATGTCCGCAAACACGCCCGCGCCACCCGCGTTGACATTACGCTGGACTGCACCGCTCCTGACCGGGTAAAGCTGACCGTGCGGGATAATGGAGTGGGAACGGCCGTGCCCGATCACGGTTTCGGTCTCATCGGCATGAGGGAGCGCGTCCGGCTTTTGGGCGGCGAATTAAAGATTGAGACAGAGCCGGGGAAGGGTTTTTTGCTGGAAACGGCCGTGCCAGGGTAAGATTTATCCCCCCCCTTGTCAGGGACGCATTAAGTTTTTACAATTACATTCAAGCAAGCGTTACAGGGAGATAATTATGACATTAGCTCTAAAAACTAAACTCACCGGATATGAAAAAGGGGACATACGCGATGCGGTCTCATACGCATTAACATTTACAGTCGCCCAATCCCAGCAACGCTTCACCTATTATGAGAATGCATGTCTTGAATTTGAACGTCAGTTTAATATGAATTCCGATGAATTTATGCGGCAATTCGAGTCTGGGGAATTGGGCGACGATCTTGTTTATTTTGATTGGTATGCAGCCAAACGCGGGCTGGATATTTGGCGAGAACGGCGTGATATTCTTACGGGCGTGTCGGTGTGAATTCAAAAGAGTATTTTCGTCAAGTTCAAGATGCGGCGCTGGCTGCTCCCCACGTCATCCAATCACATTTGTTTTTTGATGAGATTTCTGAGAACGATTGTTATATTCGGGGGTATCTCGTACTCATTGGGGAACTTCAACTCCATATAGCGGAATATGTCATTACGGAACCAACTGTCCAAAGATTAAAGTACCGTTATCATTTGCAAACGACACAAGATAAATTTGTGCCGCGCTGGGACAATGCGCCGCATCACCCAGAGATAGAAACACATCCACACCATTGGCATTTAAAAAAGAGCGTGAGGTCGTCTCCCGCTATGAGCATTGAGCGTGTGTTAACGGCCGTACTACCCTTTTTGCCCAACAAATGACGGCCGTTCATGAAAGGCAACCCTATCCGCACACTTGTTTTTACCGTGCCGGGCGGCGTAATCGGACTGGTTTGGGGCCTTATCACAGCCCCCGATGGGGAAGCATTCGCCTTTTTACCGTTGGTTAGCGGTTTAGCGGTTGGGACCTATCTGAGTTGGTTTTATCGGGACAGAGACACAACAGTTAATTTGATTATCCGCATCAGCATCGGCATTGCGCTGGGGCTGATTGCGGGGGTGCTGCCGGGGATGATTTTGGGAACCATTTTATCTATTCCCTTTCCCGATTCGTTTTGGTCGTTTTTTTATTTGTTAGGGCAGGCGGCGGGCATGTTTGTCGTCAGCGTTGCGATTGCCAGGGGGTTGGTTTATTTGGGCGAACAGTGACAGACGCTTCTGAAGCGCCTGTCACTTGAAAACTAATTCAACCGGTTCCCCGCCGCATCCACCGCAATCAGCCGCAGCCCATCCGGGTCCGGCAGCGATTCATCCGGTATCCAGGGCGCCAGACAAGCCGGGTCTTTGACGCACGGATCCGTCAACGTCAGCAAGAAATTGACCAAATCAGCCACCTGCTCATCCGTCAACGCCAAATCCATCACCGTCAGAACGCCGGCGGTTCGATTGGCTTGCAGTTGTTCGACTGCTTTTTGTGTGTAGTCAACAGAGCTGACAGTGCGAATGCTGGGGTCTAACTGGCTGTAATCGTAGGCAACGGCCGTTTCCGTTGGGTTCAAATGATGGCGCACAATCCCCTCCAGCGTCTGGTACGCGCCGTCGTGTCCGTAAGGACCGGTCACCTCCACATTAAGCAAGGTGGGCGTGCGGAAAGCGTATTTATCCGTTGGCTCGCCCGTTTCCAGGTAGCGGCCCCAATCGTCGTCGCCATAAATGCCGCTGTCTTTTCCCGCCCCAAATTGAGGGATGGCTAACACATGGAACTGCTCATCCGTGAAAAAATCGCCGCTGTGGCAGCCAGAGCAGTTCGCCCCGCCATCTGCCGATGAAGTAAAAAACAGCAGCGCCCCGCGCTTGGCCGATTCGCTGATGGCGTCGTCATTCCCGGCTACATACGCTTTCCAAGGCGTTTCCACAAACACCTGCGACCGTTCGTATTCGCCGATGGCGTGGGCGATGGTTTGATAGGTGATGAGGTCTTCCGCACCGGCATCGCTGTTGAAGGCGGCCTGGAATTGGGCCAACCAATCGTTTTTCGCCAAAACGCCTGCCCCATCTCCGTAATTTCCAATGATGGCGGCTAATAAATTCCGGCTGCGGTCATCGCGGACTTCCAGCCCGTTGCCGGTGTCCATGCCAAAATCAAAGCCGCGCATCTCTTCCTCGGAAGTGACGGGAAAGCGGCTTTGGGCTTCAACCAGATTGGCCCCAGCCTCCAAGTCGGGGTAGCGGAACATGCGATCCGGGGTGTGGATGCCGTAGCCGTCGTCGCCGTTCATGAGCGGCGTTTTGCCCAGGCTCTCGATACGGCCGTCCCAAAACATCACCTCATCCCACATGCCGCTGTTAAACGTGGTAGGCGCGTTACGCGGAACCAGCGGCCCTTCCGGGTGGGTGCGTCCCGGCCCCAGCAGCTCCGGCTGGTCCGCGTCCACGCCAATAGACAACGGAATCGCATCGCCCCCGCCCAGAAGTGGATGATGGCATGTGACGCAGGCCGAGTCGCCTGTGCCGCTCAATGCTTTTGTGTAGAACAAATTCATGCCCAACTGCGCGATGGGATCCGTTATCTCCGGTAAATCACGACCCTGGCTGGGGTCGCCAGTCAGCCCATTAGAAGCAATAATCTCCCGTAACTGCCCGTCCAAACCCAATTCGGCCGTCGGTTTTTCCTGACAGCCCGATGCAAATAAAAATAGCAACATGAACAAAGGGATAAATTGTTTTTTCATGGGGGTAGGGAGACATCCGATTTCTTGATGAACATTTAGAAAATAAATCGGTAATGGATTGTCATTCCCGCGAAGGCGGGAATCCATGCTTTTGCCAGAGTGGATGCCTGCCTTCGCAGGCATGACAGGGTAAGTTGTTTTTTACCGATTTAATTGTTTAACTTCCATGAAGAAATCGGATGTCTGTTATTTACTAGTAGCTCAAAACCGTCACATTTTCGGCAAACATGGCCGACCAGGTGTACTCTGGCGTGCCGATGATGATGCCGTCCAGCACATCTTCCTCGGCCATACCGCCTACATTAACCATGCAAACCGGGCATAGCAGGACCACGCCGCCATCATCCATGAATTTCTGTAACATCTCATGGATGGTTTTGCCGCTTTTGTGGACGTTTTGCGGGATGGTGACATCGGCAAACCGCACGCCCTGCGTGTTCATAAAGATGGTGACTGGTTTATCGGTGTTGTTGAGGACTTTGGTAGCAAAGCCAATCGCCATCGCCGCCCGATCAATATCGTCGGTGGTCAGGTTGATGAACAGGCCGTTTTTTAGCTCCTCCGGCCCGCGCGGGGGTGGGGCGTCTTGTGTCTGGGCGGATGCGGCAACGGCCACTTCGGCTCCGCTCAGTGCCAGCGTTCCCGACGGCGACATCACCATATTCACAAAGCTAAACAAGCCAAAAATGGCAAACAATACAACAACAATTCGGAACAAATGGTTCAATTTTTTCATCGTAAATAATTTCTCCTCAAAGAATTAAAGCTAATTGCTAGTCGCTAACAGCTAATAGCTAATAGCTCAAAACCGTCACATCTTCGGCAAACATGGCCGACCAGGTGTATTCCGGCGTGCCAATAATGACGCCGTCAAGCGCTTCAAGCTCGTCCATACCGCCCACATTGACCATGCAAACCGGGCAAAGCAGGACAACGCCGCCATCGTCCATGAACTTTTGCAGCATTTCATGGATGGTTTTGCCGCCTTTGTGGACGTTTTGCGGGATGGTGACATCGGCAAACCGCACGCCCTGCGTATTGATGAAGATGGTGACCGGTTTGTTGGTGTTGTTGAGGACTTTGGTGGCAAAACCAACGGCCATCGCCGCCCGATCAATATCATCGGTGGTCAGGTTGATGAACAAGCCGCCTTTCAAATCTTCCGGCGCGCGTGGGGTGGGGGCAATGCCTGGGGTTGTAGAAACGGCCGTTTCCTCGGTTACAGTCGCTTCTTCAGTTTCTTCGGTCGCGGCTTCCTCCGGTGTTGTTTCTTTTGCCGCCTCTTCCACTGGCTCGGTCTCTTCCGGCTCCGCCATCTCCATCGGCATCGCCTCCGCCATTTCCGGCTCGACATCCGTCACCGGGACATTGATGACCACTTCGCCAAATTTCTCAAACTTGAGCGTGAGCGGGAACATCTCGCCGGCTTTGAGCGGTTCAATCAGGTTGATGAGCATGACATGCAGCCCGCCCGACTTCAATTCGACGGAACCTTGGGCCGGAATTTCGATGTAGCCTTCCGGCACAGGGCGCATCCGCATGACGCCATTATCATCCATTTGGTGATCGTGGAGTTCGGCCACCTCAGACACATCGCTTTTGGCGGCGACCAATTTATCGGCCGTGTCGCCGTTATTGCGGATAACCATGTACACGATGCCCGATCCTTCCATCATTTCGGGCGTGGAACGCGACCAGGCGCCTTCAATAACAATAGGTGATTCGGTGTCAGATTGGGATGCAGCCGATTCTGATTCGGGCGCTGCTTTGGGTGCATTGGCCTGACATGCCGTTGAGCTTGCTGTAATGAGCAGCCCCATGACAATCAGCCAAACGAGAAATTTTTGTTGTTGTCTGATTTTCATCCTAAAATATCTTCCTCCTCGTGTTATGAAATGTGTAATAATGTTATATTTATCACTTTATAACACAAAAACGGAATGTGCCAAATTTCACGCAAAATGAGTTAGGGGAGAAACGGCCGTTACCAACCATCGTCGTATTCGGGTTATAATGGGGATAGGAGAACGGCCGTACCATCTCCCAAACCGCTTGCCGTAGAACGATTTGGTAAACCGTTTTGCACGATTGTCCAAATCGCGTTGCGAAGGACATAAACTATGACCATCCGCGTACTACTTGTAGACGATCAAGCCCTCTTCCGCGAGGGACTCAATACCCTCCTCTCCGTCCGCGACGACATCGAAATCGTCGGCGAGGCGGACAACGGCGAAGAAGCCATCCACATCGCCGCCCAAACCAATCCCGACGTTATTTTGATGGATTTGCGGATGCCCGTCCTTGATGGCGTCGCCGCCACCCGCCACCTGACCAAAATCCAGCCCGACAGCCGCATCATCGTCCTCACCACCTTCGACGACGACGAACACATCTTCGACGGTTTGCGCGCCGGCGCCGTCGGCTACCTGCTCAAAG